>CALJNC010000052.1 GCA_937981995.1 uncultured Chitinophagaceae bacterium
TATTAAAAAAACATTGGGGCCACGATAGTTTTAGAGACCTACAGCAAGAAGCTATAGACTCCATCCTAAGTGGCAAGGACACGCTTGTGATTATGCCTACAGGCAGCGGCAAATCACTTTGCTATCAACTGCCGGCGCTTATGGCCAAAGGAGTTTGCTTGGTTATTTCTCCATTGATTGCCTTAATGAAAGATCAGGTACAACAACTCAATAAAAAAAATATTCCAGCGGCAGCGCTTTACAGTGGATTGAGCCATGAGGAAAGCAAAGAAATTTATCGCAATGCCTTAGACGAGGAAATAAAACTGCTTTACGTATCGCCTGAGCGTTTACAAAGCGAACGCTTTCTTAGATTCTTAACCAATGCGCGTATTTCATTTATCGCAGTAGATGAGGCACATTGTATTTCGCAATGGGGTCATGATTTTAGACCTGCCTATTTAAACATTAAGGACCTTAAATATGAACTGCCTGGTAAACCAATATTGGCACTAACGGCTACCGCTACACCCCAAGTAGAAAAAGAAATTATTAACTGCTTAGAATTAAAAGAAGCCAGCGTTTTTTATTCTAGTTTTTTACGTAAAGAGTTATCCCTCATTGTAAAAAAAGTAGAGAATAAAGAAACACAATTAGTTTCTTTATTAAAAAATAAAACACGCAGTAGTATCGTTTATTGTCGTAGCCGCAGAGCTTGTAAAGAATTATCCTTGTTATTAAATCAAGAGGGTATCCATAGCAACTTTTATCATGCCGGGCTTAGCAAAGAGGAGCGCACCCAAGCACAAAATGATTGGTTAGAAAATAAAGTGCAAACGGTAGTAAGCACCAATGCTTTTGGAATGGGGATTGATAAAGCTGATGTAGGTTTAGTGATACATTATGACTTACCCGAAAATTTAGAAGCATACTATCAAGAAGTGGGACGTGCAGGAAGAGATGGCGTAAACTCTCAAGGAATTTTATTATATAATAGTAAAAGCTTGCAAAAGCAATTGGATTTGGCGGCGCTAAAGTTTCCTAAGGAGGAGGCGCTGAGACAATTATATACAGACGTCTGTAATTATTTACAAATTCCTATGAACTTTGGAAGCGAAGAATACTTTGATTTTGAGTTGCTCCCTTTCGTAAAACAAATGAATTATAATATTCTTACAGCTTTGCACGGCATGCAACTACTAGCTAAGCAAAAACTGTGGCAATTAAGCGACAACTTACATATGCCTATGCGAGTACAAATTTTAGCCTCACGCGAAGAGCTAAATTACATAGCACAAAACTACCACAGAGAAGATGCCGTACTTAAGCAATTACTTAGAATGTATAACGGAATATGGCAGCATCCTGTACCAATTAATGAATATGACCTAGCTGCTAAAATCAAAACATCAGTAGATCAGATAAAAAAACACCTGAATTTTTTAGCAAATCGATCTTATATAAAACTCCAAGCCAAAAAAGATAAACCACAGCTATTTTTTACAGATCAACGTTATCCTGCTGAGCAAATTGTAATAAAGTATGATGAGATACTTTGGCATAAAAAAAGAGATACAGAACGCTTAACCGCTTTGCAGCAATTTGTAATCAATACAACAGACTGCCGTATGCAACAGCTAGCCACCTACTTTGGGCAAGTTATAAACAAGCCCTGCGGCACCTGCGATATATGTGATACAAGTGTAGCACGAGTATATTATAAGGATCTTAAAGTGCAAATAGAATCCGCACTAGAATTAAACCCATCTATTGCCCTTAATGAATTATTGGGATCGTGTAGCACAGAAGAAAGAAAAATTGCTATACGCGAAATACGCGGAATGGTAAGCGAAGGCTTATTTAAAATAAATAGTTTGGGAGAGCTAAGTCAAAGTTAATCCTGTCATCTTTTCTTAATACATTTGCTCTTCTATGCAACACGAATACATATCGGTATTTGACATTTTCAAAATTGGAATAGGGCCAAGTTCATCGCACACCTTGGGGCCATGGAAGGCTGCATTACAATGCATAGAAGAATTACGCAGCGCCAATCAATTAAACGATGTTCAAAAAATACAGGTTCTACTATATGGCTCACTTGCCAAAACGGGTATAGGTCATGGTACGGATTTAGCAGTGCAGCTTGGCCTAAGTGGTTTTCAAGCGGAGACCTTTTCGCCAGATGATATTCAAAGTACATTAAACACAATAAAAGAAAAAAAGGAAATCAATTTTGCACAAGCAATCCCTATTCGCTTTTCGCCAGTGGATGATATAATTTTCTTAAAAGAGGAATCATTACCCTATCATCCTAATGCGCTTACTTTTTTAGTACAACTAAAAAATGGCGAGGATATATCTAAAACGTATTACTCAGTAGGTGGCGGTTTTGTGAGCAAGGGCGATGATGATAATCCAATGACTACTTATATTCATTTGCCTTTTGAAATATCTACCGCTAAAGAATTAGAAACACATTGTATAAAAACGGGTCTAAGCATTTCCGAAATTGTACTTGAAAATGAAAGCGAATGGCACGGCGAAGAAAAAACAAAAAAAGGATTATTAGAAATATGGCAGGTAATGCAAGATTGTATTTACCGTGGTTGTCAACAAACGGGTATCTTACCCGGTGGGCTAAATGTAAAACGAAGAGCTAATACCCTTTCTAAAAAATTATTAAAAGATGTAACGTTTTCAAATTATGATGAATGGTTACAGGCTATTAGAAATAAATCTGATGCCACCGGACTTAACTTCCAATACATTTTGGATTGGGTAAGTTGTTTTGCGCTAGCAGTAAATGAAGAAAACGCAAGTTTTAGCAGGGTAGTTACAGCGCCAACTAATGGTGCGGCTGGGGTAATTCCTGCTGTTTTGCATTACTACCTTACTTTTTTCAAAGTAGATAGAGAAAAAACGATTGTCAACTTTCTTTTAACTGCAGGAGAGATAGGAAGCATATTTAAAAAACAGGCCACCATAAGTGCTGCAATGGGTGGTTGTCAGGCTGAAATTGGAGTAAGCAGCGCCATGGCCGCAGCTGCTTTATGTGAGTGTATGGGCGGTACGGTAAAACAAAGTTTAATGGCTGCAGAAATTGCCATGGAGCATCACCTAGGTATGACCTGTGACCCAGTGGGCGGTTTAGTACAAGTACCATGCATAGAACGAAATACAATGGGTGCGATTAAAGCAATTACCGCTGCTCAACTTGCCTTGCAAAGCAATCCGTTTGATGCAAAAGTGAGCTTGGATAAAATTGTAAAAACCATGCTAGAAACTGCCTTGGATATGAATCATAAATACAAAGAAACTAGTGACGGTGGTTTAGCAGTAAATGTTCCATTGAGTTTACCGGAGTGTTAGACTATTTATAGTAAATTTTTCTAATTGTTTTTAAAAGTGCCAATCTTCTAAATTCATCACTTCTTGGATCCTCTTTTCTTGTTTCGGTTTTATAATATATAAACCTCTTGTTCAAATTATCATAAAGTAAAACCGTCACTTCCATTCCCGTAGGATAAGTCGAGCTAATAAATATTTTATTTCTCGTAATAATATCCTTTGCATTAGTGCCCTGTGTATAATGCCCTGCAAAACGAAAGAGTAAAAAGTATCTTCCTTCATTCGTTAGCTTATCTAACCATAAAGGCACTTGAATTGATTCAATACTTTTTTGTTTTGTGTTCAACTTTTCCAAAAGTATATAGAGACTATCTCTAAAATTAGCAGGATTTGCATCTTCTGATTTAGCGTTTTTTATAATGTACTTTTTAGAAAGTAATTTCTTAATCTGTGTTTGTAGCTCGCTTTGAATACTTATTCTGTTTTGCTCGTCTTTCGTTATTCCCCCTTTTTTATTAAGTGCTACAAAGTCAATAACCATTGGTAACAAAACGAGTGTGTCGATTTCCTTTTTTACTTTCTTAAAATTCTTGACCGATTTATCAGCAAGGCAAGTATGCGAAAGCAAAACACCAAATACAATTAGGAAGAACACCTTCATATAGCTAAAAATAAAACAATCTTACCAATTAAATCAAGCTAGTCAACAGTCAAAGAACTTTTTCATTTATATATTCGAGTTATGCGATACGCCATACTATTATGTATAGTCTTTTTCATTTCATCCTGTAAGCCAGATCTTACCGATGATTTTTCATTCCTTGAAGGAAATTGGAAAATGGAAACTTCAGATTCAACTTACTTACTAGAATCTTGGGAGAAAGTTGACGAACAAACTTATAAGGCATTAAACTATACCGTGAGTGATGTGGGCATGCAATTAAGCGAGCAAATTGCCATTGAAATTACAGATTCTGGCACCTATTATAAGCCCATGATTGAGGGGCTAAGCGAAGGGATTGAGTTCTCTTTTAAATTTGTATCACAAGATGACAACAAATATATTTTTGAAAATAAGACCTATGATTTTCCATCTAAAATATGGTACAAATTAGTGGATTCAAATACAATACAAGCCGGCATTGAAAACCAAGGTGGTGATAAGAGAGAATCTTTTATTTATGAAAAAGTAGAGAACGAATGATAAAAAAATCAATGGACCAACTCAACAGATTAAGCGTTGAGCAATTTAAAGAACAGGAAAAGAATAAAGTAATTATTGTACTAGACAATGTGCGCTCTATGCATAATGTAGGCAGTGTTTTTAGAACGAGCGATGCTTTTTTGGTAGAAGAAATTATACTTTGTGGTGTAAGCCCACAACCACCACACAGAGACATACACAAAACAGCACTAGGTGCTACTGAAACTGTTAACTGGTCATACCATAAAGAAACAATAGATGCTGTTTTAAAACTAAAAGAAAATGGCTACAAAATAATTGCAATCGAACAGGTGCATGATAGCGTTTCCTTATCAGATTTCACAAGAGTTGAAAACGAAAAAAATGTTTTTGTATTTGGAAATGAAGTACATGGTGTGAGCAATGAAATCCTAGCATTATGTGATGCCTGCATTGAAATTCCGCAGCATGGCAGTAAACATTCTTTTAATATTAGTGTGAGTGTGGGCATTGTACTTTGGGAAGTATTACGATAATCTACTCCTATTCATAAAGCTCTTCTTTATCTACTACTTTAATCTTGTCTTTGTTCTTCAGCTTACGCGCTATGGCACCGTAAGGAGCGGTAAGTACATTTTCTTTTCCTTTAAGACCGGTAAGTATCTCTACGTATTTATTGTCCTGTAAACCTGTTTTTACTTCACGTAATACAGCGTATCCGCTACTGTCAATAAATACATATTCTTTTATAATATCAGAATAACTTCCCTCGGCATCTTCATCCTCTCTTGTAGTAACTGCATTAATTGGCACGGCTAAAATTTCTTCTTTTTGTCGAGTATAAATTTCAACACTTGCACTCATACCGGGTCTAAATAAAGATCGGTTTGGGCTTTCATCCTGCAACTCTTTGTAACTAGTAGGATCTATTAATACGCTTACCGTATAGTTAGTTACTTGATCATTCATTGAGCCCGCTGCTTGAGCTAAGCTGCTTCCATTTGCTTGTTTGATTTGGCTCACCTTACCATAAAAAGATTGCGTGCCATAGGCCTCAATTTCAATTTTGGCGCTGTCGCCTAATTTTACTTTTACAATATCGTTTTCGCCTACTTCTACATCAATTTTTAATTTACCCATTTGGCTTATGCGCATCATTTCTGTACCGGCCATTTGCATGGTGCCCACTACGCGCTCTCCTTTTTTTACAAATAATGCTGAGACTGTTCCGCTCATAGGTGCATAAATTGTAGTACGGCGTAACTGTTGTCTTGCTTCTGTAACATTTGCTCTTGCACTGGCAACACCATATTGGTTTCCTTTTATAGTAGCCATAGATGCTTTATAATTAGCTTGTGCTGATTTATATGATGCTACTGCCGTTTCAAACTCAGAGGCACTAATCACTTGTTCTTTAAACAATTGATTGTTTCTGTTATACGTTGAGCGGGCTTGGTCTAACTGAGCTCTAAACTGTGCCTGTTGCGCTTTTGCATTTTGTACATTGGATTGAGTTTGGTTTAACTGTGCCTGTGCACGGCTTACACCAGAACGGTACGTCTGCGAGTTAATGGTTGCCAGGAGTTGTCCTTTTCTTACTTCATCTCCTTCCTCAACATTTAATACAACTACTTCACCCGAAACATCGGGGCTAATTTTTACTTCCTTCTCGGGGTATAATTTTCCGCTTGCAGAAATACTTTCTATTAAAGTGCGTTTCTTAGTTTGGTCAACAGCAACTTTTATGGCATCATCCTCTTTTAGATACTTCTCATATCCAAAATAACCCAATGCTCCTAAAGCTGCCAATCCTAAAATCCAAAATACTAATCTCATCAATTATAATTTTATGGGTTTACCAATATAAAAATCTAACACTTTCCGCTTAAAAATCATTTCATACTTAGCTGATAAAGTATTGAAACTTGTTTGATTATAATTGTTTTGCGTTTGGGTATATTCAAAAGTGGGTAACATACCTATATTGTATCTTTTAATTGCAAAATCTAACGCACGCTTTGCTGAGCGCTCAGCACTTTGTGCGGCTTTATATTTCTGTTCGGCTGCTTCAGCTTGTAATGATGCTGTATAAATCTCTTGTTGCAAAGTAAGCTGTTCTTTTTGCGTAGCCACTCGTTGATTGTACAATCCAATTTGCGCACGTTCAATATTGGTTTTTACTTGATGCCCATTAAAAATGGGTACACTTATCGTAAGGGCCAAGTTGCTTCTTACATTATTATCAAGTTGTGTACCGTAAGGGACTGTAGCACTTGTAAAATCGTATACCGGCGTGGTAATGGGATAATCCGTGCCCGCTACAGCTACGGTGCCTAGCTGTCGCTGACCTACAACTGTTTGATTGGTTACTTCTTTAAACTGTGATGAATAACTTGTGCTCAAATTTCCGCCCAAAAACAAGCTAGGATATTTCATTGCCTTGGCTTGCTCAACTCCTTTTTTAGCTGCATGCAGGTTTACATATTGTGCCTTAATTCTATGTTGGTTTTGCAGCGCCAAATCATAAATCTCCGAGGGCGTACTATAATCATTTTGCGTATTTAAAAGAGCATCATTTAAATTAGGCGATTCAATATCAAACTCACTTTTAAAATCCAAATTTAATAAAGCACGCAATTGCAAAAGGGCTAATTGTTCTTCCGTTTTTATACTTATTAAATTTGAACTATCTGATGCTACTTGCGCTAACATTTGCTCCAGATTTAATTGTGGTAATTTACCTGCGCGTACAAATCGTTGCGTTTGGTTTAATTGTGCTTGATCAGTTTTTAATTGTTCTAATGAAACTTTTACCTGCTCCTTAGCTAGCAAAGCGCGCAAATATCCGTTGGCTACATTCAAGGAAATATTATCTCGTAGCTGCGCATATATTTCATTAGCCGCGCGTGTTTTTAATTGGTTTTGTTCGATTTCTAATTTTTTTCTGAACCAACCAAAAAGCATTACTTGAGAGTTTACGCTCATATTATTAAAAAGAAAACCAGCATTTACAAATTGATTTGAAGTTGGATCAATTGATCTACCATAGCTATTACCCAGGCTAATATCTGCATTAAGCGATGGCCAACGGCTTGATTTACTTTGCTCCAATGTAAGATCAGCCATGCGTTGATTTAATTCACTTTCTGATAAGTCTAAATTATTTTCTACGGCGTAGTTAATGCATTTTTCTAATGACCATGGACTTATGATTTCACTAATTTCTATTTCAGCAGATTGCGCATAAAGATTTGTGCTAACCAAAGCAAATAAAAAGAGTAAGGCTAAAATACATTTATTCATATTCAACAATCCTTGAGGTGTAAAATTACAATAAGTATGCCGCCTGCTATGTGCTTTTATATAAGAAAATGTACAAAAGACTTTATACTTAAGATAAAAGGCTCATTGGGTGTATTACTGGTTTATTGTTATATCCATAAAGTCACTATTCCTAGAAGCTGCAATATTATCGGGCTCAATACCAAAGCAAAGTTTAAATTGCCCGCTAGTATCCGGAACGCTGATTGTGTATTCCGCCCCTTGTTGTAATAATTGCTTATTTAAATAAACCGTGTTCGGGTTTTCGTTAATTTGGGTGAGACCATCATAAATATAACATCGCAACTTAAGTGACGTATGCTCAAATACTTCATTGTACTGCTGGTAATAAGCAAAACGTAATTTTATTGGATATTGCTTACCAGCCATTAAATTATTAGGTACAGAATCAACAAGAACCTTCAAGTCTGAAACAGCTTGAAAATTATCGACCCATTGATAGGATACATTATGATCATCAGTTTTAAAAGAGTCAACCCAAATATTATTATAAGAAAAAATATAAAACACCTTTTTTCCTCTTAAGGATTCCTCCACATTCCATAAATCGTATTGCGATTTTCTTCCCGTAATACTAGCATAGGATAAGGCCTTTGCACCAGCATAAAATTGATATATTGATGCTAGCTGAAATGAGTTGACTTTAACCATTGGCGCACCCTTCGCTTTGTTTTTAATTGCTATTACAAGTTCCTTTTTCCCGTGAAACTTTTTTTTAAAACTATTATTAGGAATAATATCAATCATTAAAAACAAGCGCGCCATCATAATTAATGCGATAGATGGTATTACCAGTTTAAAGTGTAATCTTCTTGAGTCGACATTGACGTTTAAATAATCATAGCCTATTATGATTAAAGGAATTGTAGAAATTAAAACCCAATTAATTTCCACGTGCCCCTTTAAACTTGCAACAAGAAAAACACCAAAATACCTAGTGCGCTAAATTTCAAGGTGCGCTCAAACAAATTTTTAGGGACAAGGTGATAACAGGCCAAGTAAAAAATCAAACCAACAAAAGGTCCAAAAATGAATAACAAACCTAGTATATAAGAAAACAGATAGGTAATGGAATAGGGGCCAGTATCACGCTGAAAAAAATGATAATTTATAGGTTCAAAGTTGTTTTGGAATAGCCATACAATATGCGGCACCAAAACCAAAATAGCAATTAAGGTCGCAGACCAAAAATACTTTTTAAGTACAACGTTAGGATTGGCAAGTATAGTAAAAAGGACCAGTAAAATTCCATGATATTTTGAGTATAACATTAGGGCAATTATGATACCTATCATTACACCCCATTTGATACTTTGATTTTTGTATAATTTTTTTAAACAATAAAAATACAAGCTTGCAAAAAAGAAAAGAGGACTATCCGGCGCAGCAATAAAACCTATGAAATGAAGTAGGCCCATTGAAAAAACTATCGATGCAAAAAGTAAATAGTTTCGAGGTTGAATAATTTTTTCAATGATATAAATGCTGGCAGTACACAATGTAATTGACACAATGCGCACCCCTATTTCATTTTGCAAAAACGCATACCCTGCCTTTACACAAAGGGCTATAAATGGTGGATGGTCAAAATACCCCCACGCTAAATTTTTTGAATAAACCCAATAGTAGGCTTCATCATTTAATAGCTCCGTAAAGTAAGCTTGTACAATACCTAAGATGAACCACGTTATATAAAAATATACGCGTACATAATTTGTTGGGGGTTTCATTTATTAAAAGTAGTTCTCTAATTAATATAACGGCATATTCAGTAATTTAGTATTTCATAAAGCTGATGTATAAACTCACCTACGGAATATTATATAGTATTTCACTACTTCCTTTTTGGGTGTTGTATGGTTTAGCGCATTTTTTATATTTCATTTTTTACATCTTACTTGGATATCGCAAAAAAGTAGTGCGTGAAAATCTTTTACTTTCTTTTCCTGAAAAAAGTGAAAAAGAAAGAAAAAAAATCGAACGAAAATTTTACAGGAATCTTTGTGATAGCATAGTTGAAACAATAAAAATGATAAGTATTTCCAAAGAAGAACTAAGTAAGCGCTTTACTAATGATTGGGATATTGTAAATAAAATAAAAGACACAAATGCTATAGTATATGTATCACATCAGTTTAATTGGGAATGGGGTACCCTGCTTACCAATGCCATGATTGATAAACAGTTTGTAGGCCCTTACTTGCCACTTACATCAGCAGTGTTTGATAAAATAATGATTAAAATTCGTGGGCGATTTGGTACCGTAGGCATCCCTGCCAATAAAATGGCAAGACAAATACCAGTATATCAAGCACAAGATTCATTATGGGGTTTTGTAGCTGATCAAACACCCGCGGATACAAGACGATGTGCGTGGGAAGATTTTTTTAATAGAAAAACGGCTTTTGCCAAAGGCGGAGAATTATTAGCTAGGCGTTATAACCTACCCGTAGTAATGGGCGAAATAGTAAAAATTAAAAGGGGATACTATCAAACGAAACTAAAACTGACGTTTGAGAATCCTAGTGAAACAAAGGACGGAGAAATTACCGCTGCCTATGTTCGTTTTCTTGAGGATTCAATCAAACGTCAGCCTGAGAATTGGGTTTGGTCACATCGAAGGTGGAAACACGTTTATCAAAAAAATGACTAAGTCTTCATCTCCATATTCGCGGACCAAATAGTATAAGTGTTACATATGCTCACAAATATGCAACAATTTTTGACAATTGCAAATAGATTGTGAATGAATTAGGATAAGTTTAGTGTTTATGCGGGCTTAAGTTTTTTGGCACGGTACTTGTTGCAATACTCTTGAATATAGTGTAGACACTATTTTCTTCATAATACAATTTAAAGTCAAGAAAGATCCTCACGCATAGCGGGAGGATTTTTTGATTTTCCATGATGAAGTTAATACTATAAATATTCACCCTAATTTTTATACTTTTGATTAAAATACACTTATCATGAAAAAAATCACAACTACTATTTTATTTCTTTCTGTTGCTTTTTTTGCGCATGCGCAATTTGGAGTAATTGGTGGCGTAGCCAGTGCGGCTATGTCTAGCCAAAAAAGAGCCCACGTACAAAAACACTTATTTGTAAACGCCAATATGACGCTTCCTGTAAGTTTAAGCAGCTCTTTAACGGGCGGCAAGATGGTACTGCCTCCAACCTATTTATCTGTAGATTATGGTATAAAGGATAATATTACAATAGGTGGTATGGTAGGTACTATGAGCACTAAAAGCACAGGTAGTATTGAAACACTAGCGCAAGACCTTTTAAATGGTGATATTGATGTAAACAATATAAACCTCTTAGACCTTGCACAAAATATACTAGGCGGTGGCTCTACTACTACAAACGAGGATTATGAAGTAACTAATTCAAGCACAATGCTTGGCCTAACGTTTAAATATAACTTTACAGCCGGAAAAAAAACTATAATGTATATGGCTAACCGTACTGGCTTAAAAATTAGAAATGTAAAAAAAGAATATTTAGGTACTACAGGCAACGACCTTGTAGACCAAGTAGTAAATGTTGCTGAAAGCACTTCAGGCATATTCTCTTCTTTCTCTTTTGGAGGCTATTTCTTTTTAGATAAAAAGCAAAAATGGGCGGTAAATCCTGAAATTGGATGGGGCCCAGGATGGGGCGACGGTTTTACAATTACAGGAAATCCTGTGTTGCTTACCATTGGAGCTACCTACCACCGCAAACCTAAAAAACCAGTTTCTCCTAAATTAAGATAAGCTGCTTTTTATAAACGTCTTTCATAACACCCTCATGCTTATGCGTGGGGGTTTTGTTATCTTTGTTTTATATGAAAATTGCGCTCTATTTCGGTAGCTTTAATCCTATACATATAGGTCATCTCCTTATTGCAAATCATGTAATGAACGAAACCGACGCGGAGCAAATATGGTTTGTAGTATCGCCACATAACCCATTAAAAGAAAGTGCCTCGCTTTTAAACGAGCATCAGCGCTTGCACCTTGTCCGACTGGCAATAGAGGAAGAAGCTAAATTCCAAGTAAGTAATATTGAATTTGGCATGCCGCGTCCTTCTTACACAATAGATACACTTACTTTTTTAGAAGAAAAATATCCCAAACATGAATTCTCAGTAATACTAGGTGGTGATAGCTTCCAAAATATTACCAAATGGAAAAATCATAAAACCCTTTTGGAAAAGTATAATTTGCTAGTGTATCAACGACCTGGTTTTGACATTGACACTTCATTATCCGATAAAATAAAAGTATTGGACGCTCCCTTATTAGAAATTTCTTCCACCCGCATACGTAAACTAATTAAGGAAAAAAAATCATACCGTTACTTAGTTACTGATCCTGTATTGAAAGAGATTGAAGCTGGTGGGTATTACCGTTAGGTATTACGCAAACCGATCCCAAATTACATCTTTAGGTAAAGGCGCTACAATTTTTAATCCTTCTTTTTTTACCGGATGTATAAAGGATGTATATCTACAATGTAAGTGTATGGATTGGTCACGATTAGCACGTTTATAACCATACTTATTATCGCCTATAATGGGTGAACCTAAATCAGCCAGTTGTACCCGTATCTGATGGTGGCGGCCTGTTTCTAATTGTACTTCGATTAGCTTATAAGCGCCATCGGTTTTTATAACTTTATAATGTAGCAAGCCTTTTTTGGCGCCAGGCTTTTTTTCATCTACTACGTAGCTTTTGTTTTGCTTTTCGTTTTTCCAAAGGAAGTTTTCGCAGCTACCCGATGCTGGTATATTACTATCGCGCACTACCGCCCAATAGGTTTTTTGCACCTCCCTACTTTTAAAAAGTTTGGTCATACGAGTCAATGCTTTTGAAGTACGTGCAAATAATATGATACCACTAGTAGGCCTATCCAACCTATGAATCACTCCCAAAAAAACTTCTCCTGGTTTATTATATTTTGCCTTGATATATGCTTTTACATATTCGCCTAAGGGTGCGTCACCTGTTTTATCTCCTTGACTTATATCGCCACTTTTTTTATTAATGGCTATAAGGTGATTGTCTTCGTATAGGATTTGTTCCTGCTGTAATACTTTCATTACTCTTCGTATAAAACTTGTAATACCGTTTGACCTGCGGCTTTTAAAGTGCGCTTGTCAATAATGTCTATATCATCATCGTGGGTATGCCAGTATTTTCCAAAACTTCCTCCTTCTTGTAAGTTTATTATATCTACGCAAGGGATGTTTGCCATTTCATTTACCACTACATGATCATCGGTTATAGCTCCACCATCTTGGTATAAAAAGTATTGTCCATACCCCAATCGATTTGCTATATCCCAAATGTTGCGTTGCTTATCATCAGCATATTGTTTACTATAACCTTCCAATAAAAATTGTGCATTTTTTGCTCCAACCATATCTAGGCATATTCCATAGTTTGCTTTGTAATTAGCTACATGAGGATTTTTAGCCCAATACTGTGTACCCAAGCTATAACTTAATGAGCTCCACTCTGTTTTTCCAACATCCTCTACATCCACAAATAAGAAGTCTATACCAACATCCTCTAGTTGTAAATCACTTTCTTTAATTGCGCGTGCTACTTCTAGCATTACACCACAACCACTGGCCCCGTCATCAGCTCCTAATATGGGTTTGTTTCGATTTTCGTCATCCATATCAGCCCAGGGTCTTGTATCCCAATGTGCTAATATTAATATTCGATATAAAGCATCGGGGTTCATGCTGCCTATAATATTTATGCATGGGTAATTTTTTTCAGATATGGGTTGTGTAACCTTAGCTTTTTGAACGTACACAGTATCACAATGTTTCTCTATTTCGCTTTGCAAATAAGCGGCACATTGTTTTTGACCATTCGTCCCTGGTACTCTGGGACCAAAGCTTAATTGTTTTTCAATATGCGCATATGCATTATCGGCATTAAAAACAGGAGCTTCATTTAAAGCGGCGGGCTCATCAATTGTATTGTTTTCGTTTTCACAAGATGTGAAAATCAAAGTACATAGGATAACTGCAAGTAGTATTTTCTGCATAGCACGAAGTTACTTCTTTACTATTACCAATATTTGTTATCAGAATTAATTTATTGTTTTCTTAAGATTTACATAAACTCATTACACAGTAAATCTTGTATATTAGCTTTAATAAAATTTTTATATTATGAACACACAAGAAGTAGCAAACCGATGGGCAGAACTATGCCGCCAAGGAGATTTTAAAACCTGCTATGAAGAACTTTACTCACCTGAATGCGTAAGTGTAGAACCACAAGGGTCTCAATGGGAGCGCGCAGAAGGACTTGAGCAAATGGCTGAAAAAGGAAAACAGTGGAATGAAGGAATCCAAGAAGTACATGGCGCTGAGGTTGGAGAACCTATCGTAGCCGAAAACTTTTTTACTGCAAGACAAGCCATGGACATTACGTATAAAGAAGGTGGGCGTCAGCAATTTGAAGAAATGAGCTTGTATGAAGTGCGTGATGGAAAAATTGTAAGAGAGCAGTTTTTTTATACGGTACAAAACCCTGCAAAATAATATTGTAGTTTAAAAAAGTAAAAGCCGTCACGCTTATAGCGTGACGGCTTTTTTTATTTCTTAGATGAAAGTTTGATTTAGTAACCTAAACTTACGCTTCTGTTGTCTTTAATATTTGAACGTTTACGTAAAGCTTGTGGTATCATTTGATCCGCGCTATTTTTATACTGCTGCTCTACTTGCATGCGCTCCATTTGAGGTATACGCGGTGCATTTTTTAAACCATCAGTAATTGACTTAACGGTTATGTAATACACACCACCTTTGCCAGCTATAGGACCAGTTACTTTATTTACATTGTTTTTATTGATAGCTGCTGCTAATACTTTTTGCTCATATCCTAAATCAGGATTACTCATGCCCATCATTTTAACCGAGTCAGAAGATTTTACCTCAGCATTAAATGTTGTTGCAATTGCTTGTAATGAAGAAGCACTTTTTGCTTTTGCTGCAATTTGTTCTACTTGCTTTTGCTTTCTTATTTCAGTTTCAATTTGTGCACGGTTTGTTCCAAGGTCAACTAATTCTCCTTTTAATGTTTTATTAGTTAAGCGAGCTACTACTAATTTATCATCAAACATCATTGCGTTAGAAATATTACCAACCTCAGCTGAGTAAGCCCAACGAACTAAGTTTCTTACATTACCCAAACCTTGTACTACACCTTGTGTGCTTGTAATGTTTTGTGCAATACGTTTATCAATACCCGCTTTTTTAGCCGCTGCGTTATATGATTTTTCGTCCTTAGCTGCTTTTGTAAATGTGCTAGCTTTTTGCTGCGCTACATTTATTGTTTCCTGGCTAGCTACTAATGTTTTAGCAATTGTTGCTACCTTAATGTTTGGCTGAAACGCTTTTTGATCCGTAATTTTTACAACGTGATATCCATATTGTGATTGTATTACTTTAGACTCACCTTTTGCACCTTGAAAAACAAACTCGTTGTGCTCTTTTGAAAAGCCCATACCATTAGCCATATAACCAATGTCTCCACCTTTAGCACCACTTTCTTTATCAGCACTTCTTGCTTGTGCTAGCTGTGCAAAATTTGCACCTGCTTTTACTTGTGCTAGTATACTATCTGCTGAGGCTTCAGCTTGTGCTTGGGTAAGTGTTTCGCTAGGTTGTATTAATATATGAGAAGAACGTACACTATCTGGCAATGATTTTCTTTCAGTTACTTTACTTAAACGGTATGCACCATTTTCATAATAAGGTCCTACTAATGATCCAATAGGTGCTGCAATTAGCGTTGCACTATTTTCACTTTTTAAGGTCTTAGCATTATAAAAGTTTTCATCGCTTAGCTCATCTGTTTTGTCACTTGCAAAATCATAAGGATCTGTACTAGCAGCAAAATCTTCTTTTATTGTATTTAAATATCCTAATGATGCAGCTGTATCTTTTGTAGTAGGTATGATAGGAAAACTTACATACTCCATAGTTACATTATCATCGTTGGCTGAAAAGGAAGATTTTCTTGCATTCATATAATCCGTTATTTCAGCGTCGCTTACTTTAATAGTAGCCGCATTAATTGCTTCGTATGGCACTTTTACAAAATCTATATTAGATGTAATAAACTGTTGCTTTGCCATTTCATCCAACATAAACTTAGGAGTATAAATCCCGTTTTTAATCATGCTCAAATATTTGTTTGACTTGCGCTGCTTATATAATGACTCTTTAAATTTAGCCCACTGTTTTTTCATACCTAGGTCTTCACCTTGGATAATCTGCTGTTCTCTTTGAATTACATCCTGCGGATTAAACTGTCCAGTTTGTGGATTGGCAAAGTTTTGTTTTACGATAGGGTCTGCATGCATTAAAGAAGTAAACATTGAGTTTTGTTCTTTCTCCGTAAGGCTAATACCTAATAAATCACTTTCTTGATTTATTAAAACTTCATTCAGCTGCTGGTTCCAAAACTGTGTTCTTATATTCTCCTGCTCAGCATCGGTATAGCTTTCTTTACCTTGTTGGGTTTTTACAGCATTTTCATAATCTTGTAGTTCTTGGCTATATCTATTCGTTTCAATACGTTGGCCATTTACATCGGCTACTAGGGTTCTATCTTCTCTAAATAGTTCTCCTACATTCTGAAAAGAATCCATAAATATAAAGGCTACCAAAGCTAGTATTAGAACGATTGTTGCTACTACACTTCCTTTTCCTCTTAGGGTTTGAATTACTGACATATTATACACAAAATTTAAGGTTCGCAAAAATAGGGGTTTTGTAGGTTCTTTTCAAAGTTTCTTAGCCCACATTCTATCAAAAAATATGTGCATTGGATATTGATAAGTTTTAATAAGCTCACCCTTTTACTAGCTTATTTACATTTTGACTATTTTACCCTTAGTTTTTCAACACATTAGCATCTATTCTATATCTGTTAATTTCGTTTGTCACAATAGTATCCTATTTGTTGGTTCTTGTTAGTTATGTAGGCTTTACTGCGTCTATTGTGTGAGTTTAAATGGTACCATTGTGTGGATATAACTTAGTAAGTAAGTTACTCAGAAATTAACAGCCCTAATAGTAACAATAGTTTTTTTTAAAAAAGAAGACTTATTAATAATGGGGGAGTGAATTTCGTTGATAAATGATAAAATTTGATTCTATATTTGAAATTCTTATGAAAAAAATAATTCTTTTTCTAACAGTTATGCTCACATGTTTTTCTATGGCAAATACAGCTTTTGCGCAAGGAAGGTTATCAGGTGATATCATGACGAATGTAAATTTCTATAACCGAGATACTAACATTGGTGCATTTGAAAATAATTTATACGATAACTACCTAAGCGGTGGTGAAGCGTGGTTAAGTGTGCGTTATGCTGATACCAAAGGTTTTTCGGCAACGGTTCGTTTTGATGGTTTTCAAAATACGAATTTATTAAATCCTACCTCAGCATATACTGCGGCAGGTATAGGTGCTTTTAATTTGACTAAAGAGTTTAAAGATCTTACTATTTCTGCAGGGCACATTTATGATCAAATTGGTACTGGTATTTTATTTAGAGCATATGAAGACAGAGGATTATTGATAGATAATGCGTTGTTTGGTTTAAAACTAAAATACCAAATTAATGATAACCTAAAAGTAAAAGGTTTTACGGGTCAGATAAAAAGACGAGGAGAATTTACCCGATATGAACCCATTGTAAAAGCAATAAATATAGAAGGAGATTTTGCAGTAGGAGAAAAAGGATATAATACGCTGGGTGTAGGAGCTTTAAACAGAACAATGGACCAAGCAAGTATAGCCGGTGTAGTTAATAGTGTAAATGGTTTAGATAGTGCCAATCGTTTTGTGCCTAAATACAATACAAACGGTGTTACATTGTACAATACACTAAATTACGGAGCCTTTACTTGGTATGTAGAAGGAGCTGCTAAAACGTCAGAAGCAATCGCTTTTAATGCAGAAGATATTTATAATGCAGCAGGTACTTCAGTATTTTCATCTTTAGGATTTGCTGTAAATAAATTGGGTATTAATGCATCAGTAAAACGAACTGAAAATTTTGTAATGCGTACATCTCCTAATGAAACAGCATTAAATGGATTATACAATTGGCAACCGATTATTGCTAATATTAGAACACAACGTGTAATAGCACGTTATAGCCCACAATCACAAGATGTAAGTGAGCAGGCTGGTAATATTAATGTGTTTTATAATCCAAGTGATAAAATAGGAATAAACGTAAGCTATACACACATTAATACACTGCAGGATAATATTTTTCCTGAGCCAACCAAACTGTTTAGAGAAGTATGGGGTGAGGTAGAATATAGCGGTTGGAAAAACTTTATACTACACTTAGGTGCTCAGTATATGGAGTATAATCAAGATTTATATCAGATAAAAGCAGGTGCACCTATGGTATATGCATTTACACCTTTTACTGAGTTGATTTATAAAATAGATAAAAAACACTCACTACGTTTTGAAGGACAATATATGGCAACTAAGCAAGATTATGGTTCTTGGTTATTTGGATTACTTGAGTTTAATATAGCACCAACTTGGTCTATAGCACTAACTGATATGTATAATTTAAAACCAAGCGGTATTAATGGCGATGGAAGAGACCCTACGCACTATCCAAATGTGTTTGTTGCTTACACTAAGGGTCCTCATAGATTTACAGGACAATATGTAAAACAAGTAGAAGGAATAAACTGTACGGGAGGTGTATGTAGATTTGAGCCAGCCTTTAGTGGGTTTAAATTTGGTATGACTTCTAGTTTTTAGGAGTGTCATACAAAAATGACAATATGAATTATGAATAATTCAGTAAATTTGAATAGTTATGAGTAAGAAAAAATCAATGTTTAGATTGTTAGTACTATGTATAAGTACAGCAGTAATTTTTAGTTCATGTGAAGAGCAAAAACCACCAGGCTTAGATTTAGGTGACACTAGAGCCGCAGATTCTAGTTATATAGCATCTGTTGAATCTAAGCAAGATAAAGTAATTCTTATAGAAGAATTGACAGGAGTACAATGTGCCAATTGTCCCAAGGCAGCAAAAAATATTAAAACAATGAGCGATGCTAATCCGGGCAGAATATTAGCCGTAGGTATGCACCCACCATTAGCAGGAGGATTTACTGAGCCTATTCCTACTAAGAGTCTCTATGATTTTAGAGTAGCTAGTATTGATGAAATTATTACAAAGCTTGGTGGACTAACAGGTGGTTTACCTTCAGGATCTATCAATCGTGAGCAAAAAAGCGCAGGTGTAATTTTTGATAGTGATTATCCGGCGTGGATAGGACGTGTAACACCTATGTTATCTCAAACTACACCCGTTAATATGTATGTAAATAGTAGCTATTCAGCAGATAATAATTCAGGTGAAGTAGTAATAAAAGTATCATTGACAGAAAATATTACTGATGATATTTACTTAACAGCTTACATTACCGAAAACGATATTGAAGATTATCAAGATGACGCAGGAGATAAAAAACTTTATATGCACCAGCATGTTTATCGTAAAGCAATTACATCGGTATCTGGTAGTTCATTAAACTTTACAGCAAAAAATGCTGGAACCGTTTTACAAAAGCGCCTAAAATTTGAAGCTAACATTGAAGGAGACAATGCTTGGAATTTAGACAATTGTAAAGTGGTTGCTTTTGTACATAAAAGTGGTAGCGATCAATCAATACTTCAAGCAGCAGAAGTAAAGTTGAAGTAAAAATGAGATATATATTATTTTTAGGAATATTGGGTTTATTTTTTACTTCATGTGAAGAGCAAAAACCGCCGGGTGTAGATTTTGGAGACACAAGAGCTGTAGATTCTAGTTATATAGCATCTGTTGAATCTAAGCAGGATAAAGTTATATTAATAGAAGAACTAACAGGTGTGCAATGTGCTAATTGCCCTCAAGCTGCAGCAACTATTAAAACAATGAGTGATGCCAATCCGGGTAGAATATTAGCCGTAGGAATACATCCTCCACTAGGTGGTGGGTTTACTGAACCAATTCCTACAAAGAGTATCTATGATTTTAGAGTACCAATAGCCGATGAAATAATTAATTTTTTGGGAGGGTATAGAGGCTTTCCTTCGGGTGCGTTAAATAGAGAGACTCAATCAGGAGGAGCTATTTTTATTACATCACCAGCAACATGGACCGCTTTGGTGAATCCCATATTGTTACAAACCACGCCTATAAACTTACATTTGGAAAGTAGCTATACAGCAGATAATAATACGGGTGAGTTACGAGTACGAGTAGCTATGACAGAAGATGTAAGCGATGATTTATTCCTTACGGCCTATGTAATAGAAAATGATATAGAAGATTACCAAGATAATGCCGGTAATAAGGAACTATATATGCATCAACACGTTTTTCGTGCAGCTATTACATTGGTATCAGGCACCTCTTTAAACTTCACCGATAAAAATGCTGGTAAGGTTATTCAAAAACGAATTAATTTTAATGCAAATATATCAGGAGACAATGCTTGGAATTTAGACAATTGTAAAGTGGTTGCTTTTGTACATAAAAGTGGTAGCGATCAATCAATACTTCAAGCTGCAGAAGTAAAGTTGAAGTAAAAATATTTTTAGAATATTGAAAGGCCTTCTCTTATTTATTTGAGAAGGCTTTTTTATTTTAATTGAATTAGTAAAAATAAGTTACTTTTTTTCTTGGCACAATTCTATTAGCACACCATTGGTATGTTTAGGATGCAAAAAACATACTAACTTATTATCGGCACCGTTCTTAGGATTTTCATTCAGCAATACAAAACCTTCTCCCTCTAATCGTTTCATTTCTGCTTTTATATCTTCTACATCAAACGCAATGTGATGGATTCCCTCACCGCGCTTACTTATAAATTTATTAATTACACCATCATCTACATCGGCTACTAGCTCTATTTTATTTTCTCCTGTTTTAAAAAATGCAGTTTCCACTTGCTCGCTCTCTACCAATTCTTTTTTGTAGCAATTTGTATTAAGGAGTTTTTCAAAGAGGGAAACACTTTGTTCGATGTTTTTTACTGCTATGCCTATGTGTTCTATTTTTTTCACATTTCAAAAATAGACGTTTTTTGAGATTTTTATGACAATTACAAGCTTTGAACCCAAGGTTCATAAACGTTTTGTCAATACCTTTGCATACCACTTATAACTTTAAGGGGATTGAACAATTAAAATTATAGCGATATGGAACTTCCAATTTATTTAGACAATAACGCCACTACACCTTGTGACCCAAGAGTTGTAGAAACAATGGTGCCTTTCTTTACAAGCAACTTTGGTAATGCAGCTAGCCGTAATCATAGCTTTGGATGGACGGCTGAGGAAGCAGTAGACTATGCTCGTGAGCAGGTAGCAGCATTAATTGGAGCCAATCCTAAAGAAATTATATTTACTTCTGGTGCTACGGAGGGAGATAATCTGGCCTTGAAAGGTGTAGCAGAAATGTATGCAGCAAAAGGAAATCATTTTATTACAACAACCGTAGAGCACAAAGCAGTTTTGGATACTTGTAAAGTATTAGAAAAAGAAGGTTGCGATGTAACGTACCTAGAAGTAGAGCGTGATGGTATGCTTGACTTAGCAAAGTTAGAAGCTGCTATTACTCCTAAAACAGTTTGCATAGCAGTTATGTATGCTAACAACGAGATTGGAACAGTGAATCCAATGAAAGAAATTTCGGCAATTGCAAAAAAGCACGGTGTGCTTTTGATGAGCGATGCGGTACAAGCAGTTGGTAAAATACCAGTAGATGTAAATGAAGATGGGATTGACCTAATGGCATTTACAGCACACAAAATGTACGGACCAAAAGGTGTAGGTGCATTATACGTACGTCGTAAAAATCCAAGAGTAAAAGTTACAGCCCAAATGGATGGCGGTGGCCATGAGCGCGGAATGCGTTCGGGTACATTGAATGTCCCGGGTATTGTAGGTTTTGGTAAAGCATGTGAGCTTTGTCGTTTGGAAATGGAGCAAGATGCTGCTCACACTAGTAAGCTTAGAGATAAGTTAGAAACAGAATTGATGAAAATCGAAGAGGCTTATTTAAATGGTCATAAAGAAAATCGTTTACCTCATGTAAGTAATATCTCGTTTAAGCATGTTGAGGGTGAAGGGCTACTTATGGGTATTAACAAAGATATTGCTTTGAGCAGTGGTAGTGCTTGTACTTCAGCTTCGCTTGAACCATCGTATGTTTTAAAAGCATTAGGTCTAGGCGATGATTTAGCACACAGTTCATTACGTTTTGGTTTGAGCCGTTTTACTAAAGAAGATCAAATTGATCATGCCGTAGAATTGGTTCGTAAAACTGTATTAAAACTTCGTGATATGAGCCCGCTTTGGGAAATGTATAAAGAAGGTATTGACTTAGATACTATTGAGTGGGCTGAGCACTAGTCCAATTTTAAATATATTATCAAAGCCCCGTCAGTAATTGACGGGGCTTTTTATAATAATTAATTATTTTTTTCGTTAAGATCTGTACCTTTAGCAAAACCCTTTGATATGAAAGCATTAAAACTATACTCCGTTTTACTTCTAGTACTTTTTATTTCGTCCTGTATAAAAGATGAAAACCTAAGAAGCTATACGTTTTATGATCCCGTATACGCAACCTTACAAGATGTACGTGATAATGTAAAAAGCAATCCAGCGCAAGCAATAGAAAATATGGGTAGTATGATTGTTTACAACAATTATATCTTAGCTATTGAGGTAGGTAAAGGAATACATATTATTGATGCTTCTAACCGAAGCCTTCCTACAAGCATTAGTTTTATTCCGGTGCCGGGCTGTACAGGTATTGCTATCAGAAACAATTATTTATATGCCAATGCATACATGGATTTATTTGTGATAGATATAAATAATATACAAGATATAAAACTGGTAAAAGTTACAGAAAATGTTTTTAGAAGTATGCGTACGGTGGGTGGTCATTATATGGATGGTGATTATAGAATTATTCGTTGGGACAAAAAGGATACTACCGTAAGTGAGGAATATATAAATACGCACTCAGGAGGTTCTTGGAGTGAAAGTTTAGGAGCGCAAGCTTCTTTTACATTAATGTTTGACGCTAGTACAAGTGGTGGAAATTCTACAGGAGGTAGCATGGCACGTTTTACACTAGTCAATGATTATATGTATGCCGTAGATCAGGGAAATTTGTATAGTTTTAGTTTGTCTAATCCTCAGCAACCTACTGAAACGAATAGACAAAATGTGGGATGGAATATTGAAACGATTTATCCTTTTAAAGAGAACCTATTTATTGGCTCTAGTGCTGGTATGTTTATATATAATATAAATAATCCTGGAGTTCCTTCAAAGCAGAGTGAGTTCAGCCATGTGAGTAGTTGTGACCCAGTAATTGCAAATGATAAATATGCTTTTGTAACACTACGTAGCGGTACGGCTTGCCAAGGCTTTACAAATCAAATGGAAGTTTTAAATGTGCAAAATATTACTTCACCTCAATTAATTAAAACATATCCATTCACCAATCCACATGGCCTTGGCTTAAGTGACAAAACAATGTTTTTATGCGATGGCCATGCAGGGTTAAGAATCTTGGATGCAGGTAATCCGTCAAATATTAAGGAAACCATGAATTTTGATATTGGTACAGCTACCGACGTTATTTTAATTGGTAATACGGCGTATGTAACTACCACAAACAAAGTATTAATTTATGAGTTCTCCTCTCCTACAGATGTTGTACTAAAAGGAGAAATACTTAAATAATCTCATGCACAAATTATTAGTTCTTCTTAGTGTGTTTGTCATATTGGGTCAAACAGCAGGCGCGCAGGATGAACCTAAAATTACCTATGGTGGTATGCAACAGTTGGGCGTAGCCATTGAGGCAAATGCAGTAAATGCGATGCCTAATTTTATTAATGGTATCCGTTATGATAGATGGTTTGCAGGAATAGGAATAGCGTACGAAATTAAGTCGAACAATGGTTGGAGCTGGGGGGTAAGTACCATGCCCATTTATTTTGATGCTAGGCACTACTTTTTTAAAAAGAAATGGTTTTTTGCTTTGGCAGATGTGGGGGCGAATGTTCTAGTGGGAAATGAATGGATGACTATTATAAGTGAAAATGGAAACAAAGAGTATGACAAATTCGTTGGCTACTATGGCAATATTGGTTGTGGTGTAAAATCTAAACTTGGGAATGCTACTTATTACTCTTTTGATGTGAGTTATAATTTTAAGCAAACTAAATATGATCGTGTGTGGGAAGATTGGCAAGGCCGACCACTACAAGAGTCCAATAATTTCAAACAACGCAGAATTTTAGTGCGCTTAGGAATAGAGATTAATTAATCATCTGTTGGGTGTAATAATATTCGTATTTTTACGCCTTCTCTTATGTTAGACAAACTAGAAGCTATAAACGCAAAATTTAATGATATTGGTGTTTCACTTACCAACCCAGATGTGGTAAGTGATCAGAAGAAGTTTATGGCTCTTAGTAAGGAGTATAGTAAGCTTGAGAAGATTGTGAAAAAACACCAGGCCTATAAAAAGTGTTTGGATAGTTTAGCCTTTGCCAAGGAGGTACTCAAAGAAGAACAGGATGAAGAATTGCGCGACTTGGCCAAGGCAGATATTACACCTTTAGAAGAAGAGAAAGAAGCTTTAGAAGATGAAATTCAGCAAATGCTGATACCTAAAGATCCACAAGATGAAAAAAATGTAGTACTGGAAGTACGTGCTGGAACCGGCGGCGATGAGGCTAGTATTTTTGTAGGTGACTTAGTGCGCATGTATATAAAGTATTGCGAAAAGCATGGTTGGAAAGTAGAAATGCTTTCGACCAATGAAGGTACAAGCGGTGGGTATAAGGAAGCTATTTTACAAATAAGCGGTGAGGATGTATATGGTACCATGAAGTATGAGAGTGGTGTGCATCGGGTACAACGTGTACCTGCAACAGAAACACAAGGACGAGTACATACTTCTGCGGCAACGGTAGCGGCTATGCCTGAGGCCGAGGAAATTGATTTTGAGCTAAAGGAAAGCGATGTAAAAATGGAAACTTCACGTAGTGGAGGTGCTGGTGGTCAAAATGTAAATAAGGTAGAAACCAAAGTACAATTAACACACGTACCTACGGGTGTGGTTGTAGTATGTTCTATGGATCGTACGCAGTTAGGAAATAGGATTCGTGCCATGGAAATGTTACGCTCAAAACTTTATGAAGAGGAAGTGCGTAAGCATGAAGATGCAATTGCAAGTCAACGTAAAACATTAGTAAGCAGCGGAGATCGCTCAGCAAAAATTAGAACCTATAATTGGCCACAAGGAAGAATTACGGATCATCGCATAGGTAAAACGATGTATAACCTGGATGCATTTATTAATGGCGATTTACAGGAAATGATAGACGCACTTATGTTTGCTGAGAATGCCGAGAAAATGAAGGCTGGGCAGAATTAATTTACCAGGCTAACCATTTATACTTATACTGCTTCTCAGGTATTACAATTCGTTCTGATATTTTTTCGAGTCGATCTGGTAGGCCCATTAAAAAGTCTCGAGCTTTTTCTGCTTGACCGGTAAGGTCGCTCATTTTATCAATGGCCCACTCGGAGTTTAAGTGTCTAAATATATCAATATAATCTTGCGATGTGTATACCATTTGGCGTTGTGCAGCATCAGAGAAATGTTTAAAGACATCTCCTATTTGTCCGCCGGTTTCGCGCATGAAGTGCGCAGGCATTACAATTTTTTTGCGCATCATATCCTCAAAGGCTAGCATCATTTCACTAGGGTCTACTTCAAAAATCTTTTTTACAAAATGTTGGTAAGCTTTAGCATGTCGTGCTTCGTCAGCAGCGATCACCCCATTAATTTTTGCTAAGTGTGCATTGCCTGATTTTTTTACCAATCCTGCTACGCGTCTGTGTGAAATGTTAGTAGCTAATTCCTGAAAACTTGTATATACAAAATTTCTGTATGGATCATAACCTGTACCTATATCAAAACCATCGGCTATTAAGTGTTGGGTAGATGTTTCGAACTCGCGCATGTTTACGCGTCCGCTTAGGTATAAATATTTATTCAACAAATCACCATGACGATTTTCTTCCGCTGTCCACGATCGTATCCATTGACTCCAACCATTATTGCTTTCTTGATCTATACCTTCTACGCTAGTTAACCATGATTCGTAGGACGGTAAGGCTTCTTCGGTAATAGTATCTCCTATTAATACAGCAAATACATCATAGTCTAACTCTTTAGCCAAAGCTTGAATTTCTTCTACTTCATCATAAAAAGTTTCGCTACTTGAATCTGGTAATAAATCAGCTGGTTGCCAGTTTTCTTCAATTGGTTTTAAGTAAGTAGCCATGAAATCAGTCATGGATTTCTCCAGCTGAGCCATTACTTCAAGACGTATGTTAGAAAGTTTCAAGCCGTGAAAATACGATAAGATTTTGGTATACTAGAACTTGTAGACATTCTTAAATATTGATTGTTGGCACGAACTATTTTATTTTCATAACTTTTTCAGCCGTTCCATCAGAATACATATATATCTGCAACTCGTTTTCTCGTACTTCTGTTTCCCTTCCTAGTATATCTACAATTTTTACTAATTTTTTGGGTTGTGCATTATAATTGCGAATACTTAATGGTGATTGATTATATATGTAGTATTCATATTCTGCCCGTTCGGGCGAAAGTTGCATTGTATTGGAGTTAGTGGCTTTGATATAGAATGCTACATCTTTTCCATTTCCTACATAAGGAATGCTGGCAGTATAGGTACCATCATTGCCAGTTGCATCGCCATTTGTACCATCATCATACATTACAAATTCTTTAAACTTTGAGGCTTCTTTGTTTTGTGTAGCCATTATATAAACATCGTTTTCATTAATCACTTCTGCGCTAATATAGTTACCATTAATTTTTACATTGTTTATACTTGGAGGCGCCTGTGCAATTTCTGGTTGAGTGGATAAATAAGTAGCACGAGCTTGAACGGCTTCGGTTATGCCACCGTAGCCCCAACCAAAAATTGGAAAAATAATCCACTCAATATATGGTGAGCTAGTAGCACTCGAGAATTTTGTCATATCAAATTGCTTGAAAGTATCAAGACTAGCAGGACCATTAGCCAATGCGTGAATTTTGTTTATATTATTTCTTATTACGTTGGTGTCGGTGGACTCTTTTAGAATCGTTCTTATATGAGCCGTATATTGATTTCTCCAGTGGGGACTGCTCATTATTTTATCTACTAAGGGCGTACCATTGGGTATATTGTATGGGTCTCTTTCGTAATGATTGTTTCGTATATTATTAAATCCTAAACCTAGTAGTGCACCTATGTAGCTTTCGCTTAAATCCCATGGAATCATTTGAAACTGACCATCCTTACGTTTATATAAATAGTAGTTATGAAGTACATCCATATTATAAGCATCTACATTGAGCAATACATGGTTTATAGCAAACGCCCACAGCACGCGATCAACATTAAGTACACTATCAATATGATCAAAGTGATTATTTAGTGTATCAATCAAATCAACCATATGTCCCCAACCCTTATCAGATTTTAAAGTATAATCGTCGTAATAATCTGTTGAGTCATTTCCTTTCCATACAAGGTCTGGCGTACCATTAGCTGTGCTGTTTCCACAAAAAACTTGTGTAGGATCACACTTAAAAAGAGTCCCGTTTTTTTCATCAAAATGTTTTTCAAGAAATTGTTTATTTATAGATTCTGTATTGACATATAATCCAAGGTAGTTTCCTTGTACGTTCAATTTCATAAGGTTTACTTCAGGAGTTGGTAAATATTTTCTGTACGTTTTAGCAGCTGTAAATTCTCTTACAAATGTTGCATCGGTCCATGCGTTGGCAAGTTTTACTTTTTTAAAGCCGCTTAGCTTTTGTCCTGATTTCCAATAGTTCATATCAATATTGTAAGGCACTTTGGGTATGCTATCATCATTGGGTAAACAAAAGGTAGAGTTGCCTTTGTAACGAATACCACAGCTATCATATGTAGTACCATTCATTGTAATCGTGGCAGGTATACGATAGGAAGGATTATTAAAAAAACTATTTTGAAGTATAGAGTGATAATTCGCATCTTGAAATTGTATGTTTATAGTTTGTAAAGAATCTTTATCGAATAAACTGCCGGGTGCTTCATATAAGGTTTGGGGATTGTGAAGTGTTTGCCCCATAGCAAATAGTGGGAAAATACAAAATATGATAAAAGCTATCCGATTCATGAGTTTAAAGATACGGAAATTACTACACTGTAGGTATAAATTAAAAAAGCCAACCTAATTGGTTGGCTTTTAATTTTTTGCTTTGGTTCTAATTCATAACAGGTAAGAAAGAGTATTTTTTACCGTATTCTAACATTTGCTCAAAGAATGATTTTGGGTATTCAACTTTTACGCTTTTTACTTTATCATCACTCATCTTAGCTACTAAGCGTGGTTGTATGAATCCACTGTATGGTTTAGAATTTAATTTTTTGTAACGCTCCAACACCTCTTTGTGTAATACCTGATTAACTTTTACACCATAGTTTTCTACAAGTGCTTTACCTGCTGCATAATCTCCTTCAGATTTAATACGTTGAATTTCTCTTAGCAATTCGCCAAATAGTGTACGTAATTTATTGTAGTCATTAATTTTTATATACGTTTTACCTTCTTCTTTGTACCATTCAATCACGTTATCTGCTTTACCTTTTTCGTATACCCAAGCAGCATTTAACTGACGGTTACGCATGTGAGCTTCTTCAATATTGTCACCTAGTTTAAGGCGTACTAATTGTGTCATCATACCATTACGTATATAGGAGTCAAACTCAGCTTTACCCACTTCAATACTTGGCATAACGCCTATGTCTACTAGCTTTTGATCAGTAATGTAATATAAAGCTACAAGGTCTGCACGAGCTTCTTCAAGGCAACTAGCATATGTTTTTAATGTTTTATCTGGTGTTTCAACGCCTTCGTTTATTTGTCCGCTGGCATGTCCTATACACTCGTGCATATCAGTATGTAACTTACTACCTAGTGCTCCATATTTTTCTTCACGCTCTCTAATTTCTTTTCTGTTTTCAAACTCAGCACCAAAACCACTTTTCTTTTTGATGTTGTCATAAGCATCTACAATGTTACCCAGGTTAACAGATTTACTACCGTGGTTTTTACGAATCCAATCAGCATTAGGAAGGTTAATCCCTATAGGCGTACTAGGTGCAGCATCGCCACTTTCTACTACAGCGTTTATTACTTTAGCATTTATCCCTTTTACGTTTTTCTTTTTGTGCGCTTCTATTAGTGGAGAGTTATCTTCAAACCATTGTGCATTATCTGATATAGTTGCAATACGTTTTGATGTTTCTACATCTTTTACATTCACTACACTTTCAAAACTTCCTTTTCTGCCCACGGCATCAAGATATACTTCTATAAAACCATTTATAAAATCAATAGAACTTTCGGTATCTTCTACCCAAGCAATACTATAGTCGTCAAAGTCTTTTAAGTCGCCGCTTTTATAATATTTAACTAATAGGTCAATATGCTTTTTTTGTTTTTCGTTTTCGGCTACGGTGCTAGCTTTCTCTAACCAGTAAATAATTTTATCAATTGCCGCACCATACATACCGCCACTTTTCCAAACTTTTTCTATTACTTGACCATTCTCGTCTTTCATTAGTTTGGTATTTAAGCCCCAGCTTGGTTGATTGCCTGTACTAGGAAATTTAGCATAAAATGCATCTGCTTCTTTTTGAGTAACTCCTTCATAAAAATTGTTGGAACTCTCAGCTACATTGTCTGCTTTGGAATCTTGGTTAACACATTTAGGTTCAAAATTTATATCAAACATAATTGGCTCCATACGCGCTAGGAAGTTACCTATGGTTTCTCCTTCATTTAAAGGAAACCCATTAGGGTCACTTTTTTGGGCAATGTCTACAAAGTACTCATAGGTACATTCTGGTATAAATTTTTCATTTCCGTAGTGATGGAAATAACCATTACTAAACCAAAAACGTCCGCAGTATTCTTCAAACTTCTTCCACTCTTCAGATGATTTGTTTCCACTATAGGTACCATATATGTTTTCAATAGCTTTACGTACGGTAAGGCCATACTTACTTTTTTGATCATATATAATATCGCGTCCGCTGAGTGCCGCTTCATAGAGATAGTATAATAGTTCGTGTTGCTTATCTGTCAGTTCATCCCAGCCTGGTATGTTGTATCGAAGTACCTTAATGTCAGCAAACTCTTCGGCCTCTACATCGAATCCAGCCATGGAGCCGCTTTTGTTGCTCGAGTTGCAGCTAAAGATGATAGCAGGAAGTATTAGTAATAATAGAAAACGTTTCATAATAAAAATTTAGTTCGTAAAGATAGGAAAATCTTTGACATAGAAAACTGTTGAAAATGGGTTCAAGGGCTAGATTCCTTTTATTGAACTACAACTTTTTTAATTACGCGTTGTTGTTTCTCCAAGATGAATTTACAGTAATACACACCAGGTTCTATGCCATTTACTTTGAATGTATTGATATTTTTCGTGTTGGCGTCAAATGATTTAATGGCTTTACCACTTATATCCACGATTGTTATTTGTTTTATTTTTTCAGAGTAATTTGATTTTATATTAAAACTGTTACTAGTTGGGTTAGGATAAATGGTAAACTGTTTTGAGATGTTATTGTAGTTCACCGTATTGGTAGGATATTGGGTTGTGAAGCAAGTTGGATTAGTGGACCACACACTGAAACCAACTGACGGACAACGGGATCGGACATATGCGCAATACGTTGTATTTGGTGCTAAACCGCTAAGGGTATAGGGATTCGTTACCATGGTATGGGTTGGTATGCCTGTGGGTATAAAGTTTTGAATTCCTACTTCTAGATCCCAAGACAATGAAGGGGGAGTATTATTGTCTATCCAAGCAATATCTGCAGTGTCGGAAGAAATATTTGAAATGCTGATGTTTGTTGGGGGTTGACATGAAGGAACTGTTAAGGTTGAAAAGCAAGTATCGCTTGTAATCCATGGGCTATAGCTATTTGTGCTAGTGCAGTAGCTACGTACGTATACCCGCATGGATGTTGCAGAGGATAAGCCGACCAGATGGTATGGATTAAAACTTATGGGGTTTGTAATAGTTGAACTAACTGTTGGTATACCTGAAGGTGTGAGCCCACATAGGCTTACTTCCATATCCCAAAGAGAGTCTGCAGCAGCGTTGTTGTTTATCCAGGTGTATTCCAATGATGACGCCGTAGCGTTGTTTAATGTCAAGTTGCTTGGTGGTAAGCAGTTTTGTGCATCAGCAAAACACACAGAAAATAGAATGGCTAAAAGAAGTAGTAAAAAGGTTTTCATAATTAGTGGGGTTTTGCTAAAGATAATTAATTTTTTGACAACAAAAAATAACGAGATATGCAGGCATGTTGCAAGATTGATAAGAGTATTCTACCACAATAAATAAACCTTATAAACGCCTTCATCTTTATAAATCTTTTAAGCGTTTTACTTTACATTTGTTTACCTATGAATTTTAGTGATTTAGTTTCTATATCGGGTTTAAGTGGTTTGTATCAATTAATGGGTACCAAATCAGATGGTGCCATTGTAAAAAACTTTGATGATGATAAAACGCTTTTTGTATCGGCACGTAAGCATGAGGTAACACCTCTGGATAGCATAGAAGTTTACACACAAACTGATAATGTTCCTCTACGCGAGGTATTTGCCACTTTCAAGAAAAATGTAGGCGAAGTAGAAAAAGTAGCTGTGCACAAAGAGGGCAATAAAGTAATACAAGAAACCTTTGGTAAGTTGTTTCCTGATTATGATAAAAGCCGCGTATATGCAAGTGACATGAAAAAAATGCTAAAGTGGTATGGCATACTTAAGAAACTTGACTTGTTGAATTCATTAGAAGAAAATGATGAGGATAGTAGTAAGAAAACTGCTGCAGCCAAAACTGCAAAAAAGCATGTAGCTAAAAGCAATGCTGCAAAACAGTCTTCTGCTAAAAAGGCTCCGCCCAAAAGAAGTATGAACTCCAAAAATGGATAAGGCTTAGTAAGCTTTATTTTGCAATTTTAATCGTAGTTGAGCCTATTGGCAATTCGCAATTCCCTAGTTATATTTACATCACCAAAAAATTTAGAACAATGAACATACCAGCAGACTTAAAATACACGAAAGAACACGAGTGGATTAAAATAGAAGGAGATATAGCCACAGTAGGCGTTACAGACTTTGCACAAGGCGAACTTGGTGACATTGTTTTTATTGATATTGATACATTAGAACAAGACGTAGCTAAAGACGAAGTTTTTGGTACCATTGAAGCCGTGAAAACGGTAAGTGATTTATTTATGCCATTGAGTGGTAATGTTGCTGAGTTTAATGAGGCCTTAGAAGGCGAACCAGAAAAAGTAAACAGCGATCCTTATGGTGATGGTTGGATGGTAAAAATTAAAATAAGTGATTTAGCACAAGCAGATGATTTGTTAGATGCTGCAGCTTATGAAGCATTAGTTTCTTAGATGCTCAAAACTATTTTTTTAAATAAAAAATTGATGATGGTCCTTGCAATAGCTTGGACCATTCTTATTTTTATTGGGTGCTCTTTACCTGGTAAAGACTTACCTCCTATTTCTGTTTTTGATCATTTTGATAAAGTGATTCATTTTATTTTTCTATTCGTCTTTTCTATTTTTTGGATGTTGGCCATGGGTATAAAATCACTCAAAGGCTATTTATTGATAATATCCGTTTGTTTTGGATATGGTTTTTTTATTGAATGGTATCAGATAAATTTTGTTCCTGGTAGATCATGGGATGTCTGGGATGGAATTGCCGATGGTATCGGCGGTATTTTTGGAGTCTTTTTTTTCAAGAAGTTTTTAATGAAGTTTGTTTAGCTTTGCAGTGCGTTATATGCGCTATAAAGCAATTAACACTTGAATAACAAATACGATATAATCATTGCAGGTGGTGGTCATGCGGGCTGTGAGGCTGCTGCAGCTGCTGCTAACTTAGGTAGCAAGGTTTTACTCATTACCATGAATATGGGTACGATTGCTTCTATGAGTTGCAATCCGGCTATGGGTGGTATTGCCAAGGGGCAGATATTACGCGAGGTTGATGCTTTAGGTGGTTACTCCGGTATAGTATCAGACGAAAGTATGATACAGTTTAGAATGCTTAATCGTTCTAAGGGTCCGGCCATGTGGAGCCCGCGTACTCAGAATGATCGTGTAGTTTTTGCAATCAAGTGGCGTGAAAAACTGGAGTCTATTCCAAATCTTGATATGTGGCAGGATATGGTTACGGGTATAAATGTTTCACGTGGAACAAATGGCCAGAATCAAGTTACAGGAGTAAAGACACAATTGGGTATTGATTTTCATGCCCAGGCTGTTGTGCTTACTTCGGGGACTTTTTTGAATGGTAAAATTCATATAGGAAATAAAAACTTTGGTGGAGGCCGAATGGGTGAGAAAGGGGCTACAGGTATTACGGAACAGCTAGAAGGCTTAGGCTTTGAAAGCGATCGATTAAAAACAGGAACGCCACCTAGGGTAGATGGTAGATCATTAGATTATTCTAAGTTTGAAATTCAAGAGGGAGACAAAGAGATTGTAGGTTTTTCTTATTTAGATAGTTATAAACCCAAAGCTGAAGACCAAATACCGTGTCATATTGCTTATACTAATCCTGAGGTTCACGAAATACTTCGTGTTGGATTTGAAGACTCCCCTATGTTTTCCGGAAGAATTCAGGGAACGGGTCCAAGGTATTGCCCTAGTATAGAAGATAAGATTGATCGTTTTTCTGAGCGGGATAGACACCAATTGTTTATAGAGCCCGAAGGTTGGAAAACGGTAGAGATTTACCTTAATGGTTTTTCTACTTCTTTGGCTGAGGAAATACAATATAATGCCATGACCAAAATACCTGGCTTTGAACATGTAAAAATGTTCCGTCCAGGTTATGCTATTGAGTATGATTATTTTCCGCCTACGCAGTTGCAGTATAACTTAGAAACCAAGCTAGTTGATAATCTTTTCTTTGCAGGACAAATTAATGGTACCACTGGTTATGAGGAAGCTGCTTGCCAAGGATTAATGGCAGGAATCAACGCTCATAATAATGTAGAAGGTAAAGAAGCCTTTACATTAGCAAGAGATGAAGCTTATATAGGTGTATTAATTGATGATCTAATAAATAAAGGTACGGATGAACCTTATAGAATGTTTACATCTAGGGCTGAGTTTAGAACAATATTGCGCCAGGACAATGCTGATTTACGACTTACAGAGATAAGTAATAAATTAGGTTTGGCAAGTGATGAGCGGATGAAACTAGTTGAAGCCAAAGAAAAAGAGATAGCTAACACCAAAGGTTTATTTGAAAAAACTAGACTGAAGCCAAAGGAGATTAACCCATACTTGGAAAGTATTAATTCATCACCTCTTAAAGAGCATTTTACTATCAAGAAGGTATTGTGCCGCCCAGAGATAGAACTAGATAATTTACTGGAAGGGTCACAAGTCGTGCGCGATATTGCCAAGGATGTTTCACGTGAAACTTTAGAGCAAGTTTCTATACAGTTGAAGTACGAAACTTATATAAGTAAAGAAAAAGACCTTGCTTTAAAAGCAAAGCAATTGGAGGATTTAATTATCCCTGATAACTTTGATTATGATAAGCTGCCTAGTATGCGCATAGAAAGTAGGCAAAAGTTTACAAAAATTAGGCCTAGGACTATTGGACAAGCTAGCCGCATAAGCGGCGTAAACCCTACTGATATACAAATTCTTATGGTTTATATGGGGAGATAGGCCAAGTATAACAAGCTAATAAACAGCGAGTTATATAATATGCTTTTTCTTTCTCATTTTTCATGGAATGTTTTGTTCTCCTATTGAAATTTCAAACTATTTCTAACAATTATTTCAAATCGTATTGTTGAGCATTTATACTATTTGACAAGTTCATTCTTCAAAACATATATTTTAGGAAACATACAAAAGGTTTGTTATAACATTTTTTTTAACATTTCTTTTGTTTTAATTCTATTGATAATTTATATTCACGAATCTATTGAAAAAATTGTATAAATTATGAAGAAAATTTTGACACTACTTCTATTGTGTGTTGCCTGTACTACTATGCAAGCACAAATTGGGCCTGGATCAACAGGTTCAGCAGCTGCGCCCTTTGGCCCAGAAACTTTTGCCGCAATTGGTATTCCTGCCGGATGGGGTACCTACTTTACTACTGGTAACACTTGGGTGACCGCAGTAAACCAAACGAACAATTCGACCTGTGCTAATTCTGGAGACGGAACACCAGGTGGGGGAACTCGTTGGGCTCTATTGGACCAGTCTGGAACTGACGCTGGGAATTGTTTACAACTTCCAGATTTGGATGTTAGTTCACTAACAGCTCCCTTATTGCAATTTAATTATTTTATGTGTGGAATTGCTATTCCAAATGAAACCTATGTAGAATATTGGGATGGTACGGCATGGGTAATTGCTCAGAGTAATTTAACAGCCACCAACGGTTGGGAAACTAGATGTATAGATATAACTGCATTCACGTTTGATGTTGCTGGCGATTCAGTTCGTCTTCGTTTCAGAGCAGAATCTGGCGGAGCGGGTGATGATTTTAATGCTGATAATTCTATTGATGATGTTCAGGTTATAGATAACCCACCTTGTACAACTCCGGCTATGCTAACTTTAACTCCTGCTACTATGGTATCTTGTGGCACACCGCTCGATACTATTAGAGGTCTGGGAATTAATGCTCCGGGATGTGCTTTATTAGGGTATTCATTCGCTTGGGAAAGTTCAACAGATGCAGGTGTAACATGGAATCCTGCTGTCGGAGGTACAATTATTGACGATACAACATTCGTACCAGCACCATTAGCTTCAGGTACTATAGATTATAGATTGGTAGTTACATGTAATGCTTCTACGACTTCAACGAATTCTTCAGTAACTTCAATTACTGCTTCGGTAGCTCCTGTTGCATCCATTACTGCAGCACCAGATTCAATTAGCTGTGGTGGTTCTTCTACCTTAGATGCTTCTACAAGTACTGGGGCAACTTCTTATAGTTGGTCTCCAGGAGGAACATTAAATATGACTACAGGTGCTATTGTTATAGCATCTCCTGGCGTTAGTACAACAACTTATACCGTTGTTGCAAGTACTGCTGCTGGTTGCACGGATACTGCTACTGTAACAGTTAATGTAACGGGCGCCAAAACACATATTCTTGAAACCTTTGATGCCACATTTACAGGATCTCCTGCAGATTGGACAGATAATGGTGTAGGACCGAATTGGAGTTGGGATAATAATACAACAGGTTCGGGCAATACGGGTCCTTCGGCGGGTGTTGGAAGTCCTGGGTATGCCTATCTTGAAACATCATCGGGTGCAGGTTCTGACACACTTTTTACTCCTATTTTTGATTTAGCAGATGCTAGCGCTGGAGAACTCTCATTCTACTGGCATATGTACGGTGGCGCTATGGGTACTTTAGAGGTTTATTTAATGGAAACAGATACATTAAGAAACAGAACCTTTACTTCTTTGTTTTCACAAACGGGTCAAGTTCAAACTGATGAATTAGATCCTTGGAATAAAACAACAGTTTCACTGCCTGCTGGTTCGCCATCCTATGGTACGGCACAAATTGTATTTGTAGGTATAAGAGGTACATCTTTTACAAGTGATATGGCTATTGATTCTGTATTAGTTAAATCATGCAGCGATGCCTGTGCAACTCCGGAAGGAGGAACTGTCCATGCATTTGGAGAACCCAATGCTGTTTGTGGACCCACCGGCTTAGATTTAGGTTTAGTTGATGCGAGTCTGTGCGATGGATATTGGACAGAAGCAACAGGCACACCAACGAATTCACAGTCTACTTATCAATGGCAGTCTGCTCCGTCGGCAACAGGTCCTTGGACAAATGTTGGAACAGGAGATATATTTTACAATACAGGAATTCTTGCTAGTACTACTTACTTTAGGGTTGAAGTATTATGTGACCCTTTAAGTACACCAGCTTACTCCTCAATATTCTCAGTTTTAGTAGGCACACCTCCAACAATGGCTTTGGCAACTACTCCTAGTTCTACCATTATTTGTTCAGGCGACACAGCGGGTGTAACCTTAGATGCAAGTGGGACTACAGGTGCCGATTCTCTTAGTTGGACACCAAGTACTAGTTTAGATACTGACACGGGCACAGTGGTAGTAGCTACACCGCTTGCAACAACATCTTATACAGTAACGGCTTATGATTCTGTTGGTTGTAGTTCTGATACTACAATTACAGTTACGGTAAATCCATTACCAATATTAGACAGTTTAACAGCTTCTTCCGATATCATTTGTTCTGGAGATACAACTATGTTAGCGGCTAACTACATAATGCCAACCTCAGCAACATTTGATAGCTATTTATTTGGCTCTTCAGCTACTTCGACACCACATGTGTTTACGTCGCCAACAACAATTGTAAGTTCAGGTGTTGATGATAATATAAGTGCTGTTCAAAATATAGGTTTTAACTTCAACTATGATGGAGTTAACTATACTCAGTTTAAAGCTTCACCTGATGGTTTCCTTACTTTAGGCAGTACAGGTGTTAATGACTTTAGTAATAGCATTGAATTTCCAAATGCTGGTAATTCACCTATGTTATTCCCTTATTGGGATGATTTAGCTACTGGTACAGATGGTTCTGTACAAATGGAGACTGTGGGAACAGCACCAAATCGTATGTTGATCGTTGAGTGGTTTGTAACCGCACCAAGAGCGACAACAGGACCGGCTAATGCTCGTTTCCAATGTAAAATAACTGAGACTACAAATGCTATAGAGTATATTTATATTACCGGCGGAACTTCACCTTCTGCATCAGTAGGTGCAGGTGGCCTAGGTCCAAACCCAGTAGCAAATTACCAATCTGTAACATTAAGCAGTAATACGTCAAGTACAACAGCAGTTGATAATTTAAATACTGCATTACCAGCAAATGGTACAAGTTATACTTTAACGCCACCACCGAGCTCAATAAGTTATGCATGGACACCAACAGCTGATGTTGTAAGTCCAACGATGGCTAATACAGCAACCAATGCGTTGACCATGACAACAGACTTTATTGTTTCAGCAACGCACGACTCAACTGGTTGTGTATCTACAGATACCATAACCGTTACAGTAATTACCCCAACAGCTGTAGCAACTGCCAGTCCAAGTGCATCTGTTTGTGTTGGTGATACGGTAACCTTAATGAGCGGTGCAAATGCTACAGATACAGTAATGTGGAATATGGTTACTACAGCTGGAGCGGATACTTTATTGGCTCCGGCAATAGCTGGTTCGTACACACTAAAAATTACAGATTCAAATGGTTGTATGGCAAATGATACAATAGATATTATAGTAAACACGCCATTACCATTTGATAGTATAGTAGCGAATACGGCGCCGTTCTGCGAGGGCGATACGGTTACGATACAAGCATTCCCAGGAGTAGCAAGTGCCTATTGTATTTCTGGTTTCTCAAGTACTGCTGATACGCATATTGATAGTACGAACATTAATGGTACAGCTACAACGGCAGTACCTTTAACGAACGGAGCTGGTTATACTGATTATACGAGTACCGTTGTACCTGTTACAGCAGGAACAGCCTTCCCTATATCTCTTACGAAAGGATTAACAGGTACTGCAACCTATTCAGCTTGGGCCACGGTTTATATAGATTTAGATCAGAACGGTGTATTTGATTTACCAGGCGAAGAGTTTACGAGTCAAACGGCTGGTGGATTTGGATCAGGTAGATTTACAGTTACTGATAATATTACAATACCACCAACAGCGACCAACGGTCCAACGAGAATGCGAATTGTATTATGGGAAAGCGGATCAGCGACAACGAACCAACCTTGTGGAGGAGGAACTTGGGGAGAGACCGAGGACTACACTATAGATATCTCTGGAGGGGTTCCTGCAACACCAAGCTTTGCGAGTATTACATGGGATCCAACAGCTAACTTGAATCCAACAACAGGAGATAGTTTAAGTGCTATCGGATTAACAGGAACAACAACTTATGTGGCTACTGGTACAGATGCGAATGGCTGTGTAAGTATGGATTCAATAACGATTACAGTTAATCCATTACCTACGCTTATGGCTAGTGCCACACCTGCAGCGATCTGTGAGGGCGATAGTGCCACATTGAGTGCAACAAGTAGTGCAACAGATATAGTATGGAACCCTGGCATGTTAATGGGAGGTACTCAAACGGTTGCTCCAACGGTGTCGACGGTTTACACTGTGGTCGCAACAGATACGATGACCGGTTGTACAATAGATACTGCGATAAATCTTATAGTAAATCCTTTACCTGTGATAGCCGTTATGGTAGATACGAACGAGAGTTGTCCTGGAGCAATGGACGGTATAGCAAGTGCAACGATCATTCCAGACACCGTGAGTATTTATACAGAAGGTTTTGTAACAGCAACCGGAATAGCAACTACAATTCCAAATGCTGCAGCACCAGGTTGGACAAGTTCAGGTTCTGGTCCCTTTTGGCGCACAGATAATAATGGCGGAAACAGTGGTGGAACGGGTCCAGTGGCCGGGGCGAATACTCCTGGATATGTATTCTTAGAGAGTTCATCAGGAGCCGGAGAGGATACTTTGATATCCCCAGCGATTAATATGACTTCTTTAACGGGAGGAGCCTTTGTTACTTTCTACTATCACATGTATGGAAGCAGTATTGATTCTTTAGCCTTCCTTGTAGATAATGGTACAACGGTTACCCAAGAATGGGCATTGGCTGGTCAGCAACAAACAGCTAGTACAGACCCTTGGATACCGGTAACTATAGACTTGAGTGCTTATATAGGTCAGAACATTAATTTAATGTTTAGAGGAAAACGAACGATTGGTTTTGCGAATGACATGGCTATTGATGATATAGAAGTAATCAATACGTTGCCAGCTACCTTATTATGGTCAAATGCAGCAACAACAGATACGATTACAGGTTTAACTGCAGGAACGTATACAGTAACGGCAACAAGCGCTGCTGGTTGTATAGCTAGCGATAGTGTTATGATTACTACTTTAGGTGCTGAGCCTGTTTTGGCTGCTGTAGGTGATACGGTTTGTACAGGAGACCCTGCTACTGTAATGAGCGGTGGTACTTCTGCAAATACTATCTATACTTGGAATAGTAATCCTGGAAATGTAGATACTACAATTACACCGGCAGTTGCTGGTCAGTATATAGTAGTTGCTACAGATACAGTTTCTGGTTGTATAGCTTCTGATACGGCTGATGTAGTGGTTAATACACTAACATTGTCTGCTAGTGCAAGCCCTGATTCAATTTGTATTGGTGGGTCTGCCACGCTTTCAGCTACAGGTGATGCAACTGATTACGTATGGACGCCTGGTATGTTAATGGGTGCTACACATTCTATTACACCAACTGCTACTACGACTTATACGGTGACAGCAACGGATAGTGTGACAGGCTGTACTGCTGATTCAATGATTACGGTTATTGTAAATCCAAATTGTTTCCCATTAAATGTTGATTACAAAACATTTAAGGTTACTAAGCTGACAACTTCTGACTTAGTTGAGTGGACAACAGTGGCAGAACAAAACAACAAATGGTTTAATATTTTACGTTCTAATGATGGTCAAGTATTTGAAACATTAGGAACTGTAAATTCAAAAGCAATTGGTGGCAATAGCAATAGCGAATTAAACTACAGCTTTGTAGATCAATATCCTCAAGTAGGACATAACTACTATAAGCTTGAGCAAGTTGATTTTGATAATTCGAAGCGTTACACCAATGTGATTGATATTATTTGGGGTCGTGATGGAAGCGTAGTTTCTATCTATCCGAATCCTGCCAAGGATATCTTAAATATTGATATTAGTGCGGCAAAAGTTGCACAAACTGAAATCAAGTTGTTGGATATGAGTGGTAGAGTTGTAAAGAGTATCATTGCTCAATCAGTTAAAGGAATGAATCATATGACACTTGACTTAAGCGATATGGCCGATGGCGTATATGGTGTTCAAGTGTTTGAAAACAATAAATTGACTCATGTGAGTAAGGTTCGTAAGAATTAAGCATATCGAAATTTTATTAAATGAGCCACGACTTGAAAAAGTCGTGGCTTTTCTTTAAGGTTAATATTGTTAAATGTTCTTTTTATATTCCTATGGTGTTTCATAGCTTTGTATTCTGAAAAAAGTCTTCAAATATTTATATGAAAAATCACATTACAAAAGCAATCGTTCTAACAGTTTTGTTGTTTGCCTCCACCTCACAATTTTTGCTTGCGCAAACTACAACTACTATAAACTTTGATAACACGGCTAATTGGACGGCTGGTTCTGGTTCTTTAAGCTCCTATCAATCAGACCATACGTACACTGAGGGTTTATTTTCAGCATCTACAGATTTTGATGCTTTACGGCAAAATTCGGCCTTGCAAGATGGATTTGCTGGTGCCAATGGAACATTTGCTTGGCGCCTAAGAAATAGTGGTACAGGTGCCTGGACTGCAACGATTGCCTCAGGTGGAGTTTCTTCTTTTAGTGTAGGTATAAGACGTTGGGACAATTCACCTAATCCAAATTATACATTAGATTACTCAATAGATGGTGGAATAACATGGTCAAATGTGGCAACCGTAAATAATACAACACTTGCTAACTCAAGTGCTTATACTACATTCAATGGTACTTTAAATAAAGCAAATGCAAATATTCTTATTAGAGTAAACAGAGTTAGCGGAGAGCGAATAATGATAGATGATTTTGTGTGGACAGATTTTGCAGTTGTTCTTCCTACAATTTATAAATCGCTTACTGTTTCAAAAAAGTCCAATGCGCATCGTATTGAATGGATTACTACCTCAGAATTAAATTGTAAGTTTTTCAATATACAACGATCAAATGATGGTAGTGTATTTGAAACCATTGGTACTTTAAACTCAAAAGGAATTGATGGTAATAGTTCTGAAAACTTGACCTATTTCTTTTCAGATGACAAGCCTTTTATTGGTCATAATTATTATCGATTGGAGCAAGTAGATTTAGATGGTAATTTAAGTTACTCTGATGTAATGGACATTGTTTGGAGCTCGGATCAAAGCGTTGTTAGTATTTATCCTAATCCTACAAAAAATGTATTGCATATAGATGTAACATCAAATAAAATTTCAAAAACTAAAGTGCAAGTTGTGGATATGAATGGTCGCATCATTAAATCTCAAACAAACAACACGCACAAAGGTTCCAATTATCTAACACTTGATTTAACAGATGTAGCAATTGGAGTTTATGGTTTAGAAATCTATGAAAACAATAAATTAATAAACGCAACCAAAATTCATAAAAATTAAAACGTCCTTAAAATAAAACACAGCCCTGCCATTTTGGTTAGGGCTTTTTTTATAAAAATTGTATGCAGTAAATTGCAGTAATAAAATGGCAAAAAAGAAACCAAAATGGTATGTAGTATGGAAGGGTAAAGAACCTGGAATTTATACATCATGGTGGGATGCCAAAAAACAAATTGATGGTTATGCCGGTGCGCAGTATAAATCGTACGAATCCAAAACAGCAGCGCAAGCCGCATGGGAAGACCCTGTGCACGCACAAGAAGTAATTAAGGAAAATCGTAAAACGATTTACTACGTTATTTGGAAAGGCCGACAAACAGGAGTTTTTACAGATTGGGAAGTAGTTAAATCATTGATTGAGGGTTTTCCTGGACCGCAGTATAAATCCTTTGGTAGTAAACAATTAGCGCAACAAGCTTATAAAGAAGGTCCTGAAAAATATAAAGGGCGCAGCTTTAAAAAAACCATAGACATGACACCGGCCGACAAGGCTAAGTACGGTATGCCTAATGAAATGACAATAAGTGTAGATGCTGCTTGTAACGCAAAAGGTGACATGGAATACCGCGGCGTATACACCTATTCAAGCGACGAAATTTTTAAGAAAGGTCCATATAAAAATGGTTCAAATAATGTAGGAGAATTTTTGGCATTGGTGCATGCATTAGCTTGGCTCAAAAGTCAAAAAAGTGACTTGCCTATATACTCGGATAGTAAATATGCCATGGCGTGGGTAGCCAAGAAAAAGACCAACTCAAAAATTACGGATCCATACTTGATGGACCTTGTACAACGAGCTGAAAATTGGTTGAAAGAAAATGAGTATCCAAATGAAATCATCAAATGGCAAACAAAATTTTGGGGTGAGATACCGGCCGACTTTGGAAGGAAGTAGATTAGGTTGTTAAAAATGAAGTAGCCTGATTAATATCATCACTAATCACCCGATCCTTACCCATAAACGAAACTTCTTTTCTAAAGTCGTCATAATATTTTTTCATTGCACTAGATAGTAAATCAGGATTTTTAAAATCCAATGCCTGCGCTGCACATAAAAGTTCAATGGCTAAAACACGCTCAGTATTTTTTACTACTTGGTAAAGTTTGGTAGCAGCATTGGCACCCATGCTTACATGATCCTCTTGACCATTGCTACTTACAATACTATCAACTGATGCTGGTGTACACAATTGTTTGTTTTGACTTACTAGTGAAGCTGCAGTATACTGGGCAATCATGAAACCGCTTTCAAGTCCTGGATTTTTAGAAAGGAAAGCAGGTAAGTCTCGTTGACCCGAAACTAGTAAGTAGGTGCGGCGCTCAGAGATATTTGCTAATTCTGAAAGTGCAATAGCTAAATAATCTAATTGCAAAGCAAGTGGTTGTCCATGGAAATTTCCACCGCTTACAATTTCATCTTCATCAGGAAAGATTAATGGATTATCCGTCACTGAGTTTATCTCGCATTCAATCACTCTTTTTGCTTGTGCAAATGCATCATAGCTTGCACCATGAACCTGTGGTATACATCTAAAACTGTAAGGGTCTTGCACTTGCTTTTTCTCGGCAAAAGCTGATTGACTTCCTTCAATTAATTTTCTAAATGCCAAGGCAATTTTTAACTGACCTTCATGCGGACGCACGGCATGTATACCTGCATACAGCGGACTTGGTTTACAATCGTATGCTTCAAAACTCAAAGTAGCAATTTTGGTAGAATGCGTAATTATTTTTTGCATACGCTGCAAAGCCCATACACCATATGAGCTCATAAACTGTGTACCATTAAGCAAGGCCAGGCCTTCTTTGCTTTTAAGCTTTAATGGCTTTAGCTTATTTTCTTTTAAAATAGAAACACTTTCAGACCAGTTGCCATTTTTACTTTTTAATTTTCCATGACCTAATATTGGCAAACTCAAATGTGCTAAAGGTGCTAAATCTCCGCTTGCACCCAAACTACCTTGCTGAAAAACTTCGGGCAATAAATTTTCATTATACAATAAAATCAAACGCTCCATAAGCTCCATACTTACACCACTATGCCCGTAGGTAAAGTTTTTGATTTTAAGCAGGAGCATTATTTTAATAATGTCATCTGGTACTGGCTCTCCAACCCCACAGGCATGTGATAATACCAAATTAGTTTGCAAGTCCTCAAGTTCTTCTGGCTTCACTACCACATCGCATAGGCTACCAAAACCAGTATTGATGCCATAATATACAGCACCGGTTTTTGCTTTATCGTCAAGGTAAGCTCTACATTTTTTTATTCTATCAATTTGATCTTGACTAAGTTCAATGGAAGATGATAAAAGAGATTCGATTTGCTCTAATTGTATAGTATCTAATAATTCTTGCATGGAATAAAATAATTAAAACGAAGATAGAAAAGATACGATAAGAAAGATGCCAGCAATAGGATTTTATAAGTCCATAGATTATTGTATTTTGCGTAATCTATTCAGGCAAGAATTATGCGCTTCATTACTTCACTTTTATTCTTATCAATCTTTTTTACAGTAGCGTGTACTCATTCTAAAAAAACATCATTGTCTCCCAATTACTTGCATGCTTGGAATGAAGCCTATGAAAAAGGAATAATCAATGATTTTTTTAGTCCGCCGGTAGCTGCTAGGATGTATACCTATCCTAACTTGGCAGCATACGCCTTACTTACGAATGGAGAAGGTAACGTTTTAAAATCAGTTTCTACTTTTCCTAAGCTTGAGCAGCCAAAGAAGCACCCTGAGCTTGTAAGCCTTTATTCATTTTATTATGTAGCTAAAAAAACGATCTATTCTTATAACTATCTAGATGAGTATTTGCCACAATTTGAGAAGGAAATGATTGACCAAGGTTACACAAGTTCAGATTTAAACAATGCAAAAAATACAGCTGAGAAAATTGCAGAAGAAATAAATGCTTGGGTTAAGCAGGATAATTATAAAGAGACAAGGTCAGATTCTAAGTTTACTTTAAACAATAAGGCGGGTCATTGGAAGCCAACGGGTCCTGATTATGCCGATGCGTTAGAACCTAATTGGGAAAAAATAAGATCATTTTTTATAGACTCCGCTAGCCAGTTTACTAAAAAGTATACTCCCTACCCTTATAATATGACTGACAAGCAAAGTGGGTTTTATAAAGAGCTGATAGAGGTGAAAGAACAAGTAGATAAAACGAATGCTGAAGAATTAGCCACTTCAAAATATTGGGACTGTAATCCACTAGCACCACAACATGTATCACATGCAACCTATGCCGAAAAAAAACTAACACCAGGAGGTCATTGGATGAGCATTACAAGAAGAGTATCCAGAGACAAAAAAGAAAACCTACTGAATGCATCTAAGGCATATACGCTCGTTGCATTATCTATAAACGATGGCTTTATTGCATGCTGGCAAGCTAAATATTTTTATGATTACATAAGACCTATTACTGCCATCCAAGATAATTGGGATAGTAAATGGAACACTTTAATTCTTACGCCTAACTTCCCTGAGTATCCTAGCGGACATAGTGTTATATCAGGAGTAGCCTCAACAGTTTTAGCTTCGCATTATGGTGAGCAAACTACCTTTACAGATAATGCCGAAGAACCTTTTGGAATGACTCCGCGTAAATTTACCTCGTTTACAGATGCTTGTGATCAAGCAGCCATTAGTCGTTTTTATGCTGGCATACATTTTAAAAAAGCGATTGTAGACGGCGTAGACATGGGGCGCGAAATAGGTAATTATATTCTGAAAAAATTAGAAGAAGATGTTTCAAAAAAATAAAATTGGTTTCCTTTCGTTTCTTGTTGGCGTTACCTACATAGTAGCTTCATGTGGTGGTAGTTCTTTGAGCGATAAACCATTATTTACCTTAATGGATAGCACAGAAACGGGCTTCTTTTTTTGGAATGAAATTTATGATAAGCCCGAACTTAATGCATTGAACTACGGTTATTTTTATAACGGTGGTGGCGTAGCTGTAGGTGATATTAATAATGATGATTTACCCGATGTGTATATGGTAGGCAACACATTTGGCGGACGAATGTATGTAAATGATGGCGATTTAAAGTTTCATCAAATAACGGCTACATCTAATACAGCTACTGATGGTTTTACGCATGGTGTAACTATGGAAGATGTAAATCAAGATGGTTTTTTAGATATTTATTTATCACGCTCCATGGCAAATGTTGATAGCATGCGCGCCAATCGATTGCTTATAAATAATGGCGATGAAACTTTTACTGATAAAGCTAAAGAATATGGTGTAGACGATATGGGCTTTAGTACGCACGCTAATTTTTTTGATTATGATAATGATGGCGATCCTGATTTATACGTATTGAATCATTCAATCAATTATGACTTAGCCATGGGTATTATTACGCAAGAACAACGAGATAAAAACCTGCGTTCAATTTCTGCCAAAGACTATACTGCTACTGTATCAAAATTGTACCGCAACAATGGCGATGGCACCTTTACAGACGTAACAATACAAGCAGGATTAAAAGATGTATTTTTTGGCTTGAGTGCCACGGCTAGTGATGTAAATAATGATGGATGGTTGGACTTGTATTGCACCTCAGATTTTGCCGATAAAGACCACCTATATATCAATAATAAAAACGGAACGTTTACCGATAAAATTCATGAAGCCTTTGGCCACATAAGTCAAAATTCTATGGGCTCAGATATCGCTGATTTTAATAACGATGGCGCCTTGGATATTTTAACGGTAGACATGATGTCTGAGGAAAATTATAGAAACAAACAACTTAAAGGAAACAACCCATACGACCTTTTTCAAATGAGTATGGAGTACGGCTATCACTGTCAGGTCATGCGCAATTGCTTACAGCTTAATAACGGAAATGGTAGTTTTAGTGAGGTGGGTCAACTAGCAGGCGTCTCGCATACTGATTGGAGTTGGGCGCCTTTGTTTGCTGATTTTGATAATGATGGTAAGAAAGATCTTTTTGTAAGTAACGGATACAAAAAAGACCTTACTGATATGGATTATATGAATTATGAAAGCAATGAAATAATTCGAAAAGCAGGAGGTAAAATGAATGTTGAATTTATGCAATTGTTAGATGGTGTAAGTTCAACTCCTGTTGAAAATTATGTTTATCAAAACCTTGGAAATTTTGAGTTTAAAAACAAAACTCATGACTGGGGCTTAAAAGAAAAAAGTTTTTCAAACGGTGCGGCTTATGCCGATTTAGATTTGGATGGAGACTTAGATTTGATTGTAAATAATTGGGGGGAGCCTAGCTTTTTATATCGTAATAATTCTGTTGAAAATCATCCGGAAAATAAGTACCTAGCTTTCACCTTTGATCCTAAGCAACATGCCGCAGTGCATGGTACTAAGGTGACTCTTCTTACTGATAGCGGTAAGCAGTTTCAGCAGCTCGTAAGTAACCGTGGATTTTTATCAAGCATGCAACAAATAGTGCATTTTGGTTTGGGCAAAAATAATAAAGTTGCTGAGGTGCAAGTGGAGTACCCCAATGGTACGATTCAAAAAATAAGTGCGCCTAAAGTAAACACCCAAATAAAATTAGATATTACAAATGGTAAAGAAGGCACTTTTTTAAAGGAGGAAAAGTTTGAATCATTATTAACTAAAATTGATGATGCTTTCTCCCCTAGTTTGAAACATACCGAAAGTGATTTTATAGATTTTAAAGATGAGCCGCTTCTGGAACAAATGTATTCTAATCGCGGGCCGTATGTAGCGGTAGGCGATGTAAACAATGATGGCTTGGATGATATTTATTTTGGAGCATCGGCCGGTTATGAAGGCAAGTTATATGTACAAGGGAGCGATGCAAAATTTATATTAAAAGCAGCTAGTGATTTTGTAAGCGATAAAAAATATGAGGATGGCCGCAGTATATTTTTTGATGCAGATGGTGATAAAGATTTAGACTTATACGTGACCAGCGGAAGCAATGAGGTACGGGATAATTTATTATTTCAAAATCGATTATACTTAAATGATGGTGAAGGAAATTTTTCAAAAACATCTGATCGCTTACCTAGCATTACATCAAATACATTGGCTGTAAATGCATTGGATATAGAAGGCGATGGTGATCTTGACTTAATAGTGGGTGGTAACGTAAAACCAAAACAATTTCCGTTTTCGTTTTCTTCTTATATATTACAAAATGATGGTAAAGGATTTTTTAGTTTAAAAGAAAATGCCTTAGCTAACAATGGCGCACTTGGCATTATAAATGATATTCAAATAGCAGATATGAATTTGGATGGCAAAGATGATATTCTACTGGCTGGTGATTGGATGCCTATTACTATTTTAGAGCAACAAGAAAATCGTTTTGTAGATAAAACAAAAGACTATGGACTAGAGAATAGTAGCGGTATGTGGAACACGCTAAAACTAATTGATGTAAATAATGATGGTAAAAAAGATATAGTTGGTGGCAATCGGGGTGGTAATAATTTTTTTAATTGCGATGAAAAGCATCCTGCAACGATGTATGTAAATGATTTTGATGAGAACGGTGAAAAAGAAGGCTTAGTCAATTATTATTTTAGTGATGGTGTTATGTATCCCAAATATTCTTTGAATGAAGTATTAGAACAACTACCCTCTTGGCGTGGCCTATTTAGTAGGTATGCAAAATATTCCTCTGCTACTAGTGCAACAATTTTTTCTGAAAAGAAATATGCTGGTACAGAAACCTATACCTGCAAAAATTTTAGGAGCTTAGTTTTTATACGCTCGGGCAATAGATTTGATATGAATGCATTACCAACAAGGGCGCAGTTTAGCCCGGTTTTTGGGATACTTGATATTCCGCAGAAACAGCAAGCGCCCTATCTAATTACTGCAGGGAATAATTATGGCGTAGATGTCAATACTGGCCGCATGGATGCCGATCGTGGAGCCATTTGTCATTGGACCGATGCAGGCTTGGTACCAATTTCCGCCAGTCAAGCTGTAGATATAGGCGGTCAAACAAGGCAAATTGCTCGAATAAAAACAAATAACAATAATTTTTTTGTGCTTATAATACGCAATGGAAATGCACCTATAATGTATAGATTATCAGCAACTTAGCGTAAAAATTATAACAATTTCTATCTATTTAGCTTTGTATAAAATTATGTGTTAAAAAGATTAATTTGTTTGGTATGCTAAAATTTTCATAACTTAGTGAGTTCAAACAAAATTTATAAATATGAAGAAAATCGTACTTTTTTTATTAATAGTGTCTGTATTTTTTTCTTTTCAATCTGAAGCTCAAGTAGTTACACAGATTGGATCGGGAACTACAACAAACACTACAACATCTTATCCGGCTCCTTTTGGGAACTACTGGTGGGGTGCCAGACATCAGCAGTTATATACAGCTGCTGAGTTAACTTCAGCGGGATTAACCGCGGGTGCTATTATTAATGATTTAGGTTTTAAAGTTGTGGGTGCTGCTCAAAATCAGCAGCTTGACAACTTTGAAATGAAAATTGCAGGTGTAACAAATACTACACTGACCACAGCATGGGTTACTGGTACCGCAACTGTTTTTGGTCCAGCAAATTACACTCCTACTACGGGTACCAATTTGTTCACTCTTTCCGCTCCTTGGGTTTGGAACGGAACAGACAACTTATTAGTAGAAACTTGTTTTAATAACGGATCATTTAATAATAATGAGGTTATGGAAAACACGGCGATAGCAAATATGAGTAATCACTACCGAGCAGATGCTACTGGTGTATGTGCCAATGCTGCTTCTACTGGTTTAAATACAAGTCGTGCTAATTTGGTAATAAACTATCTTCCACCAGGAAGTTGTTTGCCACCTATCGGTCTATCTGCTACTAATATTATGCCTACAAGTGCAACTTTAGGCTGGGTAGATACTTTAAATGCAATGCCTGCTATGACTTATGATATTGAGTTATTGCCTGCAACGGCACCACCTTCTGGTACGCCTACTGCAACTGGTATTACAACAACTTCCTATAATCAAACAATGTTGACACCAAGTACGTCTTATGATTTTTATGTTAGAGGCCATTGCTCAGCAACAGATACAAGTATCTGGATTGGGCCATTTACGTTTACAACAATAGCGTCTTGTGCTGCCCCTACTGCTTTAAGTGCAACATCGGTTGCTATGGGTACAAGTATTACTGCTACATTGGATTGGACAGAGAATAATATGCCTGCGGTAAATAATTGGGATTTAATTTTAGGCTTAAGCGGAACGGTACCTACACCAACTGCGACTTCTACCCCAACTATTCCTGGAATAACAACAAAGCCTTACAGTATTCCTGGTTTACCAGAGAATACTTGTTTTGATTATTATGTTAGAACAAATTGTGGAGCAGGTACTAGTTTATGGGTTGGTCCATTTACGTTCTGTACTCCAATCTTACCTTTGAGTTGTGCTTCAGGCTCACCTACAATTGTATACCAAGAAGAATTTACAAATACATTTACGTTCCAAACGAACATACCCAATGCAGCTGCTCCGGGATGGACAAATACTGCGACTGCGAATCCACGTTGGGCTTTAGAAAGTAATGCAACAGGTTCTGCAACTACAGGTCCTAACTTTGGTGCACAAGGTAGTAGTGGTTATGCTTACTTAGAAGTAAGTTGTGTAAGCGGAGGTACAGATACCTTAACTTCTCCAGCTATTGATTTAACTGCTGCTACAGGTGCAGCTCGAGTAAAATGGTTTAATCATATGTATGGTCCTAATTCAGGAGCTTTAGAATTATTTATTGATGATGGTACTACGGTAACAAGTGTATGGTCAGATTCTGGACAGACGCAAGCTTCTTCAGCAGCCCCTTGGGACTCTGCAGTAGTTAATTTGAATGCTTATGTAGGTTCAACGATAAATCTTGTATTTGTTGGTACGGCTGCTAACCCTGGTGGTTGTAGTGGAGATCGTGGTATAGATCAAATTGAAGTTGAAGCATGTTTACCGCAATTAGTGGATATGGCAGCTGATACTATTACAGCACCAGTTGATATGGCTAGTTGTTATACGGCTACTGAAACAATTGATGTACAAATAAGCAATGCTTCTTTATCAACTATTGACTTTAGTGTGGATTCTGTTTTGGTTACTGTAGATATTACAGGTGCTACAACAGCCACATTAACTGAATGGGTAACTACTGGAACGTTAGCAGGAAATGCTACGCAGATAGTTACAATGACTACGCCTGTAGATATGACTACTGCTGGTGCTTATAATATAAGCGCTTATGTAACTGTAATGGGCGATACGGATTCATTGAATGATACTACAGCTAATGTTGCTGTTTATATGGCAGGAGCAGGTGCAGGTTCTATAGGAGCTTCACCTGATGTTCTTTGTGTATCAGGTACAACTGATGTAAGCTTTAGTGGTTTACCAGGTGTTACGGTTCAGTATCAAGAAGCTGCTGCAGCTACTGGTCCTTGGACAAATGTAGGTACTGGTGGTACAATGTACACGAGTGGTACGCTTACTGCTACTACTTATTACAGAGCTTTATTCTCTTGTAATGGAACAACTGATACTACTAATGTAGATACCGTAATTGTAAATAACCCAATGATGTTAACAAGCATGGGCGATACAATTTGTGGTGCAGATACTGCTACCCTTATGGCTACAGCTACTAGTGCAACTATTAATTGGTATGATGCTGCTACTGGCGGTAACTTATTAGATACAGGAGGTGTGTTTAATCCTTTTGTTACGGTAACTGATACTTTTTATGTAGCTCCTTTAGATGGTGCGGGTAAATTATTAATTACTGGAGTTTGTAACTTTAATAATGCTACAGGATGGTTAGCGCCAACGGCGCCTGTACCGGCAGCGGTACAAGATCCACTTGAATTTACGAATATTGGTACAGCACCTCTTGACGTAAGTGGATGGAAAGTAGAAGTAACTGGCGGAGCTGCTGGTTCGTTTACCTTCCCAGCTGGTGCAATCGTTGCTCCTAATTCAACAGTTGTTTTAGGACGTGGTACTTCAGCTGGTCCTGATGTTGCTGGGCAATACTACCAAGCACCTACATTACCAACTACAAGTTCTGGAGTTGCATTAGGTGTAATAGTAAGTGATGCTGCTGCAACGGTACAAGATGTAATGTCTTACTCTGGTTTTGCTGTAGTAGGTACAGGTACTCCTGCTGCTACGGCTGCTGATTGGACTGGTACTACTGTAGGTGGTGGCGGTACAGCTGGTTGGATTAGAACAGGATTGGATGATACCAATGATGCTTCTGATTGGACAGTTGCTAGTGCAACTAACACAATTTCTTATGGTGCATTAAATGCTGCTTATACGCCAGCTGGTTGTGAAGGAACTAGAACTGCTGTGATTGTGGTTTCAACTCCTGCAACTCCAATTACCGCATCTTCTGATACTACAGTATGTTGGGATGGTTCTGTAACGGTTCCATTAACTGCAACTAGTACGAATACTGCTTATACATATACGTGGTCTCCAGCAACTGGTTTAAATACTGCAATGGGCGCTACAGTAAATGCAAATCCTACTGTGGCAACACAATATGTTGTAACAGGTGTAGATGCTACAGGTTGTGGTAATACGGATACTGTAAACATTGCTGTTGTAGATTCATTTACAACTACAGCAAGTGTGAATCCTGGATATATTTGTGGATCAGATTCTGCTGAAATTAGTGCAATGACATTAATACCACCATATTGTGCAAGTAATGCGACCAATGGTTTTGATACTAAAATTGATACGGTAACTTTTGCAGGTGTATCTATTGGATCTCCTACTACTGGTCAGGAAACATACACTGATTATACAGCAACAGTAATTCCAGTAACTGCAGGTGTAGCATTGCCATTAGCTATTCGTAATGGAGCTTCTGGAACAGCGCACTATGCTTCTTATGTAAAAGTATTTATTGATTATAACCAAGATGGAACATATGCAGCTTCGGAAGAAGTATATGCTTGGGGTAATACCACTGCGTTTAACACTATTCCAGCTACAACCGTAACGATTCCTACAACTGCCTTAAATGGTATGACAGGAATGAGAGTAGTGCTTAGAGAAAGTGGTTCAGCTACAACAACACTAGCATGTGGAACATTTACGTATGGTGAAACCGAAGATTATATGTTAGATATCTCAGGCGGTTCGGCTGCTCCAGTATTTAACTATGCTTGGATGCCAGGAATGTTAATGGGAGATACAGTTGTAGTAACTCCAGCAGGAACTACAACCTATACAGTAACACAAACTGATGGTTTTGGATGTTCTTCTTCTGATTCAGTAGTAGTAAATGTAAATGCCGTGTCTGGTATTTTATCGCAAGCAACTGCTTCAAATGCTGCTTCAACTACAGGTACTCAAAATCAAACCTACCCACAAATGGATGGTACCACTATCAATTACTATGACCCAAGTTGTAACTTGATTGTAACAGTAAATGATGGTATGGGTGGTAATGTACTAGGTAGTACAGTATCAGATGTAACAATTGATGCAACGGTTCAAAACCATAACGGTCAGCCTTATACGCGTCGTTGGTTTGAAATTACACCAACTAGCGATGGACCAGCAACAGTTACTATCTATCAAACACAAGCAGACTTTGATGATTACAATGTATTTGCAACCGCAAACGGATGGCCTTTATTGCCAACTGGTCCTACGGATGCTGCTGGTATAGCAAATGCACGTGTAACGCAAATTAGCGGTGGTACATTAGGAGTAGGTACTCCTACACAACACACTCCTGCTACAATTGTATGGGATGCTACTGATTTGCATTGGGAGCTTACTTTCCCTGTTACAGGGTTTAGTGAATTCTATACACATACTGTGAATCCAGGAAACGTTGTATTACCAGTTACATTAACTGAGTTTACAGTAACTAAGGATGGTAGTGTAAGCTTAGCTGCTTGGATTACTTCAAGTGAGCGTAACAACAGCCACTTTAACTTACAACGTAGTGTTGACGGAAACGACTTTACTACATTAGGTAAAGTGAATACGAAGTCAGTAGACGGAAATAGCACAACTGAGTTGAGCTATAACTTTACAGATGTAGCACCTCAAATAGGACATAACTACTACAGATTAGAGCAAGTAGACCAAGATGGTCAAATGAGCTATAGCGAAATAGTAGATGTAGTATGGGGCGCTGACGGAAGTGTTGTAACGATCTATCCTAATCCTGCAACTGATAACTTAAACGTAGATGTATCTACGGATAAAGTATCTCAGATTGAAGTAAGATTAGTAGATATGAGCGGTCGAGTGATTCAAAGCGTAATGCAGAAAACTGCAAAAGGCATGAACAACGTAAGCTTAGACCTTAGCACGATTGCTAATGGTATCTACGGTGTTCAAATCTTAGAAAACAACAACTTGATTCACACAAGTAAGGTGAACAAGCAAGACAAGTAATAGAAGTAAATAACGTTACTTATTATAGCAAGCGCCCTTCATTTTGAAGGGCGCTTTTTTTGATTTACTCAAATTTTTTTATACTAAAACCATTCAAACTAATTAAATATTAGAGTTAATGAAATGTTTTTCACTTTTTGGTAGTCTTAAAAAATTAAGATAACTTTAGTTCTCATTTAAAAAAATTTATTAATTATGAAGAAAATACTACTACTATTTGTAGCAATATTATGTGCTTCTGTTATGTCCTTTGGACAAACACCGCCCTTTGCCCCTACCACTTTGGGTACAAGCAGCAATTCCATTCCTTTGAATGGTACGTCTACATCTTGGCAAAAAATTCAAAACATTTATCCAGCAGGTTATTTTGCCGGAGGTGCTTACATAGGTATCATTGATACTTTATGGATTAGATGTGCAACCAATCGCCCAACAGGAGCTGGCCTTTATGGTGGCTTTGAGGTATCTGTTGCACAAAACGTAGGAACCCAAGCTAATTGGACAAATACTACGTTTAATACAGGAATGACTTCCATTTTTAGTAATGCATCTTACACAACAAATCCGATTGTAACCGCATTGCCTAATAATGGTTGGTTGGCTATTCCTATAACTACTCCATTTTTATATAACCCAGCTTTATCGTTGGTTATTGAAATTCGTCAAAACTCTTACACTACCTTTAACGGTACTACTGTAAGAAATAACACAACTACAGGTACTTCAAGAATGTGGGGTCTTTATGGTGCAACAACTGGTTCTTCAGGTACGGGCTTAATGGATGCAGGTTTATCTTTATTATCTCCATTAAATTGTGCTACTCCAACAATGGGTACTGCATCTTATGTAGGTACAGATTCTGTAACTTTATCTTGGACAGAAAATAATACACCTGCTGCAACTACTTGGGAAATTGAGTGGGGTCCTGCAGGATTTACTCAAACAGGAACACCTCAAATTACAACAACTACAAATCCTCATGGGATTGGAGGTTTAACTAACAATACTGCTTATGATTTTCATATAAGATCTTATTGTGGCGCTGGTGATTCAAGTTTTTATCATTCAATATTAAATGTAACTACCTTGGCAACTTGTCCTTGGCCAACTACATTAAACGCTACAGGTATTACCGCAACACAAGCAACATTAAGCTGGGTAGATCCAGCTCCAACACCAAGTGGTAATTATGATTTATTATTAGGTTTAGCAGGAACACTTCCTGATCCAAACCTTATGAATACAACTCCAACTATTCCTGGATTAACTTCAACAACCTTTACATTACCTGGTTTACCAGATAATACGTGTTTTGATTATTATGTTCGTTCAGATTGTGGGCCTGGTGATTCAAGTGTATGGACAGGACCTTATACCTTCTGTACTTTAATTGCTCCATTAAATTGTACTGCAGG
>CALJNC010000053.1 GCA_937981995.1 uncultured Chitinophagaceae bacterium
TCGCTTGTTACAATATGTTTGAAGCCTTGAACATTCGGGTTTCTTAATATTGGAATGTCTTCTTGTAATAAAAAATCTAATGATCGAGATAATGGAAACTTATAACTTCCAATGCTTTTGGCAGGAATGCCAAACTCCTTAATTTTTTTAGCTACTGTATATTCTTTTTGATAGGTAATTATATTAGGATAGAATACAAAGTTCAAAATGAGATTAAATAAAATGGCAAAAAGAACGGTAGTCTTTAATACATTCAACGCTTGTTTTTGTTCTGCCCAAATTAGTACGATGGCTATTATATAGAAAACGATTAGAATACCAATTTGCCATAAGTTTGCATTGGGAAAAAAATAATAGACTACTATGGGAAATAAAAGCATCATAGCATAAAGCAAAGCAATATGTGCAATGCGCAACATCCTAAATTTATGCGGATAAAAATTTTTATTGCTTATATAATAGCGGGCAATAAGTAAACAAATAAAAGGAAGTACAACATATATATAATGTGGTAGTTGGAATTTACTCATGCCAAGTGAGATGTAACCTAGTATTACAGCGCTAGTACTTATCCATTCTGTTTGAACTGCTTTTCTGGCTAATTTTACAAAACCTCTTACGGTGCCCATTACAAAAAATAAGGTGAAAGGGATAAGTGCCCAAAGTAAGTTTTGATACAAAAAAGTAAAGCCAGCATTGTTGTCCCAAATGCTTTCACCTGTTATTCTACCAAAGCTTTGTGTCCAATAAAAAAATCGTAAACCTGAAACGCCATATGCGCCGTTTACCTTTTTCTCAGGGTGTAAATCAAACTGCTCATACAATCCAATGCTCATGGGGAGTAATACAAGCGCAATAATTAGTAGCATAGGTAAGTATTGCCAACGGAAAATATTTTTCCATTCTTTTTTTATAATAAAATGCGGTAAAAAACCAAAGCCTATTATAAGCAAACCAATAGGACCTTTGGTAAGCATGCCGCCACCTATGCAAATGGCGCCTAGTAACCAACCAAATTTGTTTTTGGCATAAAGCCACGAAGCAATTTGCCAAAATGCAGTAATAACAAAACTCATTAATATAGTATCTGTTTTGATATCATTGGTAACCAAAAACATGGCCTGGCTAGCTCCAAAAATCAAGGCAGCGGTATGTGCAGTTTCTTTATTATAAAAAAGAGCTACAAAACGATAGAGTGCGTAAATAGCCCAAATGGCAAAAAGTACTGATGGTAATTTGTAAGCCCAAGTACTAACGCCAAAGAGTTTCATGCTAAAAGCTGATACCCAAAAGAGGAAAGGGGGCTTGTCAAGGTAATCTGTACCAATGTCATAAACCGATAGCCAATTGCTAGTTTGTAGCATTTCTCGGCTCATTTCGGCGTATTGAGCCGCATCTATCTCAAGTATTGGTATAAATAGATTGCTAAGGTATATAAGCAAGATTCCCGCCCAAAGCAGGTATGGTGTAGTTTTTGAGTTATTGTCTTGGGCGTAAATGGCTTGTTATTTATTTTTGTGGTGTTCGCAAAAGTACATAAATTTGCGCCTCATTCGCACGGTCGGTATCGTGCAAAAAAATAAAAGTATGAGAAAAGATATTCACCCTGACAATTACCGTTTTGTTGTATTCAAAGATATGACCAACGATTCTATGTTCTTGTCTAAATCAACAGCAAACTCTAAAGAAACAATTACATATGAAGATGGTAACGAATACCCTTTAATTAAGTTAGATATCTCTAGTAGCTCGCACCCGTTTTATACTGGTAAGAAAGTAATGGTTGATACTGCAGGACGTATTGATAAATTTAATAAGCGTTACGGGAAAAAGAAATAATTTTTCTGTAATCAATAAATTAGAGCTCCTCTTGCATATGCGAGAGGAGTTTTTAGTTTTATACTTACCTTAGTACACTGTGGGAATTATAGAGATAGATCAGCAAGCCTTGCATATAAATATTTTGTCATCCATTTTTTTATATGGCGATGCGATTAGTGAGGATGTTCGAAGAGATGCAGAAGAAGAAATTAATGAAATGTGGAATAGCCCAAGAGCATTAGTTTGGGTTGGCAATAGTCCTTACATGGCTGTTTTTAAAACAGAGGTTTTTTTATATCCTGATTTAAGTCTTGAAGAAGTGCGCTCAAATAAAAATCCACGAAACAATTATATAAGAGTAGAAGAGTTTGCCTATGGTAATATTTCTTTTGTTGATGGATTGGAAAGTAATACGGGCTATTTTAAAAAAGAAAATTTATATAAAGGTAGCACAACGGTAGCCCATGAATATGGTCATACGTTGGGCTTGCCCCACCCAGTGGATTTAGACTTGCGCGGTAAAGGGCAGCCAGGTATAATGTACCCAAGAGGTACCATTGTTGATCCTCAGTTTCAATATGATTCTACGGTACAACCAGGCGAGTATGGTGGTACAATTAATCCAATTCATCGCAGAGTTTTTCAGGAGGATATAGACTTATTAAACTTAGTAAGTAAAGTAAAACGTAAGGAAAGAGTAATAGGGAAGTTTAGTTCGCGTTATCATTATCCGCATTTAAATAATGATCGACCGCCCAAGCCTTTTGGTATGGCCTAGTTTAAATTTGGGGTGTGAGGTTTAGTTCTTCTCCTTTTTGAAGTAAAAAAGCAAATGCAGCGTCGTACTCGTTTGAAATGTCACCATCTAAAATAGCTTCGCGCACGGCAAGTTTTAAATCTCCTACAGTTTTTGAAGGTTTTAAATTAAAGGTTTTCATAATAATTTCACCGGTGATAGGAGGTTGCCAGTTTCTTATATTATCCTTTTCTTCTACTTCAACCAGTTTTTCTTTTACCCGTTCAAAATTCTTTTTATAACGTTTTACCTTCTCAGGATTTTTTGACGTAATATCTGCATTACAAAGTGTTAGAAGGTCATCGGTATCTTCTCCAGCATCAAACAATAATCTACGTATTGCGCTATCGGTAATTTCTTCTTTGGCTAAGGCAATTGGTCGTAAGTGAAGACGTACTAGTTTTTGTACGTATTTCATTTTTTCATTATTGGGGAGCTTTAACTGCTTGAATATTTTAGGAACCATTTTGCCTCCAAGCCATTCATGCCCATGAAACGTCCAGCCGTGTCCTTCCTCAAAACGTTTAGTAGCAGGTTTAGCAATATCATGTAAAATAGCAGCCCATCGCAGCCATAGATTATTTGTATTTGGGGCAATGTTATCTAATACTTCAATTGTATGGTAAAAATTATCTTTATGTCCAAGGCCTTTTCTTCTTTCTACCCCTTTTAGGTCCACCATTTGTTTAAAAAAGTAGGGAAGGAGTCCTGTTTCTTCTAATAGTTTAAATCCTATAGAAGGTTTAGGGCTTAATATAATTTTATTTAATTCATCGGTGATGCGCTCCTGCGAAATAATCTTAATTCGATCTGCCATGGAGCTTATTGCCTGCAAGCTTTTTTCTTCAATAGTAAAGTCAAGCTGCGTAGCAAAACGAATGGCACGCATCATTCGTAAAGGATCATCGCTATATGTTTTATTGGGGTTGAGTGGAGTGCGTATAATTTTATTTTCAAGATCTTTCATTCCCTCAAAAGGGTCAATAAGCTCGGCAAATGATTTATTGTTTAATGAAATAGATAAGGCATTAATAGTAAAGTCTCTGCGTTCTTGATCGTCTTGCATAGTTCCATCTTCCACAATGGGTTTGCGGGAATCGCGTCTATAGCTTTCTTTGCGTGCGCCTACAAATTCTATTTCGAAATTATCTACAATAAATTGAGCTGTACCAAAATTTTGAAATACGTTTACCTTACTAGGGTTTTCAAACTGTTCTGCTGCTTTTTGTGCAAATTCAATTCCGTTTCCAATACATACAATATCAATATCCTTTGAAGGTCTATTTAATAATTTGTCGCGCACAAAGCCTCCAACGGCATAGGCATCAATTTGAAGAGCATCTGCAGCGGCTCCAATTTTTGATAATATTTCCTTCTCACTAGAAGATAAACGAATCATTATGCTTCAGGTTTAATCAGATACATTAGTCGCAAACTAATAGAACGGTTTGTTTGTTGAGAACGCTCAACAATAGGGTCATGAATTTCTCTAATGTTAAGCAAAGAGTTCTGAAAACGAAAACCTAAATGAAAACGTTTGTAGATTCTATAACTTGCTCCAAGATTTAGTGCAACATCATATTTTTTAAATGGATACGTTTCTTCAGTGGATATGCCGTTTACTGACGCTCTTGCATTAACTAATTGAGCGTAAGAAAATCCTGCACTTACAATGCTTTTTTTATCAGGAAAAAAGTAATTAAAATTTATAGGAATTTCTGCCGTTTGTAAAAGGATGTCATATTCTGTAATAATAGTTTGTCTATCAAAGCCTCGTTTAGGTAATTGACTTTTACCTGCTAAACTGCCTTTTTCAGAATAAAGTAAGGACATACTTATGGTAGCTTGGTCCATAAGTCGGATGTGCACAATGGCACCTGCATTCAATCCAATTTTTCGGTAACCGGCAAAGTTATCGCCATCTACTTGTGCAAAATTAGTTCCTAGTATAAAGCCTCCAAAAAAGGTAGGCTCGCTGCTGTAATACTGCGCTTTAGCATTATTTGTGCATAAAATGAGCATAGCCAAAAGCGTTAGGATTAAAAATGGGTTTACTTTAGTTTTCTGCATTTGAGTGTAAAGATATGTCTATAAAACTAACGAAAAAAAACCTTGAAAAATTACGTTCCTTGTTTGAAGAAATTGGATTTAGAGTCCGTTTTGAGAAAGGGAACTTTCAATCGGGCTATTGTTTGATTAAGGAGCATAATGTTGCTGTTATAAATAAGTTTCTTCCGGTAGAGGGTAGAGTGCAGGCTATGCTTGATATACTGCCGCAAATTGATAATGTAGATGTATCTAAGTTAAGCGGAGAAGGTGAGGCGCTGTATAAGGAAGCAATGAAGGTAGAGGCAGATTAATTCGATTTTATTTTAACCTTTCTTTTTATAAATTTAGTTTCTTTCCAAACTAGACGTAAGCGGTAATCAGGATTAAGCGCTGCTAATTCTTCATTCATCCAATTAGATATACTTACGTCAAATGATTTGTTTGATTTGTCAAAAGTATAATTTATTGCATAAGGATATTTTCTTGCTATGTTTTGTTTTTCACTTCCTTTAAAAAACTCAGCTGTTTGAATTTTAGGAATAATATCTAAAGATTCAAATTGAGAATTTTTATACAGCATTGTTTTAATGGACTGTGTTTTTTCATTTTCAGTAAGAATAACTAATATCGGTTCCTTCTTTTCTGTTGAAACCTGAAACATGCTTACGCTAGAAAATGGAACCTTAGCTTTTGCAACTATATAGGATGTAGTTTTATTGCAAAGCAACCAATTAGCAGAAGTTTGATTTGCAAGGAGTTCCTTTTTTTCCTTCATTGATATTCCTTCTGTTGTTTCATCGAATATTACGGCAGGAGCTAGTTCAATAAGTTTTTTTAAACTTATTGGTTCATTTATTCTATTTGCTTTTTGGGCATTGCAAGAAGAAATTACAAAACAAATGAACGTAAAAAGTAAACAAGAAAATTTGTTGTACCTCATATTTTTACTCAGCAAAGTTCTTATGAAAATGAGGAATCGTCTCTATGCCTTTGTAGTAATTTGCTACATCGTACTTTTCATTAGGAGAGTGAATGTTATCATTATCTAAGCCAAAGCCCATAAGGACTGTTTTTAATCCAAGTGTTTTTTCGAACAAAGAAATAATCGGGATGCTTCCACCACCGCGTGTTGGTATAGGTGCTTTACCAAACGTAGTTTCAATGGCTTTTGCTGCTGCCTGATAGGCTTTGCCATCGGTAGGAGTTACCGCAGGTTCGCCACCATGGTGTGGAGTTACTTTCACAGTAATTCCTTCAGGAGCTAATTTTTCAAAGTGCTTAGTAAATAACTCTTCAATCTCTTTAGATACTTGATCAGGTACTAAACGCATAGAAATTTTGGCAAATGCCTGAGAAGGTAAAACTGTTTTAGCGCCTTCTTGTATATAGCCACCCCAAATTCCGTTTAACTCAAGTGTTGGTCGTATTCCTGTTCTTTCTAAACTTGTATATCCTTTTTCACCCCATACGTCACTTATGCCTAACTCTTTTTTGTATTCTTCTACATCAAAAGGAGCTTTGTTTAAATCTGTTCTTTCCGCTTCGGTCAATTCCGCTACTTTATCATAAAAACCTTCAACGGTAATATGATTGTTTTCATCGTGCAAGCTTGCAATCATTTGACATAAAATTGTAATTGGATTTGCTACGGCACCGCCATAAACTCCACTATGTAAATCACGGTTAGGACCTGTAACTTCTACCTCCATATACGCCAAGCCACGTAAGCCAGTTTCAATGCTTGGGTCATCCATGCTTATCATGGATGTATCAGACACTAATACAACATCAGCTTTTAATTTTTCTACATTCTCCTCTAAGAAAGGGGCTAGGTGAGTACTTCCCACTTCTTCTTCTCCTTCTATAATATATTTTACGTTACAAGCTAGGTTACCCGTTTTCACCATAGTTTCCAAAGCTTTTACATGCATATATACTTGCCCTTTATCATCGCAGGCACCACGTGCGTAAATGCGCCCATCTTTTATAACGGGGTCAAACGGGCCACTATCCCAAAGTTCCATTGGATCAGCTGGTTGTACATCATAATGACCATAAGTTAAGATGGTAGGTAAGCTAGGGTCAACTATTTTTTCGCCATATACAATTGGATGACCAGCTGTTTCACAAATTTCAGCACTGTCGCATCCTGCATCTAATAAACTCTTTTTTACAAACTCAGCACAAGTCATCATATCATCTTTATGTTCTGATTTTGCACTTACAGATGGTATTCTTAGTAAGTCTAAAAGTTCTGATAAAAAACGTTCCTTATTTTCGTTTTGATATTCTGTCCAAGCTTGCATAATTGTATTTTTTTTGTGGATTGCTAAGATACTAAGCAAAGCGCAAGCATTATCTAAGCTGAAGATATTTTAGGTAATTCTTTAGTTTTGTAAATAGTGGGAGAGTAGCCTCGGGCAATGCACCGTTAAACTCCTTGCCACGGCGCAAATAATATTTGCTAAATGTACCACTAGTAATTTTCCATTTTTTTAAGAAAATTTCGCGGCCTACGTTTTTCTTTAATCGCTTTGTGGAGCGAGAGCCAAAATGATAAACTTTGCTCGATCCTAATCCTTTGAAATGGCGAACACCTTCTTGCCAAAACTTCATACTAAGATCAGGGTCTGAATACATACCTGGCGAGAACTCTTCGCTCATTCCGCCCACTTTATCCCAAACGCTTTTGTGCATCACATTAGGTGGCCAGGTGCTTCCATTCCAATCTTGCTTTGCTAATGAATTGTATGAGTGTAGAAGTTCGTTCTCTTTAAATGTTTCAATGCTGTTTCCAAAGTTTTGAAGCAGTACACAAGGGTTGCCCGTGTTAGTAGGTTCTATCATGGTAGATGACAGCATAAAATTAGGGTGTCTTATATCTTGAATCTCTTTCCATAAGGCCTGGTCCCAAGCGGGTAAAGTATACATGTCATCATTTATGTATAAAATGTAATTTGTTTGTGCTAGTTCGGCTGCTTTATTTAAACCTATGCAAATGCCTAAATTTTGTTTAGAATAAATATAGTCTAGGTCTTCTTGGGATGCTACCCATTCAAAACTGCCATCATTGCCTTCATTTATAATTACAATAATTTGATGCGCTAGTACAGAGTGTTCTCTAATGCTTTTTATACAAAGTTGTAAATAAGCTAAGTTGTTCCAAGTAGGAATTAGAATACTGAAAACCTTCTTTTCTTTTAAAGGTTTATTTCTACTTTGAATGCTCATTTAATTATATGCAAGTATATAAAAAAATCCCCCCGCGCAATAGCGTGGGGGGATTCAATTCTATTATTCTAAAGAATTACTTCTTTAAAAAGTCTTTTACTTTATCTTTTAAAACCATGTTTGCTTTAAAAGAGTAATTTCCTGATTTTGTTTTTACGGCACGAATTACTTTGCTGTAGTTTTTTGATTCTACAACTTCACCTTTCTTGATCGCCGTTTTTGCTGCTTTTGCCATAATTATTTAATTTCTTTGTGAACAGTATATTTTTTCATTACCGCGTTAAATTTTTTCAATTCTAAACGCTCTGGTGTATTCTTTTTATTCTTAGTAGAAATGTAACGGCTCGTGCCCGGAAGGCCACTCTCTTTGTGCTCCGTACATTCTAGTATAATCTGAACTCTATTTCCTTTTTTTGCCATGATATAATTTTTTTAATTTATCCCGATAGGTATCGAGACGAGGACTAGATTTTTGCTCCTGCCGCTCTCATTTCTTTTACTACATTATATAATCCACGCTTATTGATCGTGCGCATACCTTGCGTAGATAACTTTAGTGTGATCCATTTATCTTCTTCTACTAAGTAGTAGCGCTTCTTTTGAATGTTAGGCATAAAGCGTTTGATTGTTTTCTTATTCGAAAACGACACCTTATTTCCTTTTTGATAGCTTTTACCGCTTACTGCACATATTTTAGCCATTGCTCTAAATTTTTTAAGTCCTGATTTTTCAGGAGTGCAAATGTAGGTATTTATTCATTTCTTGGCAAAAAAAGCAATTATTTGTTTGTTATGTTTTTTAAGTTGCCGCTTAGTGCATATTCAAGATTGGCCAAAAATAGATTTTACCCCTTTTTTTACTATAAAAAGCACTCAATTTTCTTTGATTCTAATTTGGCTAAATCATGCCAAATATAGGCTAGGCAACAATTTACTTGCTTTTTATTCTTGTAAAGCGATGCACAATTGATAATACAGCTGTATTTTGATTAAAACCAATTTGTGCTCCAAATTGGGTGCTTTGGCTAGATACTTTTTGGGCTGTTGCACTTACCGAAGGGATAGTTTCAAGGCTAATGTAAAAATCATTATTCAAATTATATTGAATACCTAGTATATAGCCCAATCCTGCTTGAGCGCTAACTAATGCGTCTGTTGCTCATTGTTCAAGGTTATTTAAGTTCAAAGCAAAGAATGGATTAAAACCATGAACAAAATATGTTTGGCTCCCAATTTGTTGGCGTTTTTCACGGCCTAGGCTTAATCCTAATCGTATCAATCTGCTATTGCTTGCTACGTTAAGCTGAGCTGCTGCTGCACTTATTCTGTTATACGTATTCTCTGATAGTTGTTTTTTATAGATAGCTCCAAAGCCTTGGAAGCTTGACATGCGTAAACCAACTTCAAGGATATCTGATTGCGCATTTGATTTAAATGTGGCCAGGCTCATGAGCAAAAGAATGATGGCTGCGGCCTTAGGGGATTTGTTTTTCATATTTTAATTTGTTCCACTAAAGTAAAGCCTAATTCGCAATTGAAAAATTAGTAATTCGTAAATGAAGTATCGTAAATTTGCAAGCCTATGGCATACGAGTTAAAGAATAAGGTGCGTATTGTAACAGCGGCAAGTCTATTTGATGGGCATGATGCGAGTATTAATATAATGCGCCGTGTGATACAGGCAAGTGGGGCCGAGGTAATACACCTAGGTCATGATAGAAGTGTGCAGGATGTGGTGAATTGTGCCATACAAGAAGATGCTAATGCAATAGCCATGACATCCTACCAAGGTGGGCATGTAGAGTACTTTAAGTATATGTATGATTTGCTTAAAGAAAATGGCTGTGAGCACATAAAGATATTTGGCGGCGGCGGTGGTGTAATTCTTCCTACAGAGATTGAAGAATTGCATGCCTATGGTATTACTCGTATTTATAGCCCAGACGATGGCCGAGAATTAGGTTTGCAAGGAATGATTGATGATTTGTTGGAGCAATCGGATTATGCGATTGGTGACAATTTGAATGGTAGTGCAACGAATTTATTAAAAGAAGGAGATTATAAAAGCATAGCGCGCTGCATTTCCGCGGCAGAGAATTTTGGGGATGCGCCCGAAACACAAGCTTTAATGGAGCAAGTTTCTAAAAGAGCTAAAGAAAGCAAAACGCCCATATTAGGTATTACGGGTACAGGAGGTGCTGGTAAGAGTAGTATGGTGGATGAATTGGT
>CALJNC010000054.1 GCA_937981995.1 uncultured Chitinophagaceae bacterium
AACTATGCAAGGTATTACTGCTAATCCCTTGTCCTTTAACTGCAAATTTTTCGAATTCGTTCATTGTTGTGTTTTATGGTTTGTAAAAATACGCTGTAATAACGCGATTTAAAAGAATTGGATTGTTATAGTTGATTTAAAGAAGTACTACATTGGGATATAGAACTGATTTCTATCAGAAACATGAATAAATAACCCTTCTAATTGCTTTTTTGTAAATGACAAACCGGGTTTTCTAATAATATCCAATATTGCATTTTTAATACTATGATACCTTTCCGAATCAGGTTCTTGAATTACAATCTTATGCTTATCCAAACTTTTTGAATAATGACTTGTGGGAAGATAATCTTTGAGTACCGCTGCATCAACTGAGCGATTATAATAAGGAAACGAATAGCCTACTATTATTAATACTTCTGTTGCCTTGACTATCTCATTTGCTTTTAAAACCTGCTTTTTTTGATGCCTATCGTTTTCCCAAGCGAATTTCAAATTAGTTTTATTATCCGAAAAAATAAATTTTGTGAAATCTCTAGATTTATAAATGTAATTCTCTCTTAAGTCCCTTAAAATTAAACTCCCTTTGTCTGTTGCACTCCCATTTAATTTGACCAAATACTTTTCTATATATTTTGAAACACTGCTTAAATCCTTTGTAGTAAATTGATTGTACGATAAATCAAATTGGCTATCATAATTCCAACTTATAAACTTTACATTCTCATTCCATTTCGGAATTCTATTTGTGGTTTGAACTTTTAATAAAGTAGCAATTAATGAATCATATCTAGGATCTATGCATTTTTTAATGATATTAGCCCACTCTTCTATCTTAGAAACACCAATAATGCCAGAATAATTTATAGCTGTGTCTAATTCACTCTTATCTAAATTAACTTGCTCCCAAATAATAAAGGCAGAAATAAATCTTTTCAAAAATAAGTAATCACTATAGTCTCCAGTTACCTGAGATATATGAAAATACTTTTTTGCAAGTGTATCAGGACTAAATTCGTTGCGGACTCCATTAGAAATTCGATATAAGATCTCTATTTCATGAGAATTTAAATTTACATTTAAATATTGAGTAAAAAATTTGACCCTTTGGTTAAATTGATCCAGGACTGGTATCGATTGCGCGCTTGCTCCAGCTCCCAAATAGTATGTAACCTTTTTATCCATTGAATTATTCTGCCATCATATCCTCAATTACCGCAGCTATATCCTCGGCATTGGGTTTTGAGAAGTAATCACCATCTGTACCATAAGCAGGTCGGTGTGCACGAGCTGTAATTGTGCGCGGCGCAACGTCTAAATGACGGTAACCACCTTGCTTCTCCATTACTTGCTGGAACATGAAGGCCGTAGCTCCACCGGGAACATCTTCATCAACAAATACTATGCGATTTGTATTTTTAAGCTCCTCAACTATCGTTTTATTAATATCAAAAGGCAAAAGCGTTTGTACATCAATCACCTGGCAAGATATTCCTGCAGGCTCCAAATAGCTTACAATCGCATCTTCTATGATACGTAAAGTACTACCGTAAGATACAATGGTTACATCTTCACCTTGTCTAATAATCTCTGGTATTCCTAAAGGAGTAGTATACTCACCTAAATTAGAAGGCATGGTTTCTTTGAGACGATAACCATTTAAACATTCTACAACCAAGGCTGGCTCATCGCTTTGTAGTAGGGTTTGATACATTCCACAAGCTTGTGTCATATTACGTGGTACGCAAATATTCATACCTCTTAATGAATTGATTATCATGCCCATTGGAGACCCTGAATGCCAAACGCCTTCAAGTCTATGACCGCGTGTTCTTACGATTAACGGACACTTTTGCCCCCCCTTGGTACGATACTCCATAGTAGATACATCGTCGCTCAAAGGCTGCAATCCGTACAGTAAATAATCCAAGTATTGAATTTCAGCAATAGGACGCAAGCCACGCATAGCCATTCCTATTCCTTGTCCAATAATTGTATTTTCTCTTATACCCGTATCAAATACTCTTGATTGACCATGCTTTTCTTGCAGGCCAGCAAAACCCTGATTTACATCTCCTATATGACCCACATCCTCACCAAATGCGAATACATTGGAATTAGAAGCCAAGGTTTTATCAAAAAAGGCATTTAGTATCTCATAGCCATTTTTCTTAGTATCTCCTTCAAACTGAGGTTTTACTTCTGCGATGTTTCTTACTGCTTTATCTGAATTTGAGTACAGTTGAGAATTGTACAATTCCTCATTTTCTTTTTTAAGGTTTTGGTAAAAGGTTTTTAATTGTCGCTTAGCATTGCCATTAACGGCATAGCGCAATGATTTTGATACGGCCACCATAATATCCTTTCGAATAGGTTCACGTATTGCTTTTAGTTCTTTAACCAAAGCCGCAATAAAGGGGGCATTATTACCTCCTTCAAAAACCAATTGATTCATGAGCGTCTCGGCTTCTGTAATCTTTTGTTTTATTGGTTCAATAAAATCTGCCCAAGCGGCTTGTTTTTGTGTTTTTACTTTTTCTTTAGATTCTTCTATTATCTTATCAAGCAATTCATCATTTGCAATTGCGTTTTCTAAAATAAAGTGGCGCATTTTACGCAAACAGTCCACTTCTTGCTCCCATTCCAAGCGTTCAGGCGTTTTATAACGCTCATGCGACCCTGATGTTGAATGCCCTTGAGGTTGTGTTACATCTTGTATATGGAATATAGCAGGTATATGAGATTCACGCACTTTAGCAATACCCGTTGTTATCACATTGCACAAGGCCGCATAATCCCAACCTTTTACTTTATAGATATCTACTCCACCTTCGCCTTCGTTATATTGAAAACCAGATAAAGCGGTAGATATTGAATTCTTTGTTGTTTGATATTTACGTGGTACAGATATACCATATCCATCGTCATATACAAATACTGCTAATGGCACTTGAAGCACTCCTGCAGCATTCATAGTTTCCCAAAAAGGACCTTCACTTGTAGAAGCATCGCCTATAGTACAAAAGGCAACTTCATTTCCTTTATCAGAAAAGTTATTCTTAGAATGCAAGTCCTCATTATCGCGATAGCACTTAGAGGCAAATGCTAAACCTAAACCGCGTACCATTTGACCGGCCGTAGGCGAAATATCAGCACTACTATTTTTTGATTGAGTTAAGTCATTATACTCACCATTTGGTTTTACCCATCGGGTTGCATAGTGACCATTCATTTGGCGGCCGCCACTACTAGGCTCTTTATCAATATCAGGCGTGGCATATAACTGAGCAAAAAACTCTTGTATATTACTCATACCTGCAGCAAACATGAAGGTTTGATCGCGATAATACCCTGAACGAATATCACCATTTTTAAAGCTTTTAGCTATTGCTATTTGTGCAAGTTCTTTACCATCACCAAAAATTCCAAACTTTGCCTTGCCCGTAAGCACTTCTTTTCTGCCTAAAAGGCTCGTCTCACGACTTTCCACCGCTAAACGATAATCTTCTAGGACTTCATTCCTAAATTCTTCAAAGGACAATTTTCCATCCAGTATTGCTTGTTCTTCCTTAGACATATTGAGCCACAAAAGTACAAAATACGAATTATAAAATACTCAATGTTAGAAGGTGTTTCTATGATGATTTTTTATCATACAATTACTCACTTAACATATCATTCATTCAATTACTGTTAATAAAAAATTGATTAACCCTGACTTAACAGCCAAGGGATTTTATTATACGTCTTTAATATAAATTTGGAAATAGAACATTTTAAACCAATTAAAAGAATAATATAATATGAAAAGAACAATTTTATTTTTAGCAGCAGTATTTATGATGAGTAGCGTAGCATTTGCTCAGGACAATGCAAAAATCATTAAGCAAAAAGCAAAAATGAGTAAAACATCGCCAAGCAAAATAAGCATGAAAGCCGGTAAAGCTGAAAAAGCGAATAAAGCTGAAGAGGCTTTAAAGTTCAAATTAGAAGAGCATAATTTTGGTACTGTTCCTGAAGGACCTTCTGTAAGCTATGATTTTATGTTTACTAACAATACAGATCAACCAGTACAATTAGAAAGCGTAAGAGCAAGTTGTGGTTGTACAACTCCTAACTGGAGCAAAGACCCAATTTTACCTGGTAAAACGTCTAAAATTACTGCTACATACAGCACAAAAAACCGACCGGGAAGTTTTTACAAAACAATTACTGTAAAATCTACTGCTGGTCAAAAAGTATTAAAGATTAAAGGAAACGTTGAAAAAGCTCCTACTTCTTCAGTACCAACTAACAATAACTCAATGATTAAGCATTAATATTATTTATCTCTATTAACTCAAAAAAATAAATGAAAGCAATTTTAAGCATACTAGCAGTACTATTTATAAGCTTAAGCGGTTATGCTCAGGACAAAGCTCCGGTGTTTAAGTTTCAACAAACTACACATGACTTTGGCAACTTACAGCAAGGGCCTGAAGCTACTTATAACTTTAAGTTTACCAACGTTGGTAAAAGCCCTTTAATTATTCAACGTTGTACATCTTCTTGTGGTTGCACCATTCCTAAATGGAGTAAAGACCCAATCATGCCAGGCAAGTCTGGTACCATAGCGGTACGTTATGCTACCAAGGACAAAACTGGAAGCTTTAATAAAACAATATACATTCAATCAAACGCTAAAAGCCTGAAAGAACGCTTTGAGCTAACGATAAAAGGTTCAGTAATACCTCCTGCCAAAGTAAATGGCAATGTAAAATTGAAACCTTCGAAACAATAACGTTTTTTAGATATTATAAGGAAGGCTGTCAGAAATGACAGCCTTTTTTAGTTTAATTTAGCGCTTAGCAAATTGAACATTTCTACTTTCATATCAAAGCGTATTGCATTTGGCAAAAAAAAATCCTTCTCTTCTACCATTGTAAGAGTAGCAATAACAGCTGTAGCTTTAAGTTTAGCTGTAATGATAGTAGGCCTCTCATTAATCAAAGGTTTCCAACAAGGTGTAAAAGATAAGTTTTATTCTAACTGGGGACATATACATATAACCCCCTATCTTGATGACCCAAATCATTATTTACAGGAAGAAAAAGTTCCGTACGATGAAAGCTTAATAAATAAAATAAGCAAATTTGAAAACGTAAAAAACATCATTCCCTTTGGATTACAATCCGTGATTGTTAAAAGTAAGAATGAGATGGAAGGCATTATATTAAAGTCTAGCTTTGAGAATAACCCTAGCCAAATAGAACTTATAGAAGGAAGTACCATTGATTATACTGATAGTAACTATTCTAGTGATTTATTAATTTCAAAATCCTTAGCAGCTAAGCTGCAAGTAAAACTAAATGACAAGTTGCGGCTTTACTTTCTATTGCCAAATACAAGTGCACCAAAACCGCGCAAAGGATTTGTAAAAGGAATATTTGATACAGGCTTGCAGGAATTTGATAATCAAATAGCTATCTGCGATCATCGCTTGATACAAAATATTACCAAGGACAGTACCACTTTAATACAGGGCTATGAAATTAATGTGGAACGCCTAAATAAATTACAAGAAACAAAAGACAATTTGTACCGAGACTTAATTGAACCACCACTATACGCTTATACTATCAAGGAGCGTTTTGAAAATATTTTTTCATGGCTTGGAATGATGAAAACGAATGAGCGACTTATAATAGGCATTATGATTATAGTAGCCATTATGAATATGATAAGTACCATGCTTATCCTTATACTAGAGCGCACACAAATGATTGGCGTATTAAAATCACTAGGAATGCATAGTGCCAAATTAAGCAAGGTATTCTACGTTTCTGGTTTGCGTATTTTGCTTTTCGGCTTACTTATTGGCAATGCACTAGGCTTGCTTTTTATCTTTTTACAAAAAACCTTTGGCTTTATAAAATTAAACCCCGAGGTATACTATGTACGCACCGCACCGGTTGTATATGTATGGCCTTCTTTTGTTTATATAAACATTTTGGTTATCGTAGTTATGCTACTTGTACTAATCATACCTACTTTTATTGTACGAAATATCAAACCCGTAAAAGCACTTCAATTTAAATAGTGACTAGCAAGGAAGAGTACATATTGCATTGTAAGCAAGATGATAAAGCACCCCTTTTTCATCAGCCCTTTTGGTGGGATGCAGTAGTAGATGAGTGGAATGTCGAGAAACTAAAAACAGAAAATGCTATTGCCTATTTGCCTTATGCAAGTTATAAAAAATGGGGATTCTCATTTTCAAGAAATCCTTACTTAACACCTTATAGCGGCTTACTTTTTGCAGATAGTAATTACACCCCCGAAATTAAACAAGCTTTATTCACGCAAGCTCAACGCTTCTTACAACAATTTGATATTAGCCAATATGACTTACTACCAAAGCATGCCGGAGCAATACAATCAGATAAAAAGAAAACAACCTATCTATTACATACCGGTAAAACCTTTGATGAGATAAAAGCCAATTTTAAATCGAGCCTCAAGCGACAGTTAAAAAAAGCTGAGAGTAATTTAAGTATTAAGGAAGACGACTCATTCAAGAATCTTTATTCTATTTACCTAAACTCCCTAAGCAGACAAAAAAGCGCGGAAATTGTACCCAAAAAAACAGTTGAGCAAGTATGGACCCTTTGTAAAACGAAAGGATTGGGTAAAATATTTATAGCCCAAGATGAGCATTCAAATACTCATGCTGCCATTTGGTATGTTAAGGATTCAAATTGTGGCTATTATTTATTGGGTGGAAGTGCAACAGAATATCTAGGAAGTGGGGCCATGGGATTTCTATTAGAGCATTGTATTAAACAAGCCATACAAGAAGATAAGCAGTACTTTGATTTTGAAGGAAGCGAAGTACCGGGGGTAGCACGATTCTTTGCAGGATTTGGTGGCACTAAAATTGACTACCCCATCCTCTCGGCCAAAACAAACCCCAAGCTAAAAGCGCTTCTTAAGCTCAAAGGTTTATTAATGAAATAGTGTAAAAAACGTCAACATCTTAAGTCTCTTACTTAGCCTTATTAGCTGTAATGAGAATATTTTTACGGCATGCAGGCGTATTTAGATTTACTACAACACATATTAGATAATGGTTCTCAGAAAGAAGACCGAACCGGAACAGGAACAAAGAGCTGTTTCGGTTATCAAATGCGCTTTGACTTAAATGAAGGTTTTCCATTAGTCACTACTAAAAAGGTGCACTTAAAATCTATCATTCATGAGTTGCTATGGTTTATAAAAGGAGAAACCAATATCGCCTACCTCAAAGAAAACAAAGTACGCATTTGGGATGAATGGGCCGATGAAAATGGAGACCTTGGTCCTGTGTATGGTAAACAATGGCGCAGCTGGGAAGGAGCTGATGGTAAAGTACATGATCAATTAGAAACTGTCATTGATCAAATTAAAAACAACCCGGATAGTCGAAGAATTATATTGAGTGCATGGAATGTAGGTGAGCTAGACAAAATGGCTTTAATGCCTTGTCATAATATGTTTCAGTTTTATGTAAGCCCAGATACAGATGAACAAGGGCGCAGAAAATTAAGCTGTCAATTATACCAACGTAGCGCAGATGTATTTTTAGGTGTACCTTTTAATATTGCGTCTTATGCCCTACTAACTATGATGCTTGCGCAAGTATGTGATTTAGGTGTAGGTGATTTTGTTCACAGCTTTGGCGACGTGCATATTTATAACGACCACATGGAACAAGTGAATTTGCAATTGAGTCGCAAACCATTTGCACTTCCGCAAATGAAAATGAATCCTGAGCGTACTTCTATATATGATTTTATTTATGAAGATTTCACTTTAGAGAATTACGAATGCCATGAGGCTATTCGCGCTAAGGTTTCGGTGTAAACAATTACGAATTTTGTAATTACGAATGACGACATTGACTCTTAGCGAATCAATATTTTTCTATTTTCAATTCCTTTGGAAGTTTGTAAGGATAGAATGTAAATCCCTGTTGGATAATTTGACAAGGCAAGCATATCATTATTCATAAATTTTCGTTCAAACAATACTTGGCCGTTTAAACTAATCAATTTTATAGTTAGCTTATCACTTACTTCTTCAATACTCAAAACATTATTAATGAAGCTTACTTTATTATCAATTTTATTTTTATCATTTACAGACAAAGGCCAACAAGAGAAAGTCCTAAGCTTTCTATAACAACTATCTACAGGATAAAAGTCTTTTTTATAAAGTATAGTGCCATTCTTTACAAATGCGTCTAATGTAAATCTAGGTATACCCCATTCTCCAAATCGTTCGTCTGGGAAATTATAATTCATTCCAATACCTTCCATGAGCATTGTAATGCCAGTTTGGGGAATAAATGGTGGCGAAGTATTTGAATACCAATTTGCGTAAGTAGTCCTAGAGGATATTCCATAATGATTAACTAGATTAATTGAATCTACAATTAGACAGGGATCATTAGTCACGGTATCATAACAAACTACTGTATCTAAAACGTTGTAATTAAAGTCTAACCAAATTGTCTCCAATCCTATTGCTTGATGAAACCTGTATATTTTTTTATTAAGCGTATCTTCTCGAATAATTATTTTGGGATTATAACAATTATATATATACCACCCACTTGAAGTTGGCGGCAATACCGGATCCGTGCAATACCCTTTGATAATATGAAATTTATATGGACCAATCAAAGTATCCTTCTCAACATATTGAAGTACCTCTCCTTGTGCCTGAACGCCCGCGTAATAATCATAATATCGTTGTATCCAGAAACAACTCGTATCCAAATTCAAAGGAGTATAAGCCTGCCCCTGAGAAAACAAAGGAGCAAATGCAATTAAGAGAATGGGGATTAGTTTTTTCATATTATCGGATTAAAATTTTTCTATTTTCAATTCCTTTGGAAGATTGAAGGGAGAGAATGTAAATGCCTGTTGGAAAGTCAGCAAATGACTTTTTAAAAGTACCTTCTTTTATAATTTTACTATATAGCTTCTTCCCATTAATAGAAAATAGAGCAATGTTCATGTTTACCATTTCTTGCATTGTAATACTAATTTCATTATTCCAGAATGAAATTCTAACCCCTAAATCAACTAGTTTATCAACGCCTATAGGATTCGCCTTTTGACTTGCCTTTTTATAACAACTATCTGCAGGAATTCCATTTAAATACTGAACATTTCCTCCTTTTGAATAACAACGACACGTTGCCATCGCTATGCCCCATTCGCCTATATGACCTTCAGGAAATGAATGAGAAGCTCCTATGCCTTCAATCGCTTTGAATTCGCCTCCAAATTGATGATTTGAATAAGTCGTTCTTCGAATTAGACTTCCAGGATACGAATCATATTTTACCGAGTCTATAAAGTGAGTTTGATTTAAAGAATAATTATTTAGATACATATTGGAAGAATCACCTACATTCCTTTCAAATTCCAATTCGCCAACCTTTAGACTTAAATTAGTCTTATATATCAATACTTTCTTTTGTAATGTGTCTTCGTATAACAAATAATCTCGATCAAATTGAAGTGCTCCATTGCCAAGAGCCGTTGTTTGATTCCTTCCTTTGGAAGTATAACAATTACATTTCGAATAAAGTTTATTGAGAATTAAAGTATCTCCAACAATCTGACAGACTCGCTCGCCATTAAAAGACTGTTGCCCTCCCCAATAATAATCCATGACCCAAAAACTACTATTATCCAAGCCCATTGGGATATATTGATAGGTTTGAGATTTTGATAACAAAGGAGCAAATGCAATTAATAGAATGGGGATTATTTTTTTCATATCTTGAAAATATAACAATATCAATTTAATTCTCGAGATCAAAAGTCATTATAAAGTAAAATTTCACTTTTCGGAATTAGTAATTCATTTCCCTTTTTCGTAACTTTGGCAACCTTACAAACTAGTAAATTACAGATTATGGC
>CALJNC010000055.1 GCA_937981995.1 uncultured Chitinophagaceae bacterium
ATATTTATTAGAACCAGAACAGTTTGGCGCCGGAGCACAAAAACCACTTGACGCTGTTTGGTCATTTGGATTACATGTTGGCATTGATGTTACAGTTGCACACCAACCATCAGTCTTAATCCAACTTCCTGTTCCGTAAGCTACAACTTCAACTCGAGTAGCTCCAGCAGGTACGGTACCATTTATGGTATATAATTGAGGACCAACTGGACTAGAAGAAAGTACTTTATTTACATGTACTTTGCTAGAACCTTTATAATTCCAATTATCATCAAAATATTGAAGGCCAACAAAATGATTGTAAGAGTTATTATGAGTTCCCGCATAAACTTTTACTTGCAATTGCGTACCAACTGGCAAAGATCCACCGGACGCGATTTGCTGAGATACCCAATTGGATGAAGAATTAGTTATAGAAAAGTCTCCCGACTTTGAACCGCATTTAACCGCTCCAGTTCCCGCGTATAGATTTCCTCCACTCCAATTCCAACCAGTAGTTCCGCTTTCGAAACTAGAGTTAGATACCAAGTTCCCAGTACAGGAACAAGATGCAAGCAGATTTTGATTAATGAATAGCGATAATATTAGAATCGCTATAGTAGTAGTTATGTGTTTCATTTTTGCTAATTGTTTATAAATCAATGCGAAAATCGCAATAATTCAAATAATTAGCAAAGCCTACTCAATCAGTTAACAACTGAGTAACAATGTGAAAGTTGCAATAAAACGATTGCAAAACGTATAAATAATTAGCAATTGATATAGTGAAATAATCGTGCCAAAAAAGGTAAAAATTAAAGAAATCCCTATTTTACGTAAAAAAAATTAAAATAAACAAGTGATTTTAACAATTGAAATAGAAGTAGATTGCAAATCGGCAACAAATCTAATAAAAGACAAATAACAGCTAACATGTTGGTAATTAAAAAGTTGTATTGAGTCAAAAATTTTGGCTAGCAACTATTTAACAAAAATATACTCGCACATACATAAAAAAATACCTCCATGTAAGGAGGTATATAATTAATTATACGCTTTTCTGTATTATAAACTTGTTACACGAGCAGCTATTCTTCTATTCATAGCTCTGCCTAAATCAGTAGAATTGTCTCCAATTGGGTTCTCAATTCCGTAACCCTCAGCTTCTAATCTATCAGAAGATATGCCTTTAGCTACCAACTCAGCCATTACAGCATTGGCTCTATCCTGGCTAAGTGTAAGATTAGCGGCTTCATTACCTGTATTATCTGTATAACCACCTAGTTTAAGTTTTGATGTAGGGTTACCATTAAGAATAGCTACTAAATTGTCAATAGTTGATGCACTCGTGCTACTTAATTTACTACTGCCTGTTTCAAAACGCAGGCCATCATAGTTTATCCATCCTTGTCCTTTATCTTCATTTACTTCTCCGTCATTCATAAAACTTGCTAATTCAAAATTTGAACTACCATAAGCTAAACTAATCTTAGATCCATCTTTCAAAGAAAGCTCTTTAAGTTCACCAACTTTACGCGTTGCGTTTCCGTTTGCATCTAACTCATATATACTAGCATCATCTTTTTTTCCTTTACAACAGTCTTTTGTACACCCTGGCTCACATGCTTTCTTTTTATTTTTATCTGCACAACAAGGTTTTTTACAATTAGAACCAGGAGGACAACAACTCTTTTTAGCAACACCATTTGCTTCTGCTTTATCAGCAGCCAATTGCATCATTTCAATTTTATTTAAGCGATCCTGCTGTATACTAGGACCGTACATTCCTGCTAATGTTGGAGCAATAACCAATGCTACGATACTCATTAACTTAATCAAAATATTCATTGAAGGACCTGAAGTATCTTTAAAAGGATCACCAACAGTATCTCCAGTTACAGAAGCTTTATGTGGCTCTGAACCTTTATAAAACATCTCACCATTAATATCAGCACCCGTTTCAAAAGTTTTCTTTGCATTGTCCCATGCACCACCGGCATTGTTTTGGAAAATACCCATAAGTACACCACTCACAGTAGCACCTGCTAAGAAACCTCCTAATACTTCAGGACCAAAAGCAAAACCAATAATTAAAGGAGAGATAATAGTTATAGCACCAGGCAATACCATTTTTTGCAATGACGCCTTAGTAGATATATCTACACACTTATCATATTCAGGCTTACCAGTTCCTTCCATAATTCCAGGAATTTCTTTAAACTGTCTACGTACTTCTTCTACCATAGCCATTGCAGCTTTACCCACTGCAGTAATTGCCAAACTAGAAAATATAAATGGAATCATACCACCCACAAATAATCCAGATAATACATCTGCCTTATAAATATCAATACCATCAATACCTGAAATTCCAACAAAGGCTGCAAACAATGCCAAGGCAGTTAATGCTGCAGATGCAATTGCAAATCCTTTACCTGTTGCCGCAGTTGTATTTCCTACAGCATCTAAAATATCTGTTTTGGCGCGTACATCATCAGGTAATTCGCTCATCTCAGCAATACCACCTGCATTATCTGCAATAGGACCAAAAGCATCAATTGCCAATTGCATAGCTGTTGTTGCCATCATTCCTGCTGCAGCAATTGCCACACCATATAAACCTGCACAATAATATGAACCAAAAATACCTGCTGCTAAAACTAGTATAGGTAATAAGGTACTTTCCATACCTATAGCCAAACCTCCAATAATATTAGTTGCATGCCCAGTAGAAGATTGCGTAATTATAGAATTTACAGGTCGCTTACCCATAGCTGTATAATACTCAGTAATAATACTCATTAATGCTCCTACTGCTAGTCCAACTGCAATGGCACCAAAAACACGCATTGGTGTAATTTCAAAACCGCGCAATACCATATTATCAGGAAGGATATACATTACCAATCCAAAACATGCAATCAAGGTTAAAATCATTGAACCCCAATTCCCCATATTCAATGCATTTTGAACTTTAGAAGTATCTAAACCAACATTATCTCCAACACGAACCATCAACACACCAATGATTGAAAATATAATTCCTAAACCAGCAATCAACATTGGTAATAATACAGGAGATAGTCCTCCAAAATTATCTACTAAAACATCTCCGCCAATTGCAGTAACCTCACTTCCTAAAACCATAGTTGCTAAAACGGTTGCAACATAAGATCCAAAAAGATCTGCTCCCATACCTGCAACATCTCCAACATTGTCTCCAACATTATCAGCAATTGTTGCTGGGTTACGAGGATCATCTTCTGGTATACCTGCTTCAACTTTTCCTACAAGGTCAGCTCCAACATCTGCAGCCTTAGTATAAATTCCTCCACCTACTCTTGCAAATAATGCAATACTTTCTGCACCCAAAGAAAAACCAGTCAATACTTCAATAACAATTTTCATTTCATTAGAACCCATCGTCTCAGGAGAAAAAACTGAGAATAAAATTATAAACAAACCTCCTAAACCAAGAACTGCTAAACCGGCAACTCCTAATCCCATTACTGAACCTCCAGTGAAAGAAACTTTTAATGCTTTTGATAAACTTGTACGAGCAGCTTCTGCAGTTCGTACATTACTTTTTGTAGCAATACGCATTCCAATATAACCTGCCAATGCACTAAAAAATGCACCAATAATAAATGCAATAGCAATGGACCAATGCGAAGACTCATGACTCATTCCTAGCCAACCTAAAAGTAATGCAACAACAACTACAAATTTTGCAAGCATTGTATACTCCGCTTTCAAAAAAGCCATTGCACCATCAAAAATATACTTCGCAATTTCTCTCATGCGATCTGTACCGTCTGGTTGTTTTTCTACCCACGCACTTTTTACAAAAGTGTACACCAATGCAACGATTCCAAAAACAGGTACTAAATAGAATAATTTGTCCATAATTAAGATTTTCTTAAAGCACGCAAAAATAGGAAAAGCTTCGTTAAAAAATCATGCAAAAGTTTAGAAATTATTGAATGCATCTAAAAGCTGTGAATGTATTGTTGTTGACAAGCTTAAACGCAATAGATACAGCCAATTGGACTACCTTGAACGTGTATGGATTTTGATCAGATATTAAAGAATTTATTAGAAAAAGGTATTGATTGTTTTAACTCAGGAGATTACGAAGCCTTAAATGATTTATTTTCCAAACACATTCAATACACGGCACCTCAATATAAAAACAGTTTAATCAACGAGCCGGCGGTTTGCTTTAATAACAAAAATGAATTATTTTCTTACTGGAAAAGGATGCATACCAACTACCCATTTGTCATTGACGATTTTGAATTTTTAGAAATAGGTAAAGTGTCAAAACTTAGAAATGTAATGAGTGATTTTGGTTTTGTAATAGATGCAGAAATTCATTTTGATGAATACGGAAAGACTACAAAAATGTTTAATGAAATTTCAAGGATAATAAAATAATAAAAAAAAGTCACTCAAAATGGAGTGACTATTTTTTTTATTTAAGCAGTAATTATTTTTTTTAAGGAAAAATAATTCCGTCATAAGTTGTAACATCAACTGTAGGAATTGTACTGTTATATTTCGCATTAATTACTCGAATCATTTCATTTGCAATTAAAGCATATCCTCTTGGATTTGGATGTACTCCATCTAAACTAAAAGCACCTCCACTTATAAAACTTGCATTTAAATCTACACCATTATAAACTACACCTCCAGTAAAAGTTTTCATGTAAGAATTCATATCAGCAAGAGCAATATTATAGGAAGAAGCAATATTTGAAATCGTTGTATTATAATTTGCAGTGTGCTCATTAATTTCAGCAACTTCATTTTCATCTAAAACATATGCATCACCTAAAGCTTTGAAAGGACTAATTCCCCATTGCGCGCATCGAATTGAATCGCCAGGTGTACTTAATAAAATTAATTCTCCTTGTCTTGCTTGACGAATTCTTAAGGTACCATGCACCACGGTAGTATCTTCAATAATGTATGGATTAGCTCCTGCTTTCCAAATAATATTTGGGTGGCCTACTTGCTGATAAATTAAATTTAAAGTATCCGCTGCACCTTGTGTAAGCACTACTCCATTCCATGGTATTGTAGTAAAAAATGGTACCGAAGTCACATTAGGAATATTAGCAATTACACCTTCTGCTCCTCTGCTAGTAAGCGAATCAACAAGTACCGTCAAGGCCCCACCAACTTGTGCAGGATCACTCAAGTCGCCCGGTAAAGGAAAGCCAGGATCTACATTACCAACGCCGCCTGCCGTTGCAAAACCAAGTACATCATTATTCCCTAACCAAAGGGTAAAGAATGTTGGGTTTATTCGCAAAGCCTCACTAAGGATAGATGAAGAACCAGGCGAAGTAACTATACGAGCCAAAAATGGATTTAAAGAAGAATAAAAAGCTGATAAAGCATCAACCGCTCTTGCACCTGGCACCCCTTGAGCATTATAAGGCCCCGATGCTCCAACTGATGCTAAGGAGGCTGCACTACCCGATGCTAATACTGGGGTTACTCCAATTGTTCCTTGACAATTAGGTAAATAGGTAAGGACTCTATTCGTTCCTCCTGAACCATCGTTTCCATTACCACTGGGTAAATAAGGAACGGTAAAATCTCCTCCTCCTACAATCGCAAACTGCTCCGAAAGCATCATAGGAAAAGAGTTCTCTTGGCCAGATCGGCTCAATGCGCCATCGGCATAACCAGCCGTCAATGAGTTACCTATAGAAACATAGGTTGTAAAATCAGCATCGCCATTTGATGGGATAAAGCCATCTAGGTTTGGTTTACACGAATACAAACCAACTATTAAAAAACTACTCAATAATATTATTCTAAACTTTTTCATAATTAATTCATTCTGTTTGTACGTTTTTTAATTTTTTTTCCAAATAGATAATTTACACCTACACCTGGTATCATAACTTTGGTTCTGTACGTTCCGTGTAACTGCGTTTCGGTATTTAATGTTTGTCTTTTTGCTACATCTTCATATAATAAAGACACATCCAAACTTAATCTATCTTCTAACCAATAGCTAAATCCAAAGGCAGCACCTATTTTATTATTATCAGGCAATTCAGGATTTACAAATGCATCTTGCACAGGCGTTTGATCATAAAACAATCCAGCACGTATTGTAGTTCTATTGCTTGCATCCCACTGCAAACCCCCACGTGCAGCCCAAGCGTTTTCATAATTCCTTGGTGATGCTTCATCTGTTAAACGATCTGTATTATCTGCATAATCAAAACCTAAACTCTTAAAAGAATTCCAGAAGGTATAGTTTAAATCTAAGGCTAGGGTTAAATCTTCATTTATTCTAAACGCAGTTCCTAAACCTACTTCGCCAGGCAATGGCAACTCAGTAGTAAAAGTGGTATTAGGAAAACTTGAAGCTGCAGCAGCAGGTATATTATTAAATACGGCATTACCATTATCCACTTTCATATCTACACGCGAGTGATACGTAAGACCACCGCTAAAAACTTTTCCTGTTTTAAAATACACTCCTAAATTATAACCTAAACCACTTGCGGCACCTTCTAAATTTCCTGATGCTTCAACTTGACCACCATTACTACTCAAGGGTATCTGACGATTTAAATCAACATGACCTAAGGAATAAACAAAACCACCTCCTACAGATAAGTTATCATTTAACTTCCATGAGATACTTGGTTGTAAAAAAACATTTGTCAAATTAATACTAGTAAGCACAAAACGACCACTCCAATCCGTAGGATATTTTACACCACTACCAAAAGGTGTGTAAACTCCTAGTCCTACATTTAAGGGTGTATTTTTCAAATGATAATTTGCATATAAACTAAAAGGAGTAAAAAATTGATTCTCAGCATTGGTAATCAAATTTGTATTGGCATCTAAAAATTGTACACGAGGAATAATTCCACTTACACCTACACTAATTTGATTATCTACAAAAGACATTCCCGCAGGATTAAAATATATAGTGGCTGCATCTTGTGCCAAACCAATACCTGTATGCCCCATACCAATTTGTCGTTGACCTTGAAGGCCAATTTTAAACCCACCGGCAAGTACTACTTGGTGCATCATGCACAACGCCAAGCTCATTAGGAGTATTTTTTTCATAAATAAAATTGTTATTTTAAGTTGTTAAAGATAATAGTGATTGTAATTGAAATCAAATAAAATGTTAAATGATTAAAGTAGAAGTAATCATATGCCCTTGTTGTAATCTATGTTCGTTTCATACAAAAGAAAAACATATTGCAAATACTTTATTAACTTGAACAAAATATGATAAGTCTGAATCTAGCTGCTCGGATTCAATTCAAAAACAGCTTTATTATCCTAAACAATATTTATGAAACAAAAAACCCTTCACATCACGTGAAGGGTTTCATTATGCGGTGAAAGAGGGATTCGAACCCCCGGTACCGTGAAGTACGCTTGTTTTCAAGACAAGTTCATTCGACCACTCTGACATTTCACCGCGGCAAATATATGTATTCGAATGTTTCTGAAAAATATTTTTAGATAAAGCTTAAAACTTTTTTTTTCTCTTTGCAAAACCCTCAACGTAACCGACTTTTGCCAATGCATGGCAAGTCAGAAATTATTACTAAAACACGCGGACGTAAAAGGGATTGAAACCTATGATGTTTATCGGAAACATGAGGGTTACAATTCGGTAGAAAAAGCATTCAAAAAAATGTCTCCCGAAGAAGTACTTGAAGAAGTAAAAACAAGTGGACTTCGTGGCCGCGGTGGCGCTGGTTTCCCAACGGGTTTAAAGTGGAGCTTTCTAGCTAAACCTGAAGGCGTTTCTCGCTACCTAGTATGCAATGCTGATGAAAGTGAGCCTGGAACTTTTAAGGATAGATACCTTATGGAGTTTTTGCCGCATTTATTAATTGAAGGATTAATTGTTTCATCCTACGCTTTGGGCGCTAATACGTGTTATATATATATACGTGGAGAGTATGCTTGGATTGTGGACATCTTAGAAAAAGCAATTGAAGAAGCAAAAGCAAATGGTTTTCTTGGTAAGAATATATTGGACTCAGGTTTTGATTTAGAAATATATGTACAACGCGGAGCCGGTGCTTATATATGTGGCGAGGAAACTGCATTATTAGAATCACTTGAAGGCAATAGAGGAAACCCAAGAATCAAACCACCCTTCCCTGCTGTAAAAGGTGTTTGGGATTGCCCAACTGTTGTAAACAACGTGGAGACCTTAGCTGCAGTAGTACCTATCATAAATCATGGCGGTGCTGAATATGCTAAAATTGGTGTAGGCCGTAGTACGGGCACCAAACTTATATCAGCGTGTGGTAATATAAATAAACCAGGTGTTTACGAAATTGAAATGACCGAAAGTGTTGAAGATTTTATTTTCAGCGATGAATTTTGTGGCGGGATACCTAAAGGTAAAAGGTTAAAAGCTTGCATCCCAGGCGGTAGTTCCGTACCTATTTTACCTGCAAATCTTTTATTAAATACAGCAGCCGGCGAAACCCGTATCATGAATTATGAATCTCTGAATGAAGGAGGTTTTGAAACTGGAACTATGATGGGTTCAGGTGGCTTTATTGTTTTTGATGAAGATCAGTGTATTGTTAAACATACCATGACCTTAGCGCGCTTTTACAATCATGAAAGTTGTGGGCAATGCTCGCCTTGCCGCGAAGGAACCGGTTGGCTTTATAAAGTATTGAAAAAAATTGAAGCAGGACATGGTGAGATTAAAGACATTGATTTACTATGGGATATTCAACGTAAAATTGATGGCAACACAATTTGTCCATTAGGTGAAGCGGCAGCCTGGCCAGTAGCAGCAGCAATTCGTCATTTTAGAGATGAATTTGAATGGCATGTAACCCATGCTGAAGAAGCTAAAACAAGAAACTTTGGCATTGCACAATATGCTGATGCCCTTGTTTAATTAAAAAGAATAATAATTATTTACTAAAATCCGTAGGTAAGTATGCTGAGGCTGAAAATTGAATTTCAGTTGCAGCAGGCGCTTGCTTTGTTTTCATCAAGGGAACTGTCTCAGCAGTCTTGAATGAAAGGGCGTCAAGTTCAAGATTTCCAACTTTCTCAGGTGATACTTGTTTGCACATAGCGCAGACTATCAGTGAGTAGATAAAAATCAATGAGGTAAAAACATTTATTGTCCGTCTCATAAATAAGGATTGACCGCAAATGTAAAATGTTGATAATATAAATGCAAGAATTAGTAAGGAAATATTAATTCAATAACAAAAATTACATAAAGAAGAAAAAGTTAAAACTATACTTACATTACATATAATTATATTTGTATAATACTATAATACAATAATTAATGTATATTAAATGCACTATTACGGTACTTTATATCATACCCCACTAAAATGGCCAAACCTAAGTAAAACAGGCTTCCCACCTTATCAGTTTCAAGCAGCTCGCTAAAGAAATTATTAACAAATACAGCTGCTAAAAGACCAATTACTGACATTACAATATACCTGTCTTTTTTTGATAGACAAGCAAAATAGATCAATTGGCCACGCCAAAATATCATGAATATTAAACTTGCATAAAGCAATAAGCCTATAAAACCTTGCTCAGCAAGCATAAAAAGGAAGTAATTATGAGTAGTTGACTCCTCTAAATTACGGCTTACCCAGGTTTTGTACTCCGTTATACCATAAGCGGGATAGTTATCATAAAATAAATTAGGCCCCACTCCAAATACAGGATAGTCCTGACTCATACGTACCGTGGCTATCCAGCGATAGTAGCGCTCGGCCGAGGAAATATCAGTCCCTTGTATTGTAGCCATTAAATGGTCGAATAAGGACTCATGCATTATAGTTTTTTCAAACCTTGGACGATACTGCAAATAGCGATTATCCTGAGCGAGCCACATCACGAATAATAATATAACTGCATAAAATGCTGGAATAAGATACTTAGCTAATTTAAGCCGAACGGCTAACATCATGCCCAAACCAAATACAGTTGCACCCCAAGCACCACGAGAATAAGAGAAATAAATAGCAACTAAATAGAGTGCTATACTCAAGAATAGAACAAAACGATAGACACTCCCCTTTCTGCTAGTCCAATAGGCTCCCAATATTCCAAAAAAGAAACATGATATCATAGAACCATACATTACATGATTAATAAAAAATGGTTGAATAGGATCATGCACATCCATAAAACTAAAGCCTACTCCTTTGGCTTTATACATAACCGATAATACAATTAAAGTAAGCACAGTAAACATGCTCCAAAAACCAATGCCAATATTTTTCTTCCTAAAAAAATAACCAAATGCAAAAAAGAAAAAGGGTACGAGATACCAAATCTTCTTCATGAAAAACTTTGCACTTAATCCTACATCAGATGACATAAAAGTGCATACTCCCGTCCATACAAAACTTGCAATGACCAATATGGTAAACGGATGTTTTAAAAACGATAGCGTGTAAACATTTCGTTTTTTTATAAAATAAAAAATAAATAAAAGCGTGCAAAGTAATTGTAACAACTCATCAGGAAAGTCCAACTCAATGGGTAACACTTTTGACAATGGAAAAGAAAGCGGAATACTTATCATTAATAAATGATAAGGCAACTCAATATTAGGTATAAAATAAAGTACTAATAAAAGTGCAGGTGGTATAAATGCTGCAGGCCAAAATCCCGAAGACAATGAATAAACCAATGCCAAAAGAAATAGCAAGGCGATGCCACTAAATAATAATTTTACATTCGTTTCGAATGACTTAAACATCGGCCGTAAAACGCTCTTTATTTCTTACAAAATACTCATACATTACCAGCAAGAACCAAGCAAAAATAAAACTTCCTGCACCTACTAACAATACAGTCAGAATCCTAAAAGGACCTGCCTTTTGCCCACCTGGCGTAGCCCATTGCACTACATGTATCATAGGTATATCATAGTGTAACAAGGCTCTAAATTCATTAGATAAAGCATTGTACTTCCCTTTCTCAATAACAAGGCGATCTTTAACTTCTTCAATCACTTGAATATCTTCAAGGCCTCTTGCAAAACTTGCACCTCGTCCGTTCATTTTACCGCTCATAACATTCTTACGGCCTGGACTTATCAAATCATAAATGCCATGCGTGGTGCGCAAGTCAACTAAAGTATCTGTAAGATTATTAATCATCGCCGTAATGGAATCTTCTCTTTTTTCAATAGCTATTGCTAACTGACTATGACCATTAATGTAAATCTTTTTCAATTCATTCTCAGTAAAATTCATAGCTGAGTTTACAACCTTAGCTCCAAGCTCTTTATCATGATCGCTAAACATTACTTCAATATGCTTAAAACCCGAACGGCTAAACTTATAGTTTTTGGCAAAACGCTTAAAGGTTTTAAACATCCCTTTTGGATCGTTTTTTATATCAATACCATAATGATCATAAATCTTATATTCTTCAATAAGCTTAGACATTACCCTTGATGTATTTCCTATTACATAAGCACGATCTGCTTCATTCTCACCACCAAAAAGATCAACCCAATCTTGGTTAAATTCTCTAAATAAATTTACCCTTCCTGAGATAGCTGTGGATGAAGGGAAAAACGAACCATAGGCACGATAACTATTTTTGGTAAAAAACATTACAATAGCTGCTAGCACAGCCGCAACAATTGCTACACCCATAATTATTTTTCTTCTCTTCCAACCGAAACGTATAAAATCGATTAAATCTAACTTTTCTGTATGCTCTTTCATAAATAAAGATTGACGCAAATATATTTAAATAGTGTGGAGTACTTCCTTCCTTTTCTTATTTGTTATCCTTAACGACAATTTCTTGAAAATATTTCGTCAAATCCTGCCAATTCCACAATTTAATCAGAAATACTAAGGGAACGAAGAGTATTATGTTTAGCACTATAGAAAGTATCACATTCAAACTCAATGACTTAAACACAAAATTGACAACTCCAAACACCAAGAAAAAGAAAACAAACTGCAAGAACCAGGGTATATTAATTTTTATATCCGTTTGGCTAATACCATATATAATATAAGCTATAGCCGCAAACCATTGAACGCCTAAGCCAACCCATGCTACAGCCATAGATTTATAATTTGGTATAAAATAAAGATTGCACCCTATGCTCAAAATGCAAGCTATTGCAGAAATGAGAATTAATGATTTTAAGCTACCATTAGCCGTAAGTAATGTTGAATAAATATTCATTATACAATAAGCCGGAAATGAAAAAATCACAATACCATACATCATACTAGCAGCGACAGTATTATCGTTATATAAAAAATTCATAATATCCTCTTTAAAAAAAAGCGCATTAGCCGCTATGACTAATGAAATTGGCAACAGGATATTGGAGGTAATTTTTACAAGCTCGCTCACTTTATTTTTTTGTTCAATCAACCTGCTAAACATAGGCAGCAACATACCAGCAAACAAAAAACCAAACATGTTTAAAGCATCTAGAATTCTGAAGGCCGTAACATAAATCCCATTTTGATACTCGCCATCTTCAATAAAAAAATTGGCTAGTATAAATTGATCTGAGCGCATATAAATAGCCATAAATAAAATTAGAATGGCGTACGGCCTACTTGACTTAATAATAGCCGCCAGTTGTTTCCTATCAAACGACTTAAACTCCCACCGCGCATAGCGCAAAACGATAACAGTAAAAGCTATTAGAATACTTATACCATATGAAACCAGAAGGGCATAAATAAACCATTCGATTTTAAAGTTTGTACGTAAAGCAGGAGAAAGCAATAACACGCCACAAATAAGTATCATAAGCAATCTATCGAGCACACTAAGTACACTATCAATCTTAAAGTCATGATTTGCACTAATATTACTGCGCAAGAATAATAATAAGGAATTCAATACTTGAATACAACCTATTAAAAATAAAAACCGAAAACGGCGTGGGTCATAATCCATTAATAGACCAATTATTATTAGTAAGCCTACAAACAATAAACTAAGCAAGCCTTTTGCAATAAGCATATTAGGGAGATAAATGGTTAGTTTATCAGGTTGTGCGGCTACGCTTTTATTATTATAATTGGTTATACCTAAGTCCAATAAAATATTAAAAATTATAGACAAGTTTAATAAAGATGAAAACAATCCATAATCAACATTGCCCACAGCATTTTGAACTTGTAAGTCTACTCCAAAAATGTACATAGGCTTCACCAATAAATTTAGCAAAACCATAAGGGCTATATTAGAAACGAAATAACGTTTTAGCATTGTACCGCGTAAATGTAAAGACTTAAATTCAATTCTAGTTTTAAGTGCAAGATTCTTATGTAATAGGCTATTTTAATATTCATTTGCTACACTAAAGGTGGCAAGCTTTTTCATTAATCAATATCTTAAAGCCTACATTTGTGAACTAGGAATGAAAATTGCGGTTAATACAAGATTTTTATTAAAAGATAAGCTTGAAGGCATTGGTTGGTTTACCCATGAGATTTTTAAACGCATGGTTCTCAATCACCCCGAAGTTGAGTTTATTTTTTTATTTGATAGACCCTATGACGAGCGTTTTATCTTTGCTGATAATATTACGCCAGTTGTAGTTTCGCCGCCCGCTCGCCATCCTATCCTTTTTAAAATTTGGTTTGATTATTCAGTTCCTAAAGTTCTAAAAAAATACAATGCTGATATTTTTATATCAACCGATGGATTTGCTTCCTTAAAAACTAACATTCCGCAAATTACTACCATACACGATTTAGCCTTTGAACATTACCCTGAGCATTTACCTTTTAAGTTTCGTTACTATTTAAGAAAGTTCACACCGAAGTTTGCGCATAAAGTAGATCATATTGTAACGGTTTCAACCTATTCAAAAGAAGATCTACAACAGCAATATAATGTACCCGCCAAAAAAATATCCATTATTTATAATGGAGCTCATGAAGAATACAAACCCTTAGACCCAAACACAATTGATGCTACAAAAAAGGAATATGCTAGCGGTAAACCATACTTTGTTTTTGCTGGAGCACTTCACCCTCGTAAGAATATCGAAAAGCTGTTAGCCGCTTTTGAAGTATTTAAAACCGAAACTAAAAGCGACATGCAACTTTTACTTATTGGTCGTTTTGCCTGGAAAGCAGACGGAATAAAAAAAGCACTCGTTCATCATAAATACCGCGATGATATTCATAATTATGACTATATGAATGTTGACAAGCTCTCTAAAATAATAGGTAGTGCATTTGCTCTTACATTCGTTTCCTTATTTGAAGGTTTTGGTATTCCTATTTTAGAGGCTATCCGTTGTAATGTGCCTAGCATTACGTCAAATAAGACTTCCATGCCCGAAGTTGCTGGCAAAACAGGAATTTTAGTAAATCCCGAATCTACTCAAGACATTGCTACGGCTATGCGCCAAATGACTGAAGATCAAACTTTGAGAGCTAAATTAATTGCAAATTGTGAGGCACAAGGCAACAAATTCGACTGGAATGAGAGCTCTGAGACCTTTTACAACCTAATCAAGAAAGAAATATCAACCTAGGTTAATAACTAAAACGACCCTTCCCTATCCACTGAAGTATCTTTATTGCTCATGGAACACGCAGGTGGTATATACAATATTAAACTAGAGCAATTCGAAGGACCTTTTGATCTTCTATTGTTTTTTATCCAACGAGATGAGTTGGATATATACAACATCCCAATTCATAAAATCACCGGTGATTTCATGACCTATATTGAAGAAGTTGACGACTTAAATATTGAACAAGCAAGTGAGTTTATTTTGTTTGCTTCTACCTTAATGCGTATTAAATCTAAAATGCTACTCCCTCGTAAAGAAGTAGATGAAGAAGGAAATGAAATTGACCCAAGACAAGAGTTAATTGATAAACTGTTAGAGTACAAACGATTTAAAGAAGCAGCCGAAGAAATGAAATTGTTAGAAGCAGAAAGGCAGCTACAATTAAAAAGAGGAAATGTGGTGCAGGAGCTTTTAGAAATTGGTAAAAAAGAAAGTGAAGGAACCGAAGGCGAATCGCTAACGACTTTTAAATTATTTGCAGCTTATGAACGCGTGCTAAAAAAAATGGATGCTAGGGTAAACAAACCAGAGCACGTAGTTGTAAAATATAATTACACCATGCAAGGCCAACGTAATTTTATTCATGACTGGTTAAAGCGTGATAAAAAAGTTTCTTTCGAACGTTTTTTTCAAGCCTGCGAAAATAGAGTACATGCAATTTTTAATTTATTGGCGATATTAGAGTTATCACAATCACAATACATTAAGGTACTTAGCGGCGAAGGGCGCAACAACTTTATACTAGAGTGGACGGGTGTAAATACTAGCGGTTTAGAATACTAATTCCTTACTACGCAATCTCTTTACGCAGCAACCCAACATCTTTGGGTCATGCAATTAGATACACGAATATTTAAAAGCCGAGGAGCTCAATTCAACATTGCCAATCGTTTTGACAAAAACCAATATGGTCATTTTAATATTGAAGGAATTGATGAATGGGAAAGCGAAAAGAAGAAAACAAAATTTTACGAGGAACACCCTAAGACAATAGTAAATAAAGTTACTAGCCCCGATCTTCCTTTCTCCTACTCTTTAAACCCCTACCAAGGTTGCGAGCATGGCTGTGTTTATTGCTATGCGCGGAACGCTCATGAATATTGGGGCTTTAGCGCAGGGCAAGATTTTGAGCAGAAAATAATTATCAAAAAAAATGCACCTAAAAAATTAGAAGAACTCTTTAGTTCAAAAAAATGGAAATGTACTCCCATCTCGTTAAGCGGAAATACCGATTGTTATCAACCAGTTGAGCGTAAACAAAAATTAACTCGAAAGCTTTTAGAAATTTGTTTAAAGTATCAAAACCCCGTTGGAATTATTACAAAGAACAAATTGATCCTACGCGACCTAGACATACTTAAAAAACTAAACGAAAAAAACTTAGTTCAAGTATATATATCCGTAACCGGCATAGATGAAAAAATTAGAAGAAAAATGGAACCACGCACTGCCACCTACCGAGCACGCTTTGAAGTAATAAAAAAACTAAGTGAAGCTGGTATACCTGTTGGCGTTATGAACGCACCTATTATACCTGGCTTAAACGACCAAGCTATGTATGAAGTTCTGCGTCAAGGAAGTATACTTGGTGCTACGGTAGCGGGCTATACAACCGTAAGGTTAAATGGTGCGGTTGGGCCTATATTTAAAGATTGGATTCAAAAAGCCTTCCCTTTAAAAGCAGAAAAAGTTTTATCCTTAATAAGCGATATGCATAACGGAAAACTAAACAATTCAAACTTTGGTGATCGCATGCGAGGCAATGGAAATATTGCGCACATTATAAAACAACAGTTTGAAAAACACACCAAACAGTTTGGTTTAAATCAAGAAAAGTTTATATACAATACTTCTGAGTTTATTAGACACCAACCTGGGCAAATGCGATTGTTTTAAAGAATTACACATTACTTTTAAATGATAAATCAAAACGCTTAAAAAATTAATGAGTATGTAAATTCTGCGGTAACGATTAACTATTTTTAAATGAACTTAAACGAAACAGCAGTTGGCATAATAATACATTTAATCGTACCACTAATTGGTTTGGGGCTTTATATCAAACTGCTACATTCAATGAAGGAAAAAGAAATCGAACAACCTCCTTCTAAAGAATTATTCATACTCTTTGCCACCTATGGAGGCCTTCTTCTGATTATCCTTACTACTTTATTCTGGGCATGGTCAGGTATGGCTAGCTTAGGGTTCTTTTATTTATTACTTGGCGCGCCAATCGTTATGGGAATTATTGCTACCAGTTTACATATTAAAAAGGAACTATCTAAATACCATTATTGGGCTTACAAAGCCACCATTTGGTACTTTGCTATTGGTCCTCTTACACTAATTACAATATTTTTGATTGCTACTTATTTTGAGAAATAGCATTTGAGTTTACAAGGAGAGCATAAGGGCTTGAAGAGGCTATGCTACTAGGTAAAGGCAAAGTTCAACTAAGAATCTCGTTAAAAAACATAGTACCAATTAGATTAACTTTACCACATGAGAATCTTCTTTTTTGCAATTCTATTTTTTACCCTTCATTCTAATGCGCAGACTTTTACTCAAGACATTGCAAATTTTCGCAACCATTATATAGCTGATCATCTAAAGGAAGAACGCTCCCCTATTAAATATAAGCAAGTAAAAGATTTAAACTTTTTTACTCCAAACAAAAAATTTAAAGTAACCGCAAAAGTCAAACTGCTAGAAGACCATAAAGGCTTTACAATGCTTACGCATTCGGGTAAGAAAAAACATTACTACAAATACGCACAGCTGAGTTTTACAATAGACAAGCAAGCACAAGTATTATATATCTACCAAAGTAAAAGTCTCATGCAAAAAAAAGAATACAGGGACCACCTCTTCCTACCTTTTACAGATGCATCTAATTATATACATTCTTTTGGTGGTGGACGCTACATAGATTTTGTACTCGACGACATTCAAAACGACACACTGGTTTTAGACTTCAACAAATGCTACAACCCTTATTGTGCCTATGCAGGAGGATTCAACTGTCCAATTCCCCCAAAAGAAAACCGCCTAGATATTGCTATCCAGGCGGGTGAAAAATTGTACAAAGGAACTGAATCTACTCACAAGTAATAGTCATATCTGTTACCCCTTCATTCTTATAAGTTTCGCCTCCCATTTCCGTAGAAGAAGAATCTTTAGTTTTACTAGTTTTCATTGAAATCAATCCAGAATTAGCATCTACCATTAAAGTCATTTGCGTAAGCTGATTTACTTTAGTAGTAAACTGACCTCCACGACCACCTTCTACCTCACCTTTCCTTTGTTGGTTAGCCGTAAGATTAGCCATATTGCCCATCATGCCTTTGTAAGTATATTCAGTAATCGTTTTCAATCCTTCATTCTCAGTAGTTGTTCTCCATTTTTTACCTACTTCTAAATCTGCAGGTAATAATAGGAATACGCCTTCCACTGTAGAAGCAATATCAGCACCACCCATCATGCGCATCATACCGCCTTTTTTCTTAGCTTCTGCCGTAGGATCTTTTATTACTTTTCCGTCAAAACCCAAAGTCAATTTTTCAGTTTTGCCTAGTGCTTTTTTAAAGCCTTGAGCAATCATTCCTTCTTGCTTAGCCTCGTCTTCTGAATCATATTCCTGTTTCATACCAAAACCTTCAAACTTCATACGCGCCTTATCCATGGTAGCTTCTAATACATAACCCTTATCATTAATCTCGGCAACTTTCATTGAGGAAACCAATGTCATATCTGTTTTCATTTCACCACGCTTTGCTTGTTTCATATCTGACTTCATTTCTGTAGTCATATTGATAAGTTGTCCTTTAGTCAATTTAATTTTATCAGTAGCTTTTTGCGCTTGCGCGGAAAAACCAAGAATTAAAAAAGAAAAGAATAAGATTGCAATCTGTCTCATAATAATATCTGTTTACCCAAATATAAATTTCAAAGCTTGGTATATCAGAAAGGATAACTATTTTTAACAATAATTAAAAGCAAGCATGAATTTTATATTATTTGATGACGAACGGGCAGAGCATTTTCTTCCGTTTACGCACACCAGGCCTATTAGCGAGATCCGCTGCGGCATTTGGACATTAAGAGAAAAGTGGGAAAGCTACACCTCTGTTCAACCTAGCTATCACTGCGCTGAGCACTTGCAAGCTTTATTTCCTATTGAAATCAATAAACAAAATTGTTTTATAAATAGCGCTTGCTACCCTAACGATGATTTATTTGCAAAAATATTAGAGCTTAAAGATGATGAATGCTTGCTTTATGGAAATGTTTTAATTGCAGCAAATATTAGCGACATCAAAGCAAAACAATTTATAACTTCAGAAACTGTTTTAAATTGTACCAATGTGCATTATAACGGCCCAATTAAATTTCTTGAAAACATATGGGACATTTTTAGTAGCAACGATGAAAATATAGCCGAAGACTTTGAACGCATCACACGCAACAGAACATCTAAGAAATTATCAGACACCAATACAATCATTGGCGATAATATTTTTATAGAAGAAAGTGCAAAAGTGGAAGGCGCCATTCTGAATAGCACCAATGGCCCAATTTATATTGGTCATAATGCAGAGGTTATGGAAGGTAGTGTAGTACGAGGCGCATTAGCACTTTGTGACAAATCAGTTTTAAAATTAAGCACAAAAATTTACGGTGCTACAACTATTGGCCCGGGAAGCAAAGTAGGTGGAGAGGTAAACAACTCAGTTTTATTTGCCAATAGCAATAAAGGCCACGATGGTTTCTTAGGCAACGCAGTAATTGGTGAATGGTGCAACTTAGGTGCCGACACCAACAACTCAAACTTAAAAAACAACTATGACGAAGTAAAAATTTGGAGCGAAGCCAAAAGTACTTTTGTAAAAACAGGTTTGCAATTTTGCGGATTATTAATGGGCGACCATTCTAAGTGCGGCATAAATACTATGTTTAATACGGGTACGGTGGTAGGTGTTAGTGCCAATATTTTTGGCGGTGGTTTCCCACGAAATTTTATACCTTCTTTTAGCTGGGGAGGCAGTAGTGGCATGACAGAATACAAAATAGACAAAGCAGCCTCAACAACCGCAAGAGTATTTGCAAGGCGCAACAAAGAATTTACTAAAGAAGATGCAGATTTAATGCAGTATGTTTTTGACAAAACGCAAGACCAACGCAGAGGATAATATTCTAACTTTTTTCTTTTAAAAATCTGATAAAATCTAAATGGACAAATTAAAAAATACGGCTAAATCCTTACTCTCTAATTTAGGAATTTTTGTATCGAACAATCAGCGGTATGATTACGAACTAAAAAAGATTATCAAAGGCCTCAAGCCTAAAAAAAGTGATATCGTATTAATTGATGTTGGAGCTCATAAAGGTGAAGTAACTGACCTTGCTTTAAAAAACAACAAAGGCTCCTGCCTATTATTTGAACCCATTCCATCGCTTTACAATAAATTGGAAAGCAAATACACCGGCAATAAAAAAGTAAGCGTTTTCAATCTTGCACTAACTAATGAGAAGGGAGAAACGAGTTTTCATTACAACCATTCCAATCCTGCCTATAGCGGCATATTAAAAAGGGAATACCCATCAGATAAAGACAAGGTAGAAGAAATAAAAATATCTACAGATAGCTTGGATAATATTATTAATGGAATTAAAAGTGTAACTGGCATATCATTAATTAAAATAGATGTTGAAGGTGGCGAACTTAATGTAATTAAAGGAGCCAGAGAAACAATAAGAAAACACAAGCCTTTAGTTGTATTTGAACATGGCTTAGGCGCATCGGAATATTACGGAACCAAGCCTGAAGAAATTATTCAATGCTTTGAAGGATGCAATATGCGTATTCAAACCATGGAAAACTGGTTAAATAAAAAGACTTCTGGTTTTACCCGAGAAGCCTTTAAAAAACAGTTTTATGATAAAAAAAATTATTACTTTATCGCTTTTCCTATAAATTAAGCAAATGCTTTTGCATCTTCTAGAAATTTAGCTAATCCAATATCAGTTAAAGGATGCTTCAACAATCCAAGGATTGAGCTTAAAGGACAGGTGCAAACATCAGCACCTACCTCAGCACATTTAACTATATGCAACGGATTACGAATACTCGCAGCTAACACCTGCGTATCAAAACCTTGCATTGCATAGATATCAGCAATTTGCTCAATAAGATCTACACCATCCCAATTACTATCATCTATCCTTCCAATAAATGGAGAAACATAGGTAGCACCAGCTTTGGCAGCTAAAATTGCCTGACCTGCACTAAATACAAGTGTACAATTCGTTTTTATTCCATTATCGCTAAACCACTTAATGGCCTTAATCCCCTCTTGTATCATAGGTACCTTTACCACAATATGCTCGTCCAATGCTGCTAGCTTTTTACCTTCTTCAATAATCCCCTCAAAATCTGTTGAAATTACCTCAGCACTCACCGGCGTTTTTACAATATCACAAATGTCTTTGTAGTGCTTCATTACAGCCTCGCTTCCTTGTATGCCTACTTTGGCCATTAAGGAAGGATTGGTAGTTACACCATCTAATATTCCTAGCGCATGCGCTTCTTTTATCTGTTCAAGATCTGCGGTATCTATAAAAAATTTCATTGTAATTTGTTTAGACCACAAATATAGAAGAGCAATACCCCAATGTAAGAAAAGTAATTATTAGATATTAACATTTGAGTTTATACAAATAAGCTATTCAGTTTAAACCCCTGTATCAATACAGCGTCAAAAAACAAACAACTAAAACTAAAGATTATGAAACGAGCATTACTTTTTTCCGTCGCAGCAATTTTACTTTTTGCAACTTCTTGCACGCAACAGAATGGACCCGTTATTATGACACCATTCCAAAAACTTCAGGGTGAGTGGTATTATAACAAAGCATTCTTCGTTTATAATAATGGAATAGGACGCGATGACGTTTTAAATGATTTTGTGGATTGCCGTATCATATTTGATGGCAACATTATAAGCATGGAAAACCTGCGTACTGGTCAAGTACTTGAAGGAACTTTTGAGCTTTACAAAGATGATGCAGGAGGATACTGGGATGAGTTTGGAAACTACGTGCAAGATATGGAGCGTTTCATGTCAGCGTATTTATATGACACACAAACTAACCGACGTTATGTATATGATTGGCAAATTAATTACCTGACAAGAAATAAATTGAACTTTGGAGAATTTTACTCAGATGGGAACTACTCATTTAAAATGAAGAAAATTCAATAGATTGACTAATAATAAAATTGAGCCCTGCATCGCAGGGCTTTTTTATTTTCAAAAAGAAACCTAATAAACATCACAAAAAATAATTGTTCTTGACTACCTTTGCGGCGGCAAGTCTTATACGACCAGCTCCTTTTACTCCCCCAGGGCAGGAATGCAGCAAGGGTACGAAGTTGTAGCGGTGCGATATAAGTAACTTGCCATTTTTTATTCCCTCAACCTTCTTGTATTTTTTTGTTATTCTGTGGCACCTCAAGACGTTATTTAAGCTTTACGCACTTTACATTTGCTACATGCCTAATATCTCTCAAAGAGGAACTGCTTTGCCTTCCTCGCCTATAAGAAAGCTCGTTCCTTTTGCCGAAGAAGCAAAGAAAAGAGGAACGCATGTTTTTCATTTAAATATTGGTCAGCCGGATATTGCTACACCACAAGTAGCACTAGATGCTGTGCGCAATATTGATTTTGATATACTTGCTTATAGCCATAGCGCTGGTAATTTTTCGTACCGCGAAAAACTGAGCCAAAACTATGAGCAAATGGGCATTACACTTGATGAAGATGAACTCATCATAACAACGGGAGGTTCTGAGGCCATTTTATTTGCAATGATGGCTTGCTTAAACCCTAATGATGAAGTTATAATTCCTGAACCTTTCTATGCTAATTATAATGGCTACGCTGTGGCAAGTTTGGCAAAAATTGTTCCTATCACCGCAAGTATAGAAGATGGATTCAAATTGCCACCTATTGAGGATTTCGAAAAAAAGATAACAGATAAAACAAAAGCAATTTTAATCTGCAATCCTAATAACCCAACGGGCTATTTATATTCCGATGAAGAAATGAATACCTTGAAAGAGATTTGCCTAGCGCATGATTTATTCCTTTTCTCAGATGAAGCATACCGAGAATTTGCCTACGACAGAGATCGAGCTACAAGCGCCTTAGAATTAGAAGGAATGGAGCAAAATGTAATTATGATAGACACTATTTCAAAAAGATATAGTGCGTGCGGCGCAAGAATTGGTGCGATTGTAAGTAAGAATAAAGAAGTAATGTCTGCGGCCTTAAAACTTGCACAGGCAAGATTAAGTCCGCCAAGCCTTGCTCAAATAGTAGGCGAAGCTGCCTTGGATGTACCTACTTCTTATTTTAAAGAAGTAAAAGAAGAATATAAAAAAAGACGAGATACATTAATCAATCGATTAAAAAATATAGAAGGTGTAATTTGTACATCACCTGGTGGGGCATTTTATGCCATGGCAAAATTACCCGTTAGTAATGCCGATGATTTTTGCCGATGGTTATTGGAAAAATTTGACCACAATGGCAAAACCATTATGATGGCTCCCGCCGCAGGTTTTTATGCTACTAATGGTTTGGGATTACAAGAGGTTCGCTTTGCTTATGTATTAAATACCGATGAAATAAATGAAGCTATGGACTGCTTAGAAGCGGGACTTAAAAAATACAACGCATGATAGAAGGATTAAATTACTCATATATAATTATTGGAATTACAGCTATTGTTTCCTTTTATGCTTGGAGCAATGGAGAAGCGATGTTTAAAAGCTTTTTTATTCCTACCCATATAAGAGAAAGAAATGAATGGTGGCGATTTATCACTCACGGCTTTATTCATGCTGATCAGCAACATTTGATCTTTAATATGATTACCATGTTCTTTTTTGGACCATTTGTTGAGCGTGCTTTTACCTTTTACTTTGGCAATAGTAAAATCTTTGTTTTGTTTTACTTGGCCGCCTTAATTGCATCCTCTATCCCCTCTTACTTTAAACACAAAAATGATTCGCGTTACCGTTCATTAGGCGCAAGTGGTGCAGTAAGTGCCGTTCTTTTCTCGGCAATTGTTTTTAATCCTTGGATGTTGATTAATTTTATTATCCCAGGTATCGTATTTGCAGTGGGTTATGTTTGGTATTCTGCTCGTATGAGCAAGCAAAATAGTGACAATATAGGTCATGATGCACACCTATGGGGTGGTGTTTTTGGCTTTATATTCCCTTTTATAATGCGCCCTGCTCTTTTACAAGAATTCTTGAATAAACTCATTAATATCCCATATTTCCAATAACTTTAAAGTGTAATGAGAAATTTAGTACTAATTATAGTTTTATTTATTGGCATATCATCTTGCAAAAAAAATAAAATTGTTGAATCTACATCAAAATTCATGATAAT
>CALJNC010000056.1 GCA_937981995.1 uncultured Chitinophagaceae bacterium
CAATCTTTGATTTGATGAATATACTTGCTCATTCTCCGCATTATTTGCGGTAAATATAGGCTTTTATCTCCGCAAAAATGATATTCTCTGCATTTTATGCGGTGTATATAGTTGCTATTCGACGCAGTAGCTGTGGCTAACATCTGTGTACACGTATTGGGCATATATCCACTTAGTACCCAATGCTAATTATTTCTTTCAAATTTACATTAAATGTTTGATAGGCAACTTTATAGTTGAGTGTATACGTTTATAATCGTATACACTCGCTTGTAGGAAAAGCATAATTAGAGTAATTAAAATAAATCAGTTTATATTTTTTCAAATTTAGTGCACCACTAATTTCTGTGTAGCTTTATTATTACCTTGAATCAATTCAACATAATATATACCGGCTCGTAGATTTCCTCTTTCGATCGTTATATCTCTACGACCTGCAGGCACTACGTTTTCATAAACTACTCTTACTTTACGGCCTACTTGATCGTACAAATTAATTTGTGTTGCACCACCAGCTGTTGTAAAACTAAGGTTGGTATGATGCACAAACGGATTTGGATAATTTTGATCCAAACCAAATGTTTTTGTTACACCAGGTATTTCGGGCTCAGTATTTGTTGGGCCTTGGAAAATTGGTAAAGTTGGATAATTTACTCCGTTTAATACACTTTGTGTATCGCTTTGGCTCATGCCTAACCAATCTTGCAATATGCTTGAGTATACTTGCCTAAAGTCATGCTGCAAAGGTATATTATCGCTAGTAGTAGCATTGGCAGGTAGCACCGGGCTTGTACCTATAATGGTTGGGTTTACTTTTTTACCAAAGAAAACCATGGGCGCACCGCTACCATGATCACTACCCAAGCTAGCATTTGATTTTATACGTCTACCAAATTCTGAGAAGGTACAACCAGCTACAATATCATCTTTACCTAACATTTGTAAATCAGTTTGGAATGCTTCTATTGAACTTGATAAATCTGCCAATAAATTTGCGTGGCGTCCTTGGGTTACATCAGCATCTACTTGATTATCATGCGTATCAAAACCACCAAGGGTTACTAAATAAATTGGAGTTTTTAAGCCGCCGCTTATAAGCTTAGCTACAATTTTAAGTTGCTCTGCTAATCGCGAAACTGGGTAAGTTGCCAGGTTGGCACCTTGACTCGCAGCGTTTTGAATTACCTGTGTGTAGGTTTGTGTTTGTTGTGTAATAAAACGGATAAAGGTTAGCTCATGACCCGCTGGAGTAGTTGGTGCAGGATCTACGGTTCCGTTTACAATATTGTAAAAACTATTGATGCTTGATAAAGCTAGACCATTAATTCCATTCATACCGGTAAGTATAGGTCCAACACTTGAGCCTATTTGAATAGCTAATGGATCTAAAAAGTTAGGGTCAGGATATGCTTGCGGAGCGCCAGGAAATTGATTGTCAATTGTACGGCCTATCCAACCTGTTTCTTGATATACATTTGAGTCAGAAGCAGTGCTCCAAATATCAGTTGCTCTAAAGTGAGAATAGCTTGGGCTAGGGTAGCTTACCCCTTGTACTAAGTTTACTAGGTTTTGGTTATACATATCGCGCAAGCCAGTCATGGCAGGGTGTAGCCCGGTAGTTGAGCTGCCGTTTAAACCTAACACACTAGTTTGTGGCATCATGATATTAGGTCGGGCATTTGCTAATTCGCTATATCTATCTAAAGGGATAATTGTATTCAAACCATCATTACCACCTGATAGTTGAATGAACACCATTACATTACCATTTGAAGCTCTATTTTTTGCTAACCTACCTAGGAAATCACCTTCGCCAAAAGCTGATAAAGGCATCCCATTCATACTTAAGGCAGCACTTGCTGCGGCGGTCATTTTTATAAAATCTCTTCTTTTCATATCGTATATTTTTTATCCCTTTTTGTTAGGCATTATTTTATTTTTTATCGTTTGTGTCAAACTGAACGTTGTTGAACTATTAGCCCAAATGGTGCTCAGCCATTCTAAACATTTCAGTAAGCATTTGTTGCAACCTTGAACGTACTATACCCAAATAGGTTGTGTTAGTAGGGCTGCCCGCATAATCATTCCAGGCATTGGTCCAATAGTAATTAGATGTTTGTCCTGCTAGTAAAATGGATTTGTAATAATCTTTTAAACTTTGCGATAAGGTCAACCCTAAAAAGAACTCAACGCAATAATCTACCACCGCAACTGGGTCACTTGGAGTAGCTAAGGAGTTTGCAAAATCCATAACGTCAAATCGTAATCTTGCCGTAGCACTTACATAAGCTCCATTAGGCGTCAATAAATAATCCGTTGTTTGTAGTCGCTTTGGTAAGGTATCGGAGTTGATCCACATTTCATGAAAATGAGGCACCTGATAAAAAGCAGGCCATCCACTTACTGATGGTGGGTCACCAATATTTTGAGCCGCATTGGCAGCGTATTGTACTAGTTTGTAATAACTTTTATATTGATCTTCAATGCTTAGCGTTGGCGAAACTGAGCTTTCCAATCCTCTAAATGTTCCTGCAAAAAACTCAATAGGTGAGCTTATGTAACAGTCCATGGTTAAGGAATCAAAGAAGTGATCGCTTTTTAAAAGTTGTGCAATCATCGGTTTTACATCCCAGTTGTTATTTATCAAAGTTTGCGCTAAGCCATTGATAATTGTGGTTTCAATATTTGCATCTATATCATAGTACACAAAAAAGCGATAAATTTTACGAGCATAAAACTTAGCAATATCTTGCGACCCATTAGAAAAAATCATATCCACCAGATTATCCAATTCATTAGCTCCTGCTGCTCCACTTAACCCATTTAATATTTGATTGTTATAGTAAGACGAAAACAGCTTATTGGTATCATCATGCAATGAGTCATTAAAACTTACTGTTGCTGTATTGATATCAACACGCCATCCGGTAAGTACTTTAGCCGCCGCTTTTACGTCGGGCTCAGTAAACTGAACCGGGCCATCTTTTCCTACTGTAAAAAGTTCTTGCAGCTCCCGTGCATAATTTTCATCGGGGGAGTTTTTTACATTGAAATGTCCATTCAAGTATCTAAGCATCGCACCATCTTTGCTTAATGCTTTTATAAAATCTTTTAGGTTGCCTAATGCGTGCGTGCGCAATAGATCCAAATACTTATAGCATAAAATAGCACCAGGAACGGCAGCCATTTCAATAGGATAGTTATTACTCATGAAAAGAACCATCTTTTCAATAATGCTTGTATTCTGATTTGCGATATTGCTCATCCACCAAGATTTTAATGAAAGTGTTCTATGATAATCTAAGGTGCCATCGCCATAAGTTGCATTAACCCATGTAGAGCCTGCCGGTACACTTGTAGTATCAGCATAAGTATTTTCATAATTATTAATAGGCGGTGCAGGAGCGGCTGATACGTTGTTTAATAAATAATCAACGGCAGCACCTGGTGTAAGCGCAGATATGTTTGCCATATCTGTTTTTGTTACACCAAACATAGTTCGGCGCAATAAATGTTTTTGCTGTTTTACAGTCCAAGCCGCAGTATAAGGCGTTAAGCCCGCACGCGTTCTTTTTTTACTTATAGGTAGTGATTTGTTGGCATATTTTTTAAATATCTCATCTTGCTGAATATCATATGCTCCGTCAACTGTTTTGCCAATTTTCCAATTGGCAGGATATACCTTATTGTCTTTTAAATCACCCATGATGCTTAAATTTTGATTTAGCGTTACCGCCTGCCTGAAAGGTAAGAATTTTTTAACAAATGAAAAAAAGGGATTTCAGCTTATTATTGCCGTTGATGCTCAAAGTTCGATTTAGAAAAATAAGTACACCATTTAAACAAGCGTTTACCACAAATCATGAAACCAAAACCGAGCAAACTGCTTTATTGGTGGCAATTGAGTTTAAGGGTTTGCGTGGTATTGGGGAAGCGCCTGTTATTTCATACTATCCGCAAACGATGGATAGCCTTATTGCAGATTTACAAGCTAAGGCTCAAATGATTGAGCAGTATGCGCTTACAGCACCGGAGCGTTTTTGGCATTTTTGTCATCATTTATATCCCAAAAATCCATTTTTGGTTTGTGCCTTGGATATGGCCTATTGGGATTTATATAGTCAAATAGAAAAAAAATCAATAGCTCAAATTGTATATAAAGAGGAAGTGAAAAAACTACCCACTTTTTATACTTTGGGGCAAGATACTTTTGAAAACATGCTTGCAAAAATGCAAGAGCAGCCCTGGCCAAACTATAAAGTCAAACTTACAGATAAGGCCTCAATAGAAACGATTACTAAGCTCAAAGAGCACACCCAAAGTAAATTTGCGATAGATGCAAATGCTGCCTGGAGCTTAGCCGAAGCAAGGGAATTTATTCCTCAATTAGAAAAAGTAGGCGTCTTATTTATTGAGCAGCCTTTAGCAAAAGAAGCCTTTAAGGATATGAAAGTGCTAAAGAGTGAATTTGAAGTTCCTTTTTTTGCTGATGAATCTTTTCAATTAGAAAGTGATATAGAAAAATGTACCGAAGCCTTTGATGGGATCAACATAAAACTAACCAAATGCAGTGGGCTAACGCCTGCCGTACGAATAATTGCTAAGGCCAAAGAGCTCCAACTCAAAACAATGCTTGGCTGTATGAATGAAACAGAAGTGGGGATATTTGCCGCTGCTCAAATTGGTGGCAATGTAAATTATTGCGATTTAGATGGTGCCTTACTTCTAGATGCGCCACTTAAAAAATTGAGCTATCAAAATGGCAACATTATTTTAAGCTAATTGTGTGATGCGTTTTGCTTACGAGCCTTACTTTTGGCGGGAATTATCAAATTATACTTTTGAAATTAAAACACGTTTTACTTATTATTTTAGCCATACTCTTAGTTGATCAAGGGTCCAAGTTTTACATTAAGTTAAACTTTGCATTGGGCGATGAAGTATCTGTAATAGGTAATTGGTTTAAGCTACATTTTATTGAAAATTCAGGGATGGCGTTTGGTATGAAGTTTGGCGAGCAAGCTTGGGCAAAATTGGCTTTGAGTTTATTTCGTTTAGCAGCAGTAATCTGGGGCTTGTTTTTTATCAAAAATAAATTAGTGGGCAAGGGGTTTCCTAATGGTCTATTAATTTGCGCAGCCTTAATATTAGCTGGTGCATTGGGTAACTTGATTGATAGTATTTTATTTGGCAAAATTTTTACTGTAAGTAGTTATCATAGCGGGCAAGCTGCCCAACTAGTTCCTTGGGGGCAGGGCTATGCCGATGTATTTTATGGCAAGGTGGTAGATATGCTTTATTTCCCACTGTTTACATTTCAGTGGCCTGACTGGATACCAGTGGTAGGTGGCAATATGTTTCAGTTTTTTAAGCCAGTTTTTAATGTAGCCGATGCTTCTATTTTTATGGGTGTGGTAAGTATTCTTATTTTTCAAGGTCGTTTTTTGGATAATGGCGAAGAAAAAGAAATCATACCGGTTAAAAAAGAAGAAATAGCTGATAAGGATGACGAGGCTGTTACACCTCTTGTGTAAAACAATTTTCTTAAAACATTTATTCTCTATTTACTTTTAGCGCAATGAAAAAGTGTGTGCTGGTTTTAGTTGGTTTACTTATTTGCGTTTGTGTAATGGCACAACAAAAAAAACCGGCAGAAACTCCTAAAAAGAAACCATTTTTTGCGCCTATAAATTACAAGGCTAATTTTGGTAGTCCGGTAAAAATTCCAATATCACTGGCAGGTAATTTTGGTGAGTGTAGGCCAAATCATTTCCATTCAGGATTAGATGTGCGCACGGAGCAGCGCGAAAATCTAAACTTATATTCTATAGGTGACGGCTATGTAAGCCGAGTAACCATAAGCCATACAGGCTTTGGTACGTGTTTATATATTAGTCATCCGGGTGGCTTTACATCGGTATATGCTCATTGTAATAAGTTTTATCCGCTCTTTTGGAATTACTTAAAAAAGAAGCAATACGAAAAAGAAAAGTGGGATGTGGACCTTCGTTTTCCTCCACATTTTTTTCCTGTAAAAAAAGGACAGTTTATAGCCAAAAGTGGAAATACAGGTAGTAGCCATGCACCTCACTTACACATGGAAATAAGAAACACCCAAACCGATAAAACATTAAATGGTTTATTGTTTTATAAAAAAATGGGCGACAGAAAAAAACCAATCATTAATCGATTGGCAGTTTATGATGCAAATGAAAGTATCTATCATCAAACGCCTAAAGTTTTTAAAGCCATTAAAAACGGGAATCATGATGTACCTACTACCAAAATGATTAAAGTAAATACTGATAAAGTTTATTTTGGGATACAGGCAAATGATTACATGGAAAACTCACTACGCTTAGGAGTTTTTAGAATGAAATTGATGGTAGATGGCAAAGCGTTATTTGGTTGGCAGTTGAATAATATTGGATATGATGAAACACGTTATATGAATTCAATAGGTGACTATAAAACAAAAATGAGTAAAGGTTTTTGGCTACAGCTATGCCATAAATTACCCAATGATAAATTGGGTATTTATATAAATGGTACGCAAAAAAATGGCGTGGTTGATGTAAGCGATGGCAAGACGCACAATGTAGTAATTCGAGTGTACGACGTAAAAGGAAATAGTAAAGATGTAAAGTTTCAGGTGCAAGGAGTAGCAGCTAGTGCTGAGGTGGATGCAACATGTAGTACTTTATTTGAACAAGGAAAAATCAACAAGTTTGACAATGGTAAAATCGCTCTTACGCTAGCTAAGGAACAATTGTATGATGACTTATGTTTTAAGGCAAGTGCATCTAGTAGCTCCTTACCGTATTCTTACTTTTATGGGGTGCACAATAGTGGGGTGCCTGTGCATGATTTTTTTGACGTAAAGCTTAAGCCAAAGCAGCCAATACCAGGCGATGCAAGGGATAAAGTGGCCGTATTGTATACGCCTGAAGAAGAGTTGGATATGGAAAACGTTGATGGCATGGCTGCAGAATATAAGAACGGATGGGTAGTTGCTAAGGTTAAAAAATTTGGGAATTACGTAATTACAATTGACAAATCGCCGCCTGCGATTATTCCTTATTTTAAAAACGGACGCAAAGTAAGTAAAGGCAATTTATTAAAATTTGGGGCCGAGGATAATGTAAGTGCGTTGAAAGAAGTACGTATGGAAGTAGATGGCAAATGGTTACGATGCTCACGCAGAAAAAATAATTATTACTATTATGTGGATGAGCATTTTCCCGTAGGTAAACATGAGCTAACAATCAAAGCAATTGATGGAAACGGTAATACGTCTATTAAAAAAATGAGTTTAAGCAGATAGTTATTTTTCTAAGTGAAAAACACGAACTTTACATTCAAAATAAAATCATGACAACATTAGCCAAAGGAGATAAAGCACCACTTTTTACTCTTAAAAATCAAGATGGTGCATCAGTAGCTTTAAAAGATTTTAAGGGCCAGAAAGTAGTACTCTATTTTTACCCTGCTGATGATACGCCCGGTTGTACTAAGCAAGCTTGTAACGTTCGAGATAATTCTAAAATTCTTAAAAAGCATAAGATTAATGTTTTTGGTATTAGCCCTGATGATGAAGAGAGTCATCAAAAATTTATTAAAAAGTTTAAACTTAACTTTCCCTTATTAGCTGATCCAAAAAGAAAAGCGATTGAGAAGTATGGCGTTTGGGGTGAGAAGAATATGTACGGTAATAAATTCATGGGCCTAAAACGTACCACTTTTTTGATAGATGAGGAAGGTATGATACACCACATAATTAAGGGTGTAAAAACTGCCGAACAAACTGAACAAATACTTAAATATTGGAACCTGTAATCAAGGTTCGGATTAAAGAAAATGCACTTGTGGCGCGTATTGCGGCGTTTAATTTAGGCGCGAGTGATGCTGGTGCCGCAATTGTTTTTGGTAAAACCATTTACTTATATAAAGTTACTCGTGAGCAGTTATTGGCTAATATTCCTTACTTGCGCCATGAAGTAGCTCATGTATTACAATATCAGCGCGAAGGCTGGTTTGGCTTTTTGGCTAAATATGTGTGGTTATCTATCCGTTTTGGTTATCGTAAAAATCCCATGGAGATTGAAGCTCAAAATGCTCAGAATGATAAAGAAATATTAAACCAAGTAACCATACTTTAAAAAATCTTATATTTACCAACGTTCATGCAGCAGCAAATCACACAAGGTATATGCGTAACCGTTGAAACTACATACAACCAAGAGATGTCCAATCCTGGTTTAAATGAGTACATTTATTCCTATGAGATTAGCATTGACAATTTATCTGATTTTCCTTTTCATTTAAAAGCACGTCATTGGGAGATTACCGATGCCTTAGGCAACGTGCGCACCGTAGATGGCGAGGGTGTAGTGGGTCAGCAGCCGCTCTTAGATCCTGGTCAAGGGTTTAATTATACTAGTGCGGTAGGTGTAAAAACGGATATGGGTAAAATGACCGGTTATTATGTGATTGAAAACCTTTTGACTAAAAAGGAGTTACACATATCAATTCCTGTATTTTATTTATACCCGCCTTTTAAAATGAATTAGCATAATTTTTCATTAAATACGTACTATTTTAGGGTTCTCTAACAAACTAAAGAATAGATTTGTGGTGCAATTTGTAATTGTAGTTTTCGGATTATTAATTACATAAACAATTGAAAAAATGGCGAAGAAAAAACCAGCTCAAAAAAAGAAAACAAAAGGTATAATTAAGTTCATGTGGTTCTGCGTGCTCTTTGGTTTAATAGCTTTTGCTGCTCTTATATTCCTTATAGATGCAGGTAAACTAGGCGAGATGCCAAGTATGTCTGAATTGCAGGACCCAAAATCTGCCGTTGCCTCAGAAATATATGATGGCGATGATAATCTTATAGGTAAACTATTTGCTGAAAACCGAGAACCTGTAAGCTATAAAGAAATTGCTCCATCGGTAATTGATGCATTAGTGGCTACTGAGGATGAGCGTTTTTATGGTCATTCAGGCATTGATGCCGAAGCCTTAGGCCGTGCTATTATGGGTGTAATTACTGGTAACAGACAAGGTGGTGGTAGTACGATTACCCAACAGTTAGCTAAGAATTTATTTCCACGTGATAATGGATCCATTTTTAGTTTAATCTATGACAAACTAAAAGAAAATATTCTTGCGGTAAAAATTGAAAAGAACCTTACTAAGCAAGAAATACTTACTGCATATTTAAATACAGTTCCTTTTGGATATAATTCATGGGGGATACGTTCAGCATCGCGTACTTTTTTTAGTAAAGAACCATTAGATCTTGAGCCGCAGGAAGCGGCCGTGCTTGTAGGAATGCTTAAAGGAAATACCTTATACAACCCTATAAGAAACCCTGAGAAATCTAAGGATAGAAGAAATACGGTTTTGTTTCAAATGCGCAAGAACAAAAAAATTACCAATGCTGAATATCAACGATTGAAAGCAACTGAATTGGTTACTGTATTTAAGCCAGCATCAGCTCAGAAGCATGAAGGATTGGCACCTTATTTTAGGCAAGTAGTGGAGCTTCAAGTAAAAGATTGGTGTAAGAAAAAAGGGATGGATGTATACCGCGATGGTTTAAAAATATATACCACAGTAAATCCTAAAATGCAGGAATATGCTGAGCTAGCTGTAGCTCGAAATATGTATAATAAAACACGCCGTGTCAATAATTTTAGATGGAAGAAGCACCAAAAAACACTGAAAAGAATCATTAGAAATACGAAGCGTTATAAAGCGTTAAAGGCGCAAAATTTTACTGAAAAAGAAATTGAAGAGAACTTTAATACAAAAGTAAAAATGACTGTTTTTGCTTGGAATGATAAGCGAGAAAAAGAAGTGGTAATGACACCATTGGATAGTATTAAATACATGCGTGCTTTTGTACAAACTGGTTTTGCAGCTATGGATCCTGCAACAGGCGAAGTAAAAGCTTGGGTAGGTGGAATTAATCATAAATACTTCCAATATGACCACGTAAATGAACATACCAAACGTCAGGTAGGTTCTACTATGAAACCATTAGCATATTGCCTAGCAGTAGATAATAACTACTCGCCTTGCATGCAAATAAGCTGTAGACCTGTATTTTTTCCTGGGCATAGATTATACAATGCTGGTGGCTCTCGTTTAGGTAGTTTGCCTATGAAAAAATGTTTAGCTTTCTCAGTAAACAATGGCTCATTGAACGTATTAAAATTAGTAGGTATTGAGGCCTTTGTTGATTTTTGTAAGAAAATTGGTATTACCTCTGAACTAAGAGCTTATCCTTCTATCGTATTGGGTGCACAGGATATTTCGGTAATAGAAATGTTAAGATCCTATACAATGTTTCCTAATTACGGAATCAATATTAAACCCACCTTCGTATCGCGCATCGAAGATAAGAACGGCAACTTACTCGAAACCTTTGTTCCTGAACGAAAAGAGGTTATAAACGAACGAACTGCCTATAAAATGATAAAAATGATGCAGGGAACTGTAAACTTTGGAACCGCAAAAAGACTTAAAGGGCGATATGGCCTTAGAGGTGAGCTTTGTGGTAAAACAGGTACTACCAATGATGAAGCGGATGCTTGGTACATTGGTTACTCGCCTCAATTGTTAGCAGGAGCTTGGGTTGGTTGTGAAGATCGTTTTATGGGATTAGGTTTAGGCGAAGGTTCTCGTGCAGCAATGCCAATTTGGGGTTCATTTTTTAAAATGATTCAAAATGATAAAAGCTTAGGTTATAACACCGTAAAGAAATTTGCAGAACCACTTTCAATGGAGGGCGTAGATATTTGTGATAGTTATGATCAAATAAGTATTCAACGTAGTGAATCTGTTGAAAATGTATCACGAGGGTTAGACTTAGAGGATGTGAGCGAATCAGAGATTAACCGTGTAATTGGTAGCGATCCTGTAGAGAAAGTGAATACGAGAAGTGGCGCAAGAGAACTCGATTATGAATAAGATAAAAAACATATTTAAACTACTACTACTTTTTATTTTTTTTGGAGGACAGATACAAGGGCAAGGTTTTACAAATTGCAACCTAGTAAATACTTCGACTAAAAAAAATGAACAAATTACTTATAAAGTCTATTACACTTTTGCGGGAGCGTGGATTGGTGCCGGCATTGCCACTTTTACCAATAAACTTGAAACCTACAAAGGAAAACCTGTTTATCATATAGTAGGCGATGGTAAAACATTGCGTACATACGATTGGTTTTTTAAGGTAAGAGATAAATACGAATCTTATATTGATACTACAACTATGCTGCCGTACAAATTTGTACGTCGAGTAAATGAAGGAGGGTATAAAAAATTTAATATCGTAAACTTTAATAGAAAAATGAAAACGGCTAGTTCCAACGATGGGATAAAAAAAGTGCCGGCTTGTGTACAGGATGTTGTTTCATCAATTTATTATGCACGCAATATTGATTTCAATAAATATAAAAAAGGAGATAAAATACCATTCAACATATTTTTAGATAATAAGGTATATCCTATTTATTTACGTTATTTAGGCAAAGTGAAACTGACTACTAAACATGGTGTATACAAGACGATTAAGTTTAAACCGCTACTAATAGACGGAACTATTTTTGAGGGAGGTGAGAAAATGACAGTTTGGATTACTGATGATGCCAACAAAATACCTGTTCATATTGAAACACCAATACTTGTAGGTAAAGTACGAATTGATTTATTAAAGTACAAAAACCTTAGAAATCCTCCCAAAGGGATACTTAAAACCTATAATTAATGCTTTTCCTTCTCCTTTATTTCAAAACTTAAATTATATTTAAGCTTTGAAAAACCGATGATTATAATGAAGAAGAGTTTATTGAGTGTGATTCTGTTATTGAGTATTCTTTTTACTCAAGCCCAATCTTATTATCCATTAGCTGACCCTTGTGATGCTGATAAGGTTTATCTAAAATTGCCTTCTGCATCATACGATAATAATTGTGTACAGCAGTTAAATCTTACGAGTCAGTATTTTACTGCTTTCCCAATGGAAGTATTAAAGCTGCCTAATTTAAGGTACCTAGCAATTCAAAATGCTGATATTAAGGAAGTTCCAGTTGATATCTTTTTATTAAAGAACTTAGAAGTACTTGACCTATCAAATAATAGCATTAGCAGTTTACCTAGTACGCTAGGCGAAATGAAAAAATTACGAAAAGTAATCGTGCGTAATAATAAATTGACTTCGGTACCTACCTCATTAGCTAATTGTAAAAACTTAGAGGTAATTGACCTAACGGGTAATCCCATTACTTTTTTACCAGATGAAATAAATGACCTACCATCTCTTACTAATTTTAGGGTAAGCGGCAGCAGTGCGGGCGATCCAAATGTATTATTTGATTTACTGCGCCGCATGAAGCATATAACGCATTTAGATTTAAGTAATAAAAAATTAAACTATCTACCTACAACGATTAAACACATGAAAAACTTAAAGGTGTTGGATATTAGTGGTAATAATTTACATTGGCTACCAAGTGAAATTGGCGACCTTCAAAATTTAGAAAAACTAGTTTTAGGAACTTCTGGCAAGGAAGGGAATAAGATTTTTGCTCTGCCAAACTCATTTAGAAATTTACAAAGCTTGCGTGTTTTAGAAATGGCCAATAATGGTTTAGTTTCCTTCCCTATGGAGCTTACCGGTATGAGCCAGCTTACAAAGGTTGATTTAAGTAATAATAGCTTGGTAAATTTACCTGGTGAAATTTCGTCTATGAAATCTATACAACAGTTAGATATTCGTAATAATAACATTAAAAAAATACCTACTTCAATTCAAAAGTTGAGCAACTTAATTAATTTTTCTTATTCAGGTAATCCTTTATCTACCGAAGAGCAAGGAAAAATTTATAAGTTGTTGCAATAACTTATTTTAAAATTTTGATTTATTAAAAGTGTCATGCCTAGCGTGACACTTTTTTTATTTAAAAGAAATTGACATAGCCAAAGTGAATTTTTGAATTACGGAATTGTATTCCTGTATTGCCCAATGTACCGGCAGCATAGCTAATATTAAAAAGCCCAGCCTTAGTCTCAAATACCATTCCTAATCCTACGCTATATGGGGTATCATTACGATTTAAACCAGGATAACTACGTTGTATTAGACCAATATCTCCAAACAAAAAGAAATAAGAATTTTGAGAGAGTAAATATCTAGGCTCGATTGTTCCAACGTGGTACTGATTTACAAAAAGACTTCCTTCATCAAAACCACGTAGCAATCTAAAGCCACCGATTTGGAAAATTTCGTTTCGGTATAGGTCTTGCTCGCTTAGCATGATAGCTCCTCTGTAGCGCGAGGCCAAAGTCATTCTTTTACCTAAGGGTAAAAAGTAAGCTAGATCTGCTTCTAGCTGAAAACGATAGGAGCGCAAATTGATACTATCGTATAGGTAAGAAAAATTCTCATTGGCAATGGGGTCAAAGGTGTCTTCAATTTCATTATTCGTAATAAAATCACGAATACTTGCCGCGCCTTTTATTCTTGCTTGCCATCCTTTACGTGGGTTTAATCTATAATCTACTCGACGTATGCTACCTTCTAAGCCAAAGCTGCGGGTTTGGATATCAGCATTGGCAGGTAATGCCCTTGAGGATATCAATTCGGATATATTAACTGTAATAAGTCTTGTGCTACCCGTTTCATAAAAAGCTTTAATTTGATCCTGGGCATTAAATTGGTATATAAATCCTAGCTGACCGTTTACTGTTCTAAAGCTGGTGTCTTTTTTATAGTAATCAAAGGTGGCAGATAAACCAATTTGTGTATTGAGCAGATAAGGGTAGGATGCCGAGGCGGTTAAACGCGGAGATTGAAATTGTAAGTTTTGCCAGTTTACTTCAAATTTTTCACCTCGCTCTAGCGCATTTACAAATGCAAATTTTATATCACCGGTAAGCAAAAACTTATTTCCTATCTCAGCATTGTTTGGCAATAAACCAATTAGAACATCGGCTCGATTAGCAGATTTATTTTTGAGGTAAAGATTTAACCGAGTTTCGGAAGAACTAAAATAGATTTTCCATGGGAAGGATTCTTCAAGGAAGGGTAGCTCTCGTATCAGTTGACTTATTTTTCTAATTTTAGTTTCATTATAAAGTTCGCCTTCCTCAATATCTAGGTATTTAGTTATAAAGCCTTTATGGATTCCTGCATCATTATTTAAAATAATAGTGTCTATTTTAATAAGGGGTCCTGTTTTTACCTTTAATTGCGCTGATACTTCACCTTTGTTTATTAGTACGCTATCAAGCTGGGTGCTTACAAATGGGTAACCATTATTTTCATAATAAGAAATCATTTTTCCCATTACCCTAGCTAACAATTTTGGTTGAATGGGTTTATTTAAAATTTGTTTTTCATCAAATCCACTCAAACGAATTAAGTTAGAAGGGATATTGGTGGTTGTAATATTAGCCCATTTGTATTGCTCCCCCAGAAATACATTTGCATATGCCATGTTTTTATTCTCCCAAATGGAATCTATCGCAGCTGATAAATAACCTTTTTTATATAAGTTGCGCAATCCATCCTGTAAGGCATTATTCGCTTGCAAAAAATCAGGAAAATTTGTTTTTAGGTTTGCTTCTTTTTCAAATTGTTGAGCATCATTTCCTTGTAGCTGTAATTGGAAGCTTTGCGCATGAGTAGTTGTGCTACTATAATTAATAATAATTATAGCTAGCACCACTCGTACTAAAACTGATTGAAGCTTACCTTTCATTTTCTTAAAGTAAAAATAAAGCATTTAATGGCAGGCATTTATATTCATATTCCTTTTTGTAAGCAAGCATGCCATTATTGTAATTTTCATTTTTCAACCTCTTTGCAATATAAGAACGAATTATTGACTGCTTTATTGAAAGAAATTAAGTTAAGAAAAGACGAATTAGGTGATGAGCCTATTGAAACGATTTATTTTGGAGGCGGTACGCCAGGTTTGCTAGATGTGCAGGAGATTGAGTCCATACTTAATAAAGTGCGTATTAATTATAATTGCAGCAGTGTAAAAGAAACTACGTTAGAAATGAATCCTGATGATGTGGAGCTACCTAAGATTATAGGTTTTAAAAATTTAGGCATTGACCGGATAAGTTTGGGAGTGCAAAGTTTTTATGAAGAAGACTTAGTTTATATGAATCGTTCGCACTCATCAGCAAAAGCTGAGGACAGCATTCATATTATTAAAGAACATTTTAAGAATTATACTGTAGACCTAATATATGGTTATCCATTATTGACACACGAGAAGTTGGCAAACAATGTGGCTAAATTGATTGGTATAGATACACCTCATATTTCCATTTATGGAATGACAGTGGAACCAAAGACGGCCTTAGATTCTTTTATTAAAAAAGGGAAAGAAAAACCATTAGATCCTTCACAAGGCGCTGGCCAATTTGAATATTTAATGGGTACGCTTGAGGAAAAAGGATTTGAACATTATGAAATTTCTTCTTACGCTAAAAAAGGATTTAGGGCAATCCATAATAGTAACTATTGGGCTGGGGCATCCTATTTAGGTTTTGGTCCTGGGGCACACTCTTACCATGGCACAAAACGTAAATGGAATATTGCAAATAATACACTTTATATAAAGTCATTGGATCAAAACAAACTGAATCAAGAAGAGGAGGAGCTATCCAAAAAAGATATTTTAAACGAAAAGGTTTTATTAGGTTTGCGCGTAAAGGAAGGTTTAGATTTAGATGATTACTTAGCTGTGAGTTCTGAGAAAGGACTGAGCATATTGCTTGAAAAGGCAACAACTCATATTGCAAAGGGACTTTTAGAAAAAGATGAAACACACTTAAAGCTAACTGTAAAGGGTAGGCTTTATTGTGATGGAATTAGTGCCGATTTGTTTATTTAAACTATTTGTTTTTGCTTAAAAAGCAATTCCCAATACCAACCAAAAAATTACAATAAAGGGTGCTGGTATTTTAGTAAAGTTGAGAACTAGGGCAGTTGAAGCAATCACAAGCAGGCTGCCCCAATCAATTCCATCGCCACCGGGAAGTGTCTGGTATAGTACAATGGCTGATCCCCAGAGAATTCCAATAACTGCGGCATGCACGCCTTCTAGGGCTCTAAATATGACGCGGTATTGTTTTAAGTTTTGATATAATGGAAAAAGGAAGAATAATATTAAGGCCCCCGGCAAAAACACGCCCACAGTGCCTATAAAACATCCCAGTACTTGATTTACAGGACTGGTATCCATACACATACCGCCCACATAGGTACACAAAGAAAATACTGGCCCGGGAATAGCATGAACTAAGCCCACACCCGTAAGTAGATTTTCTTCCGAAATTAAAGCCGTTCCATACAATGCCGTTGAGTGATCAATAAATTGGGTAGACATCATAGGTATTAATGCATGACCTCCGCCAAAAACAATACTACCAAAACGATAAAAATTTTCAAAAAGATTGAAAGCACGGGCGTGCTCCCAATTTTGAGTGCGTGCTAATTCTGATAAGACACCCGCCACCACAAAAATGAGCGCAAACCAGCCTAGTCGTTTCCATTTTATTTCAAATGCCTTGGTGTCATGCGGCGGAAATTCTTTGTTACTAAAGTTTGTAATAAGGCCACCAATCAAAATGGTAAGTGGAAAAACCCAGGGGCTTTTTACAATGGCGGTTAAGACAGTAGCCAATAACATAATTCCAATACCTACTGGACTTTTGATACTAATTTTCATGGTACGAATTGCAGCATACACAATAAAACCAACCGCCATAGGTTGTATGAATTTAAAAATATTGTCATGCAAAATTGCAGCATCAACGTATTTTACAACAAAAGTTAAGGCGCCCATAATAAGGGCGGCAGGGATTATCCAAACTAATAAGGTGAGCACGCCTAGTACAATGCCACCTCGCTTGTACCCAATGAGGGCAACCGTTTGAGATGAAGAAGGGCCTGGCAACATTTGACAAAAACTAAGGTAATCCATTAGTTCTGTTTCGGTAATGTCTCGTCGTTTTTCAACAAAACTTCGCATCATCATACCAATGTGACCTTGTGGTCCTCCAAAAGCCGTTAAAGAGTATTTCAAGACCTCTTTTAGAAATGGTATGTGTCTAATGATTTTCAATCCTAGGTTCTATCAAGGCGTAATTTACAACAGCCTATCTTTTTTTTAAAAGATAAGGATGATTGTTTATTTTAGTGCTACTATCAAGGAAACCATGACCAAAAAGTCAAATAAATCAAAAGGCCCTAAGAAGGGTAGAAAGATTAAAAAGAATGGGCTAGCTTCAAAAGAAGCAACTCAAGTAGAAAAAAAGGCAGTTCCTAATTTAGTCACTTCGGGTGTTTTGCAAACTCGTCAGCTATGGTTTATGTCAGCTTTCTTTTTTGTATTGTCCTTTGTCTTATACGCCAATACATTTCAACATCGTTTTGTATTAGATGACCATGGTATTATAGCCAACAATAAAATTACTAAGGCGGCTTTTAGCGCTGATAATATTGCACTTATGTTTAAAACACCTTTGCGAAAAGGTGACGTGAGTGATAAAGAAAACTCCTTGTACAGACCATTTACTAAGGTGATTTTAAACGCTCAATGGAATTTGTTTTCAGGTAATCCGCATCATTTTCATAAAATCAATGTGATATTGTACGGATTGTTGTGCATGCTTATTTTTTGGGTTCTGTATGATTTATTTGATAAGCGTTGGCTGCTGCCATTTTTAATTACCCTATTGTTTACAGTACATCCTATACATGTAGAGGTGGTTGCCAATGTAAAATCATTAGATGAAATATTGGCTATGATTGGAATTGTTGGTGCTATGCGTGGCATTCAGTTATATCTTATAAGCAATCGTTCTATTCATTTGATTTGGGGGACTTTGATTTTTGCTGCCGGTATATATTCCAAAGAGTCGGCAGTAGTTGGAATAGGTATTTTTCCTTTGCTTATTTTCTTCCATCAGGGTAAAATGAACGTAAAGAAAATTGCTTTATGTTGCGCTCCACTTGTAGTGGTAGCTATTCTTTTTATAATTTCAAGAGATGTTGTTTTGGGGCAATATCCTCAAAATGCTGAAACTAGTATTATGGATAATTTGATTGTAAAAGTCAAGGATAATATTCCATCACGATTTGCAACGGCAGTAATGATCGTTGGTTTTTACATTTACACATTTTTTGTGCCACATCCCTTAGCATGTGATTATTCTTATGCTACATTGGAGCCGGTATCAGTTTCGCATTGGGGCTTTGTGTTATCTTTTTTACTTTGTTTAATTGCATTTATTTATGCCGTACTAAAATTAAAAAACAGGAGCAAAATATCTTTTGGGATCCTTTGGTTTTTTATTACGTTTTCAATCGCATCGAATGTATTCTTTTTGATTGGTACCAGTTTTGGTGAACGTCTTTTTTTTACACCAAGCTTGGGCTTGTGCATACTTACCGTGTTGTTGCTCGCACATTTTTTTAAGAAAGAAAGTGGTGATGGTTTTATGGAAAAAGTAAAAGCATCGCCTGTTTTATGGGGGATATTAGGTGTAGTTTGTGTTTTGTATTCTTATAAAACGGTGGCGCGTAATATGGATTGGAAAAATGACTACGAGCTTTTTTCAAGAGATATAAAGTATAATGAAAATGCCACGCACCTATTATACTATATGGGCAATCACTTGCCAAGCGAAGACAGAAAAGAGGTGCTAACTGAAGCAATGAGTGCAGCTGGTTATAATCAAAAGCAATTAATTGATTCAATTAGTAAAGAAGTGGCACAGAGTATCACCTTCTTTAGGCGATCCATGAGTATTTATCCTTACTTACCCGCCGATGGTTATAATCAATTGGGCAAAGCATATTTTTTACAAGGGCAATTAGATTCTGCTTATAAGTATTATTATAAAGCATTTAAAGAGGATACAACAAGCGGTATTTATACAAATAATGTAGGTACAGTTTATTTTCAAAGTGGCCAGTTTGATAAGGCAATTCCTTACTTTAAAAAAGCACATAGCTTAGATAATACGGAGGCCGATTTTATGAATAATATAGGCTGTGTTTATGGCGAAACCCAAAAAGCAGATAGCGCAATATATTGGTTTAAAAATGCAACAGCCGCAGATTCTATGGATGTAAAATCCTTACAGTTTTTGGAGTTGACCTATCGTGCCATTGGAGATATACCCAACGCTGATTATTATAAAAGTAAGTTGCTGTATGTGCAGCAGTTGCGCAGGGAACGATTATAGTTAAAATATAAAAGCCCCAATGTAGGGGCTCTTACTTTTATAATTCAGTGGAGCTGGCGGTTCTACTTAATTAGTTCGTGGTAGTTTTTTTTGGTTTGATTATTATATTTAGACTCAATAAATGCAACTACTCAGACCATTTTAGTTCTTTCCAGTTCGCCTTAGTTTGTTACTTTTGGGTAAAAATCGGGGTAAAAATACTATATATGGCTGTAACATTCGTAATCAATAAAGGCAAGAAACTTAAGCAGAGTATTTATGTTCGGGTTAGAGACTCCATGGGCAAAGAGGCTAAACGGGCGATTCCTGTTCAAATAAATAAAACGGATTGGAGTAAGAAGGTTGGGGGCTTAATTAAACCTAGTGCATTTTCTAGTGCTATAGAACTTAATGCTAAGATGCGTTCGTTAAAAAGTAGAATAGAGGAAGAGGTTAGGATTTTAAAAATAGAAGGGCAAGCTATTAATTCCAAATGGCTACAAGGGTTAATCAATAATCACTTTGACCTTACTTCAAGCGATGCAGAAGATAAGACAATATTTCTTATACCATTCGTACAAAATTTTATTGAAAAGCTACCAAATAGAATTGTAGAAAAGAAAAATAAGCCAGTCTCTAAAGGAACCATTAAAGCATATAAAACAACTTCGAATAAGTTAAGACGATTTGAAGAGTATAGAAGAGTAGTAGATAAAGAGAAATCACTCAGGATTAAGATTAAAGAAGTAGATGATAGTTTTTTTTATCGCTTTAAAACTTTCTTAATGGATGAGTATAAAAATGGTATAAATACAGTTAGGGGAGAGCTTAAGCAACTAAAGTCAATGCTTTATGAAGCTCAAAGGCAAGGGTTAAAAGTTGACTCCTCATTTAAAAGGGTAAAAATCATTTATGCAAAAACTAATCATTTCTCCATAACCTATGAAGAATTTAATAAGGTGTATGAGCTAGATGTAAGTGAGAATGTTAGACTACAAAATGTCAAAGATATTTTTGTCATAGGTTTTTTTACAGGATTGCGCATTTCTGATATTTTACGCTTGAATACTTCTATGATAACCTCCGATAATTGTATTAGAATTAAACCAAAGAAAACGGACGATGTAGTTGTATTAATTCCAATTAGTAAGCAGGTGCAGGAGATACTTGATAGAAGAAATGGAGCATTCCCAAGAAGTATCTCTGACGTTAAGTTTAACTTATACTTGAAAGAGTTAACTAAACTATCTGGATTAAATAGATTAGTAGAAGTTGATAAAGCTTTTGTTGAAGAGGCAAAAAACTTTGAGGGTAAAGTAGTTAAAATTCGAAAGAGTATACGAGGGGAATATCCAATTCATGAGGTTATTTCAAGTCATGTAATGAGAAGAAGTTTCTGTTCGTATTTTTATGGTAAACTTGATACTTTAACTATAATGAGAATAAGCGGACACTCTACTGAAAAGCAATTTTTAGATTATGTTCGTATTACACCTGAAGAGCATGCCAATAAGATGAAAGAGCTTTGGTTAAAAATGGGATTGATAATAAATTAATGGATATAAAATGGACTTGACGGAGAAGATAACGTTTATAGCACTAAGGGAATTGCTATTAGGTAGTAAGCTTGAGAATACCTTAAATAGAACAATTGATTTGACCGATGAGAGTTCATTCGGTTCAAAATTTGAATTAGATAGCATTATTGAAGGAGGTCATAATAAGTTTCGATTAGAGTTTGATAAAATTATTGAAGAGAATGATTTAAAGTTTAAAACAGCATTTTCAATTTTCAAGAATTTTTTAGATAAAACTTTGAATAGCACAGATAATTGGGTTAGAAAGTATCCCAGAAGCAAAGATTTGCTGCATTATATATATCGCAGACATAAAGAATTTTTAGACAATATGACGTTGCAGTATTTTCCTGAACTGCTAGAAAGCAATAAGATAGTGTCGGAAGATGAGGAGGTAGATTCTGCAGAATTTGATGAGTTTGGCAGGAATAGTAAATTAATTGAAAAGTATTTGGTGCTAAAAGAATTGGGTATTATCGATTTACTAATTAGCCGTTCGAAAGAGTGTAATCCGTCAAGTGGGAATCCAAATGAATCAAAGCTGGGTAGATTGTTGAATTATCTGTTATTAGAAAATGACAGACCCAACAGCACCACTTTGGGAAAGTACATAAGCAGGTATGGTTATAAAGATAAGGTGGCAAGCTCAGTGCCGTCTGATATAACTTCAGCGAAAGTCAATGACGTACTTTCCAAGTTTAATTTAAAGAAATAGGGTTGTCCAGAGATTTAGGACTGAGTCCTAAAATTGTCCTACGTGTATTTGTCTCATATGACAGATAACAATTTTCAGGACACAATAAACGAAATTTTAGAGAAATACCAGTTAGGTATACAAGACTTAGTTTGGCTTACAGCTGTGGAAGCCAGAGACTATCTAAAAATAGGTAAAACTAGTTTTCACGAAAGACAAAATCAAGGGTTAATACTTCCTTTCTATGAAGGTACAAAGCCGACATATTTAAAGGCACAACTAGCTGAATATAAACTATCACTTCTCAACAAATAGGAATGGATAGTTTTAAAGTAGTTCTCCCGCAAGGGATAGATTGGGATGCTCTTTTTAAGAATGAAAAGCCTCAAATTAAGGAGTTAGCCAAAATGATAGTTTCTTGTATTTATTTGAAAATTACATATAAATGGGATGCTCACATAAATAAAGGGACAGATGAGCCATTTGATTTAAACGATGTTCAAATCCGTTTAAATGCTAAAATTTTAAAAGAAACCTATGGGTCAAATTATAAGAAAGTGCTAAGCATATTGCACCAAAAAGTACTTTTTAAATATCCTTATACACCTACCAGATGGGTAAATGGTAAAAAAGAACAAGGAAAAAGTTTTGGATACTCTATAAATCCGAAATGGTGGTATTGCCAACCTGAAATTCATGAGATAAATTGTGGATATACAATTATCAAGAATTCAATTAAGCGACTAAGAAAACCAGTAAGCTCTGCTGAGCGTAAAGCTTTTAATAAGTATAAACACACCTATAAGTTTTACAAAGCAGGTAGATTCTCAGTTGATTTTGATGAACTTCAGCAATTTTTAGACGAGAGTGATATGCATATTGCAGATAAATTCTACAGCCTTTCTATAGCTTGTAAATTGGTAAATGGTGATTATCGAGCCGTCAATCATACAGAAACTGATGGTCGTTTTCATACCATAATAACCCAACTGCCAAAAAATATCAGAAAATTCATAAAATATGACAATCAGCCCCTTGCAGAGGTTGATTTGTCTAATTCAGTACTCTATATACTGGCTAGCATATTGAATAACACAACACTATATAATAAGCTAGTAAACTCTAATATACTATATATGATTCCAGATTTGCTCAAAAGTGTTGATATTATTGAATTAGAGCTATTTTGTAAAAAGTGTTTTACTGGTAGTATCTATGACGTTTTTATTGATAAGCTTATTCCAAAATATACTTCAAAAGAATTATTTAGCTATAGTGCCAAGACATGTAAAGAGGTCTATAATTACAGCTGCGAGATGAATCGTGCTATCATTAAAAAGAGGTTACTGGCGTTCCTGTTTGCCCCTAATGGAGATTATGAGGATGTAGGAGAAGCCTTTGAAGAATTATTCCCTAAAGTGTATGGGCTAATCTGGAAGCTAAAGGAAAAAAATCATAAATGGATTTCACATTTATTATTTAGCTGCGAGGCGTATTGTATGCATAAATTTTCCAAAGAGATTAATAATTCAAAGGGAGGTAGGATGCCGTTGTTTTTATTGCATGATTGTATCGTTATGCAAAAAGGAAATGAAGAATATGTAGAAGAGTATTTACTAAAATCCTTTCAAAAATTCACTGGACAACCGCCCACTCTTAAAATTAAATATTGGGATGAATAGCATTTGCGAACTCATACGAATCAATACAAACTTAAACTTACATTAGGCGAATTAACCTAGCTAGAGAAGTGCCTTTAAATGGCTCATAGATGGCAATTAAAAGGGTTTTGTTGTTTAGTGGGCATATTGCTTCAGAAGTAAAAGAATGCTAAGATTTCCTCGTTTAGAGCTAGTTGTGTTTAGTTAGTTGTGTAAAGGATGTCCATTGTGAAAGATGGCTCAAGAACAGCGGATATTAATGCCACAAGGAACTTTTAATCACGGATTGTTTTATAAAGTTTAAATCATGAAGTAGTGATTTATTTCTTTCTGGTTAAAGAAAAATTATGTACTTCACCATTTACTTCAACTTGAATATCAACCTCATTAACTTTTTTCTTTTTAAAGATGAGAAATCCAGTTATTGATTTTTCAGGCTCCAAAGTTTCTTTAAATAAATAATACTCCCTGAAATAGTCAACCTGATTCATTGTGCGATTTACATTAGCCATATGATTTTGCTGTATGACTTGATTATCAATTCTTTGTTCTTGAGCACTCTTAGTGTTTTTGCCGAGGTATGAATTTCTTGTATTTTCCATTGTATTACTCAAGGGTTGTGCTGCACTGCTAACAGCTGACCATTGTACGGCTCTTTTTAATTTCTTCATTACTTTATCGCCTGTCATATGCTCTATTATAGCGTCTGTTTTATAGTTTGTTACAACAATAGATTCTGGTGTAAAATTGAAGGTAGAATTGCTTTCATTATAAACTGATATATCCATTCTAAGCCCTGCAAGCATTTCTCCAAAAGAAACGATAACTGTTGAATTATTTTGGGTACTTATTAAATAGGGAATACCGTTTTGATACTTGACATTAATAGTTGTATCCGCAGGTTCGTAATATTTTAAGATTTGATATTGCGCCTTCAATATTTGGCTTGAAATAATAATGAGAGTAAGGAGTAATAACTTTTTCATAATGTACTTTTTTCAAAATGAAATATAATATTCAGAACATTGGGACTAAAGGAAGATTTTATTCTTTAGTGTATTTTAACAAGAAAATTATTTAGTTGGATAAACAATCCTTTTTACTTTAATTGGTCTAGCTATTTATAATCTTTCTAGTTCTATAGATAATCATTAAACTTAAAGTTGTTTAGTCAAAGAATTAAGGTGCTGGATAAAGTATTCACGATTTTAGTATTGTAAAATTTTAATACCTTTGATTAAACCTTTTAATCTGGTATTTAAAACGTTTATATAATGAAATACTTAACTCTACTATTAATATGTGCATTCGGCACCAGTTCTTTAGTCGCTCAAACTCAATTTGAATACACTGGTGAATCTAGTTACTTCACTCCAGAGCAAATGAAGAATGATTCACCTCCTGAAAGTAAATTCAAGGTAAAAGTCTTGTATTATGAGGCAAAGAAGAAGTACGAGATTTATAGCCCCATAAAGCTTGTATATACCCTTTATAAAGGGGATTTTATTAAAGATTTAGGCTCTTCTCAACTTTATAAAGGACAAGTCTATGAAAATGAAAAATGGTATACTGTGAAAATAGCTTTTCACTTTTATGATTTTGCTGTCATATTTGATGATGGTAGTACTTATTACTACAGCCATTACGAGTAATCGCTATAATTTATAGTTTTTAAATTGAACTCGTTTGGTTAGAGCAGAAGAATATCGAATACTGCCTCCGTAGTTACTAGCTTATGGTAAGATTTTAGTTTTGTTAGAAACCTATTTTAAGAGTTTATAGTTAAAAGCCGTCTCTCGTTATTTTATTTGTTGGCTCTTAAATGCTATCATAGCCTTATCTACAGCTGACACCGCTAACCGTTATTAAAAAGTTTTTAGAAGAGAAAAACTAGAAATCATATCTAATTCCGAATATATTTATTGAATGAAAATTCTCTATATTTTATTTACAGCTTTTATTATTCAATTATTTTGTTTGTCAACCAATGCTCAGAATTTAAGGAAGTATGAATGTGATGGTATTTCAAGTGTTATGATTGAGGATGTTTACTATAAATTCAAGGAATACGGGTTACCTGTTTATATCCAAGGTGACAGTAAAGATTTTCTGTTATATATGATTAATAAATTCTCAAGACAGGCGATAACCCAAATTTGCATAGAATCTTGGGTACGTTCATCTGAGAATGGGTTTGAAAATTCTTATCAGTCTTTTAAAAAAGAAATTTGTTATTTGCCCAAACAAGGGTATAAAGATAATTATCAAGTATTGGAAATAATAAGACAAATGCATCGTTCATGTATAGCAAATGGCGGTTATAAGAAAAGAAGTAAAAGGCAAGGTTCAACCAGCACCAAAACAAACAACTCTTATAAACCTCAAGAGAAGTCTTATGAGAAACCTTGTAAATATTTGAAAGTAACAAGCTATAAAGCATATTTCCACAATCTGCCAAAAAGTACGACCAAAAGAAAAGCTTACTTGGTTATAGGAACGTGTATTAAACCCCTAGATTATAAAAACGGTTACGCATATATAGTCTTCAAGAATACTAGAGGTCAAGTCTCAAAAGGTTGGATTAGTCTCGATGATGTCGAATAATAACTTTAATCAAATGAATAAGAAATTACAGATGAAAAAAATTCTAAGTTTAGTAGCCTTAATTACAATTTCGTTTAATTCTTTTGCTCAAGTTTCAGTTGAAAGAAATGGCGACTATCCTATTTGGGACTGTAAGAACTTTTCTCAAGTTCAATTTATGTGGGTTTATTATTCCTTTGCCAAAGATGGGCATTTCGAAATTGTAGAGGCAAAATCAGGTAAAACATTGGGTTCCGATGCCTTGTTGAATGAATTAGCTCAAATAGACCGATTTGATTTACCTGTAATATGCGAAAAAGTTCATAAGGATTGTATGTTCAAAACAAAAATTGAATTATATCATACCTTCATAAATGATGTAGGTTTAATTAGTGAAGAGGACTACTTGAAATTTTATGATTACTTAGAAATTATTCATTTTTATCATAACGCAGTTTGGAATGCTATTGTTCGAAAAGGAAACACTCCAGTTACAAAGTATAATACTAAAAGGTCAAAGCAATACTTAAAAAGAAAAAACAACTATGTTCTTGATTAAGTTCCAATTCAATCACCTTATTTGTAATTGATACCTTCCTTTTATATTTCTGTGGTAGAATTTTCCTAGAGAACTCGCTGATTTAAATCTTTTCCAAACGCTATAAGGCACAGCTTGGAAAGTGTAGTCTTTTCTGTCTGTAGTCAAAATCATAAAGCCAATATTCCCGTTACAACTATAGAATTTTGCTTTTCTAATCCATGAGCTATTAGAGCAATTTGCAGATTCTTTAATTTTAAAAGAACTTCTTTTTATTATTGACGTAGCTTGATTGTATGAGTTAAAACTATTTGGAATGTTTTCACATGATTGACCACATGCGTTGAGCATTATTGATAGAAGAAGGAGTGTAAAATAGTTTTTCATTGAAAGGGTGTTATATAAATTATTCAAATATTTTACTATACCACTTAGAAACATCATCTCTAATAAACTCATGATATTTATAAATTGTAAGCGCAAGATTGAAATCTGCTCTTTTGGGTTTGTATTCGTTTAAGGTAAAGTAACCATAAAAATTGCCCTCTTTATCAACTACAACAGGAGGATTAGTACCATATTCATTCCAAGGACAATTAGTATTGTAATCATTTCCGTAAGTTCCATATTCGTTCCAAATAGATTTTGCATTATAGCTATTTCCATACGTGCCGTAGTCATTCCAAATTGAATTACTATTATAGCTATCACAATTAAGGCAACCTAAGTAAACATCATGATTGCGTCCACCATAGAGGTGTAAAGTTTGCCCAGAACAATTAAGGCTAGCCAAAATGAATAGAATTATTCCTGCAATATTTATCTTGAATATCATTTTTTCAAAGTTATAAAAATTTATTTACCCTTCACCATTACAATCCTCACAAACATTTGTGCCTTCTCCCTCACAATCTTCGCATTCAATTCTACCTTCCCCTGAGCAATCCTGGCACTCTATTTTACCATAATTGCAATCTCTACAAGTTGTCTCTCCGTCGCCATCACATTCATCGCATTCAATTTCGCCGTCACCATCACATTCATCGCATTCCATATCTCTATATGAACCCGTATCATAATCGTAATCATTCTTCTCACCAGAACCATAACATTCTCTGCATCTAGTCTCTCCATCCCCATCGCACTCGCTACATTCAATTTCTTCTTCCCCATCGCATTCTGGGCAATTTATTTCTCCTTCTCCTTCACAGGGTTCACATTCTAAAGTTCCTTCTTGTTCGCAATAAGAGCATTCTATTTCACCCTCTCCATCGCAACTATCACAATTAAAGTGACAACCTACCGAAGATAAGAAAAGGACAAAAATGAATAAGTATTTGTATCTCATTAATTATCTATACTGCTTTATTCAATAATTGCTTCACCATTGAGAAAACCATAGTATTGAACTCTTCCTTGGCTTCTGGGTTGTCATTGATTATTTTATAAAAATCAAAATTTGTAGTTACATGCTTCAATAATTCATCTTGAGCAATTTTATCACTAGTGATTCTTGCGTTCTGTTCGTCTGAGTGTTCTATTGAGTTGAGCATGTCTTTGTTTTTAGCAACTCCACTTACAATACTTTCTGCCATTTGCCTTACCTTGTCAGCATCTTCAAATTCAGTGCCATAACGGTCATTAAATGTTTGCAGTATATTGGATAGTTGGTCAATCTCTGGTTCGTTTACCCCACCTCTCATTTCCGTGGGAATTGGTTGTAAATCATCACCTGGCTCCATAACAATATTTGTAGTTGCTTCCAATTGTAAACGGTAACTGTCCATATCTATATTGTCCAAAATGCCTTGTGCAAAATCAGGTTCGGCTTGTGTACCTAGTTTATTTTGCAGGTGGTTTAGGAATATATACAAACGTTCTAGATAAACATTTTCAAAATCTACAATTTGAGACAGGAAGATATATAAACGTACATAAGTTTTAACCTTGACTCTAAAATCAACTTGCTGCTCTTCTTCCAAATCCTCTCTGAAAATAGCACTAGATTGGTCTAAAATGTCGTGTAGTTGGTCAACTGGGACATTGGCTAGTATCTTATTTGAAAAACCTTCTACCTGTTCTCTAGAGTAGACTTGATAGTTATCTAATGCATCTTGTAAGTCAAACAATTTATTTGGGTCTGTAGATTCTCCTAGAATAGTATTCTCGAAATAAGGTTTAAAAGCTTTTTCTGTATCTTCAGAAGAGTTGGCAAAATCCAGAACAAAAGTCTCTTCTTTTTGTGGGTGACTTCTGTTTAATCTAGATAAAGTTTGAACTGCATTTACTCCTCCTAATTTTTTATCTACATACATTGTATGGAGTAGGGGTTGGTCAAAACCTGTTTGAAATTTATTGGCAACTAATAGAAATTTGTATTCGTCTTTTTCAAATTCATCTGGAATATTTCCACTTGGAAATCCGTTTAAACTTGACTCTGTTTCTCCTTTAATTTCACCAGAAAAACCAACAATCGCTTTGTAAGGACTATTGATTGCTCTTAAATGTGCATCAAAGGCATGTTTATATTGTACTGCTTTAGCTCTGCTACTTGTTACAAGCATAGCCTTAGCTTTTCCTCCTATTTTTTTCTTTCGAATAACGTTATCAATAAAATGGTCAATTATTAAGATTGATTTCTTTTTGATAGCGTGGTCGTGTCCTTCAACATAGGCTTTTAATTTTTTCTGCGCCTTTTTCTTATCGTACTCTGGGTCGTCTTCTATTTTTTTGAGTAAAGCATAATAGCTTTGGTATGTTGTATAGTTTAGTAATACATCTTTTATAAAACCTTCTTCTATTGCTTGTTTCATGGAGTATAAATGAAAAGCTCGATGTTTGGTTTTTCCGTCTTCTTCAAAGGGTTCTCCAAATAATTCTAAGGTTTTGTTTTTGGGAGTTGCAGTAAAAGCAAAATAACTTGCATTGGGTAGCAATTTTCTAGCCTTTACCATTGCTCGAATAAAATCTTCTCCAGTTACTTCAGTATTTTCTGTTTCGTCATAATTTTCTAAGTCATTTTGAAGTTCCTCTTCGTCTGTAACTTTGGCAAGTGTTTCATTTAATTTCCGAGCCATTTGTCCACTCAAACTACTATGAGCTTCATCTATAATTATTCCAAAGTTATTGGAAGGCAATTCTCCAATGTCTTCAACTATATGTGGAAATTTTTGGATTGTGGTAATAATGATTTTTTTACCTTCTTCTAAAGCAGATTTCAATTGCTTACTCCCTTCTGTTATTGCCTGTACTACACCTTTTACTTGTTGATATTGCTTTATATTCTCTCGTATTTGCTTGTCTAAAACTCTGCGGTCAGTGATTACTATAACTGTGTCAAAAATGGTTTGAGAACCTGATTTGTCATGCAATCCTACTAGTTGATGAGCCAACCAAGAAATTGAATTGCTTTTACCCGAACCTGCCGAATGCTGGATTAAATACTTTTGACCTGCTCCTTTCTCCTGAGCATCTTGTAATATATTAGTTACAGCAGTTAGTTGATGAAAACGTGGGAAGATTAACTTTTTGGTTTTCTTTATTTTTTTCTTGCCTTTAGCGTCTTTGTATTCTTTTTCTTCTGTGATTAACTGAGCATAATTTTGTAAAATATTGGTAAGGGTATCCTTAGTTAAAATCTCTTTCCAGAGGTAGTCTGTTTTTATACCTCCATTTGGTTCATTCCCTGCTCCGTTATTATTTCCCTTATTAAATGGCAAAAAGTAAGATTTGAAAGATTGTAATTGAGTACACATCCAAACCTCTTCTGTATCTACCGCAAAATTTACTATCATTCGACCTAATCGAAATATTTCTTCCTTTGGGTCTCGGTCTTTTTTATATTGCTTTATGGCATGTTTTACATTCTGTTTGGTCAATTCGTTTTTAAGTTCAAAACTTATAATGGGCAAACCATTGATAAAACTAACTACGTCTAAAGAGTTTTTGTTTTTGTTGGAATAATATACTTGACGAATTACAGAGAATATATTTGCTTGATAAAGAGTTGTATTCTTGGCGTTATATGCAGAAACAGGTTTGTCATAAAATAATCGAATTTTAGTATCTGTAAAGCCATCTGTGACTCCTTTTCGTAATACTTGAATGACTCCTTTTAGCTTTATTTGGTCATTTATTCGTTTTAGTATTTTTTGCTCATATAACTCTTTATGATAATGTTTTAGTTTTTCTACTGCTTTGGGTTGAGTAGTTTCTAAAAATTGAAATAGGAGCTCGCTATCTACACAGTTTATACTATCGTAATCTTTTGAAGTGCGAAGCACATAACCATTACTGTCTACCAAATGGTCTACAATGTGCTTTTCAAAGCCGTTTTCTTTGGTATTAGTGGTTTTACTCATTCTATTAAATATCTGATTTATGTCTAATAAATGTCTAATTTAAGTCTAATAAATGTCTAACTTAACTCTAATAAACATCTAGTTTAAGTCTAATAAATGTCTAATTTAACTTTATTAAATGTCTAAATGTTAGCTCTTAGACATTTTCCATATTTTACCATTAGGCTCAATGAGACCTTGTTTTCTAAGCTTTTGTAAATTATTCTTTATTTTATTCTGTTTTTGCTTTTCGTCTAAAACGTCAGGAAGTTTAGCTAAAAGGATTCCTTCAAAGTCTGTTTTTTTACCTTCTCCAAACTTATTGAGATAATCCAAAATTATCTTCTGACAATATTCATCATCAATGCCTCTTTTCTTAATATAATCTCCCTTTTCTCCAGTAACACTAGCAATAGAGGCGGCAATATGAAAATTAGGTTTTCTTCCTTCAATTAAGCCTTTACTTTTAAGGTCTTTTATTTCCTGCGGATTAAGAGATTTACCTTTTGCTACTTTATCTAAGGCTATAATATCAGTAAGACTTAAGTCGCTCATTGTAGCAAGTTTCTGAGCGTACTTTATATCTACAACTTTACCAGTAATAGTAACCTTTACTTTTTCATCAAAAATATCATAATCAGGCAACGGGAAATATTTTCTTTTCTGAATCAGGAACATTTTTTTTATACCATTTCCTATAGTATCTATCATGTTAAGATTAACCATCGCATTTGCCAAAAAACGATTTCTGTATTTAGATTCAGGAGTATCGCTAATTACTACTTTTTCTACATTTGACGGAATGAACTTGCCCAAGTTACTAAAAATCAATTGACCGTCTTCATTTTCTACAATTATGATTTTTCCAGCTAAAGAGTAGTCTTGGTGAGCAATACAATTGTTTAAAGCTTCTCTGATAATATATGGGTCATATTGGTCAACTTCTTCAGGGAACAATGAGCCATCAGAAATATATCGATACTTTAGATTTCTAATTTTAGAATTAGCTTTTTCTGAACTAAGAATTAATGGGCAGCTAAAGTGTTCATAATCTTTTTCCAAATTATCCTTGTCTTTTAATATCCAAGTTATCTTACAAGTGGAAGGGGTTAAAAAATGTTCAGACTCTGGCTTGCCCAATAGCAGGATGGCAGTTCTTGTAATTTTCCCTTCAATAGTAACCTTTGCCTTATTTAAAAAAGTCTCATCTGACCAACTATCAATATCATCTACAAGATGTGGGTTCTTAGTTTTATAAGATTGGCGTGCTTTTTCAATGGCTTCCTTTGACAAATCAGCTAGTGTAGCACTTTCAATAATTTCAATACTCCAATCTGTACTAGTAACTTGTGTTCGTATCCGTTCAATTTCTTCAATATTTAAAGGTTGAAGTTCCTCGTCATCTCTGCCGTAATAATGTCCTTTCCAAGCTATAGGTATGCCTTTGGGTGCAGCAGGAATTTCAAAAACAATAACACGACCTTTGGGGTCTTTAATTTCGTGAATTTCCTTAAAAGTAATACGGTTGGTTGTGTGATTTGCTACTTCAGATTTTAAGCTATGCAAATCTGACGGCTTGGGTCTAAACTGAGTGTCATTAAAAGATTTGTCACTATCCTTAATACCAAAAATTAAATAGGCTACCGCTTGCCCTTTTAGATTAGCTTCATTACTTAAAGCTGAAAAGTATTTACCTATCTTATTAAAATCATAATTTCTATTCGCTTCCTTAAACTCCACTATCTCATTCTCATAGCCTTGCGCTATAAGCTCTTGTAATTTTTTTTGTATTTCGACATTCTCTCCCATATTAGAACTTCAAATTTAACCTTTCTACTTCATCTTGTATTTCAGTAAGTAATAAAATACGATTTTGCCTTGCTAAGTCAGGGTGAATCCAAAAACGTGCTTTGTCTTGAAGTTGATTTGCTAAGTCTTGGTCGATTAAGCGTGTTGCCTGAGCAGCATGATTCCAAAAATCTGAAAGTTCTTGATTAGGAATGTACTCTCCCTCCTGATTTCGTAAATAGTCATAAGTATGCGACCAAGCAGTGTGAATTGAAGCAATTGCTTCATTGACTCTTACCTTATGTTTGTCACTATAGGCTAATAGTTTATCTATCAACCAATTTAATAATTTTATATCTGCAATTACGCTCATTCTGGACTTATTTCAATATTTTTTTTACTTACTATTGCAAGTTCTTTTTCAATATTAATAATCGTTTCATTATTAGTATTTATTTCAATTTTACCAAAAACGGCATTAAATATTAGGGATTCTAAATATTCTTTTAATAAACCAGTTTTGGGGTTCGTTTTTCCAAAAATAAGGGAGTTGTATTCTTTAAGAATTTTTATTTGCTTTTTCTTTAGTTCAATGAAGTTTACAATCTTATTTTGTTCTTCAAGCGAAGGTCTTAAACAAGGGATATTATAAAATTTATCAGAATATAAACGAAGTCTACTTTCTATAATTCCTGTAGATTTTCGTTTAAATTCAGCCTTATAAACTTCGGTTTTAAATAGATGTTCATAATAAATTGGGTTTGTCTTTTCTCTGAATTGATAAACACAATATGCAGGACTAATAATGCCTTCATAATTTGAAACGGCGATAGAGCCATTCCAAGCTAGCATGATATTATTTACTAGTTGATTCTTTCGTACTTTTTTATAGCCAATTAATGATTTGGCATTGGTTAAATTATCATTTTTATTTTTTAGTTTATCCTTTTTTTGTTGCACTCCCGTATATTGGGAAAGGGATAATAATTCTTCATCTCCAGATTCCGTTTTCTCAGAAATTTCATATAAAATATGTTTTACTTTTTGAACTTTCCAGTTCTTAGGTATTTCACCAAGCCAAGAATATTTTGTTGGCACTAAATTATTTTTATATATCATTTTAATACGTTCTTTAACAAGCCTAAGGTTTTTGATTCTAGTTTTTCAATATCTTCAAGAATATTGGATAAATCCCTATAATTTCCCGCATTATGAAATTTTTCGATAAAGTTTATCGAATATCCAATTTTGATAGATTTTTCATCTGGTTTAGCATTTGGGGTATATGTTAAAACTTCATTTTCTAAATATTCATTAATATCTTCATTCAGTGGGATATATTCAAAATCTTTAAAATCATTTCCTGTTTTAAAATCGTTTTCAGAGTGCTTTATTTTTATTGAATAATAACCAAATTCATTATTGGTGAATATCTTAGAATGCTCATTATCGTTTTCATTTAAATAGAGACTTACTATCTCTTTTATATGTTTAGAGCTTAAATCATTTTTTTTGTGACCTAAAGCTTTTGTTCTTTTCTTAAAAAAGCCATCAGCCTTTATAAGCTGTACTTTTCCTTTCCTGCTTTGTTTTTTCTTATTGCTAAGAATTAGCAAATAGGTAGGTTGTGGCGTGTTGTAAAAAATATCTAACGGAAGTGCAATTACAGCTTCAAGTAAATCATTTTCCAACAAGAATTGTCGGATCCCACTTTCTCCACTTCCTGCATCGCCAGTAAATAAAGCAGAACCATTATGTACAGATGCAATTCGACTTCCGCCATCCTTGGGATCTTTCATTTTAGAGAGCATGTGTAGCATAAACATTAGTTGTCCATCATTGCTGCGTGAGGTCAAACATTTTTTTTCTAATTCGCCTTTAAAGTTTTTAATCTCAAGGTTAAATCGAGTATCATTTATTTCAATCTTTTTGGCAGTGCCTACATTAAGTTCCTTTTGGTCTTCTTTCCAACTTGTTCCATAGGGAGGATTGGTTAGCATAAAATTAAACTTTAAGTTAGGGTCAAAACCATACTTGCTAAGTGTAGAGCCAAACTGTATTTTTTCTGGGTCTTCCTCCTTTAGTAACATATCTGATTTGCAAACCGCATACATTTCACCAGTATTTTCTTGACCGTATAAGTGGAATGTTGCTTTGGATTTTATTTCTCCCTCTTGGTTGGTAGCAAACTTTTTAGATTGAGTAAGCATAGCACCTGAACCAGCACAAGGGTCATAAACTAAGAATGTTCCCTTTTTTATTTTGTCTTTTACAGGAAGATATACCAAGTGAGTCATTAGTTCAATAATCTCTCTTGGAGTAAAGTGTCGTCCTGCTGCTGCATTAGTTTTTTCGTTAAACCTACGGATAAGGTCTTCAAACATGTAACCCATTGCCATTGGTGAAATCTTCTGTGGACTTAATTCTACTTTTGGGCTACAAAATTTTTCGAGTACTGAAAAGGTAATTCCTGTTTCTTCAAAAGTGTCTAGCTGATTTCTAAACTTAAATTTTTGAATTATGTCCTGTACATTTTCTGAAAAGCCATTTAAGTAATCCTCAAGGTTAGAGTCAATGTTTTTAGGGTCGTCCAACAGCTTTTTCATTGTATAGGGTGAAGTGTTGTAAAACTCTAATCCTGAGCCGTGGTCTTTACTGGTTAATAATCCAGTAAGATTGTCCATTTTGCTTTTATACTCATTGTAAGTTTCAAGTACAAGGTCTTTAGATGGTTCTAGAGCTAAATCCAAACGTCTCAATACAGTCATTGGTAGAATAACATCTTGGTATTGATTCTCCAAGTATTTATTAATCAATACATCATCTGCAACTGACCAGATAAAATTGATAATAGGTTGTAAGCTTTGTGTGTCTAAATTCATTAATCTTCTTTTTTGTCCTAAACCAATCAAAAGAGGTTGGGTTTAGTAGACTTTAATTAGGGAGTCTCAAATTTAAGCTTTCAAGGTGAGGAACATAATTATTTATAGGAGATAATGGATTCTACCAAGGTGGATATACTTAGAGGGTTGCAGGTCAAATTAGTTACAGGTACTGAAATTGTGTGAGGTTGGCAAACCAGAAGTGTTGGTATAGGGTATACATAAGAGTGATTTTATTGACCTTCTAAAAAGCATCCCCCCCTTTTTTTCTATTTTATAAATTTTTTTTTCAAGTCTGTCGAGCGCATAACCATCTATATGTAATATGTGATGGAGGGGGGGCTTTTTTGGTACTCCCCCCCCCTCTCGGATGTTACGGGCAAATTACTATCGGAGAAATTGATTTGTAGGGAATGGAATAAATGAATATTTTAGTAGCGAGTATTTGCATTTTAAGTTGTTCAATACTTCAACAAGTGGTGCAATGAACTACACTTCAAAATAATATTGGGCGTAAATCGGGGTAAAAAAATAGCCAAAACCCTAATTCTAAAGGGTTAAGTGGCTATATTTGTGGAGCTGGCGGGAGTCGAACCCGCGTCCAAACACAATCTCGGAAAGCTTTCTACAAGTTTAGTTTACAATCAGATTTTCGAGTGGTTACAAGTAGAAAACATACTTAACGCCACCTTATTTGCTGAGCCTCGGCCGAAGCGGAGACTTCATATAAACATAGCAACACTGTTTATACTAGTCGTCGATTTTTGTTGATTCAGATGAAGCCAAGTCGTCGACCAGTTGGTTTTCATCCATATATGTCTGCTAATTAATAATTAGGCAGCCATTGCGAAGTTAGATTCGCCATTTCAAATTTTGTAAAATGAGATTAAAGTGCAATTCTACAACGCACTACTTGCTTACTATCAAAGAACCTATGCTGTCAAAACCAGTCAGCCCCAATCTTTATTGGAAAGACAAAGGTAGAATTTTTTAAGTATCCAACGTCCTTAATTTCTTTATTAGTAATATTGAAAATAGTCCATGCGTACTATTTCTCTTATTTTGCTTCTCTTTCTATTTGCTGCCTGCGCGGATAATGAGCCTTTGAACCCACGTGATCAATACTTTAAGAATAAATTTAATGATGTACAATCGCAGCAATTACCTACTGCTCGAAAATTAGGCATCAAACCGCAACAAACAAGAGAAGGTATTAATAAGCAAGAACGTTTAATTAAGATAAATTCTGGCAACGGATATAAAATTGCTCAACTCACTCATTCGTCGGCTAGGGTTTTACCTCTAACAAAGAAACTGATACGTACTATAGGTCAACGTTTTGCTGATAGTTTGAAAAAAAGAAAATTATTTAAAGAAAGAGTGGTAGTTACAAGTTTGACTCGTTCCAAACAAGATCAAAAAAGGTTGAGTAGAAGCAATGGTAATGCTGCTGCTCAATCCGCACATTTTTATGGAACTACTTTTGATATTAGTTACATCCGGTTTGCAAGAGATAAAAATGACAAGAGAGATATACTAGCTAATGTGCTAGATGATTTACGAAAAGAAAAACGATGCTGGGTCAAATATGAAATCAATCAAAGATGTTTTCATATTACGGTGCGATAATTACACCCCTACAATTTCTATAGCATCGCGTGCTGCTATTTTACTGGCTTCTTTTTTAGTAAGGGCTGAACCCTGGCAAATTAATTCGCCGTCTAGTTTTATACCAATATTAAAACGTTGTCTTCCATTGGGAGCATCATCATGTTC
>CALJNC010000057.1 GCA_937981995.1 uncultured Chitinophagaceae bacterium
GACCAAAAGCTCGTTGAAGATTATTGTAAGCAAAACAATATTCCTTGTTTTGTAAAAAAAGAAAATGCGCAGGATTATGCTAATGAAAAAAAGATAGGAATCCAGGAAGCAGCTAGAGAGATGCGCTACAATTTTTTTAGAGAAGTAATGGCAAAGGAGATTGCAACAAAAATCATTACCGCTCATCATGCTGATGATCAAGTTGAAACTATTTTATTTAATCTATTACGAGCAAGTGGGATAAAAGGATTGGCAGGAATGCCCGTAGCAGAAAATGATATTTTGCGTCCGTTGATTTCTATTTCTAAAGAAGAAATTTATACTTACACTAAAGAAAATAATATTCCGTTTAGAGAAGATGTATCAAATGCTTCGGATAAATATCAACGTAACTTTTTGCGAAATGATATTATCCCTAAATTGGAAGAGCGATTTCCTAATGCCAAAGAAAATATCCTGAAAAGTGCACACCATTTGAGTGGTGCATCCTTAATTTATAATCAGCGTTTGGAGCAAATTAAAAGCAAATTAATTGAGCAAGTTGATGAAGGTGCTTATCGATTACCTTTTAGAAAACTAAAGCACTATGAGCCACTAAATACGGTGCTATATGAATGCTTCAAAGGTTTTGGATTGCAGCAAAATCAGATAGTTGAGCTAATAAAATTAATGGATGCGGAGAATGGTGCCAAGCTTGAATTGGCCGATTGTATCATCTACAAAGATCGAAAATTTTTATTGATTCAGTCTAAGAATCAGGAGATTCATAATGATGTTTTTATTGAATCTCGAAAAGGGAACGCACAATTAAAAAATGGAAAACTATCCTGGGAATTGATTGATGATCCTTTACAATCTGTAAAGTTTGACAAGAACGTTGCCACCTTAGATGCTAAAAATATTCAACTGCCTTTTCGAGTTCGTTCAACTAAAGAAGGCGATTATTTTTACCCATTAGGAATGAAGAAGAAAAAAAAGTTGAGTCGTTATTTTATTGATAATAAATTTTCACCATTAGATAAAGAAAATGCATTGGTAGTAGAAATGGATAAAAAAATACTTTGGTTAATTAGTCAACGTATTGATAATCGTTTTAGAATTTCAGATAATACAAAGAGCTATTATAAGTTTACCTTTAAGCCATCAAAAGCATGAATCATAAAGAAGCTTTACATGGGATAAGAAAAATTGCAGACGTTAGTGAGCGCTTAAACGCCATGCTTGCTTATGTATTTGAAATACGAAAGTATGATGCGGAAAAAGCGCTGGAGTTATGTGATGAAATATTAACATCAGCCAAAGAACATAACGTAAAAGAAGTTGCTGGTCGTGCATACAATCACAAAGCGTATTGCCATGCCATACATGCCGATTACACCTGGGGATTAGAATGTTTAGAGAAGGCTGAAAAGTTAGCGCGGAAAATAAATAACAAAGCGCTACTAGCTCGAGTGTTTAAAAATTATGGCACCATTAAAAGAGAGTTGGGTTTACTTTCTGATGCCTTTACGTATTATGAAAAAGCTTTATTGCTCAATGAAAAATTAGGCGAAGAAATGGAGAAAGCCAATGTGCTACTTCAGATTTCTAACTTGCATTTGGATTTATATGAGTATGAAAATGCTCTTGAGTATGCCCAATTAGCCTTGCCGATTTTGGAAAACAATACCGATAAAAATCGAATTGCTGAGGCTTACTTTACGCTTGGCAATATTTATTTTAAGCAAGAAAAATTTGACAAAGCTCGTAAGGCATATAAAAAGGTAAAACGAATGACTGATAAAGAGTCCAGAGGATTTATGCTTGCCGAAATTGGTAGAGGCAAAGTGGCTTATAGAACGGAGAAAGAAGAAAAGGCGCTGGAAAGATTGCGCAATGGTTTAGCCTTAGCTGAACAGCACGAAAACACCGAAGGGTATATTACATCTAATTTTTATATAGGTCGCGTACTATGCAAAATACAAGATTATGCAGGTGCCATGCAGCATATTCAAAAAGCATTTGAAGCAGCAAAAACGCATTCGCGTAGACATGATGTAATGAGTATTCATGGTGTATTAGCCGAGCTTTATGAGAAGGTTAATGACTTGCCTAAAGCTTATGAGCACTTAAAAAAGTATGAGCAATTAAAAGAAGAAATTTTCCAGGAGAATACAATTAATAAACTCCGACATTTACAAACCAAACAGGAAATACAATTAGCAACTAAGGAGAAAGAAGTAGCCGAAAAAACCGCGACACTCAAGCAACAGTTTATCGCAAATATGAGTCATGAAATTCGCACACCCATGAATGCGATTGTAGGGATGAGTAGAATGTTATGGGAGCGAGATCCAAAAGAGGATCAAAAGAAATATCTTAGTGCCATTAGGCAAAGTGCAGATAGTTTATTGGTAATAATTAATGACATTTTAGATTTTTCTAAAATGGAAGCAGGTAAAGTACGCATAGAAAAAATAAATTTTTCGCTGAAAGATTGTCTTAAAAACGTTGTAAATATTTTACGTATAAAAGCAGAAGAGAAAGGCCTGAAACTTTGGTTTGAAATGTCAGACAATGTACCCAAAAATGTAACAGGTGATCCCACGAGGCTTACACAGGTACTTATAAACTTAGTGGGTAATGCCATTAAGTTTACAGAGAAGGGTAGGGTAGATATACAAGTGTTTTTAGAGAAAGTAGAAAATGAAAGACACTATGTACATTTTCAGGTAATAGATACTGGTATAGGCATATCGGAGGATTATGTAAATAAGATTTTTGAAAGCTTTACACAAGCAGGTACAGACTTAGCTAGGAAGTTTGGCGGAACAGGTTTAGGCCTTACAATATCTAAAGAATTAATTAGTCTTATGGAGGGAGACATAAACGTAAAAAGTGTATTGAATGAGGGTACGACCTTTGAGTTTTGTATTCCTTTTGCCATTTCAAAAGGAGTGCATGTGGATGCAGTAGAGACTGTTTTTGAACTTACTAAAAAGGAGCTGTTATGCTTAAACAATGCAACTATTTTATTGGCTGAGGATAATGAGTTTAATAGAATATTAGCGGAGGATATCTTGCTAGAAATGGCACCCAATATCAACATACTTTCTGCTGAAAATGGTATTGACGTTTTAGAGGTATTAGAGGAGCATGAGGTTGATTTGATTCTTATGGATATTCAAATGCCTGTAAAAAACGGATTGGAAGCTACAAAAGAAATTAGAGCATCAAATAAGACGCTGCCCATTATTGCAATGACAGCAAACGTGATGCAAGATGATATTGAAAATTATTTGGCAAATGGTATGAATGATCACATTCCCAAGCCATTTATGAAGGAAGATTTGTTTACTAAAATGCTAGCGCAGTTAGATCAAGAAAAGATTTTGGCAGAAGCCCAAAACGAAATTCCCAATCCTAAAAAGAATGAACTAGTTATTGAAGAAAAAGAAAATACGAATCCAATTATTGACGATACTTTTTTGAAATCATTTACAGGTGGCAACCCTGATAAAATGAAAAAATACTTGAATCTTTTTAAAGATAATGCTCCCTTGCTTATGGATAAAATTGCATTGGGTATTCAAAATGAAACCTACGATGATATAAAAATTGGCGCACACTCTTTAAAGTCACAATTGCGTTATTTGGGTGTGCCCGAAGATGTATCAGGCGTATTACTGTTAGAGCAAATGGGTAACAATAATGCTGCAATGAAATCGGTTAGAAAACAGTTTGATAAGCTAAATTCTATTTTCAGCAGATTAATAAAAGAGGTAGAGGAGCGAATAAGTGCTTTGACTTAAACTTCCTTTATTCACCTCTAAAACTAGGCTTTCTTTTCTCAAGAAAGGCGTTGACACCTTCTTGAAAATCATAGGTTTTTCCAGCTTCTGTTTGAGCTTCTTTCTCCCTTTGGAGTTGCTGGTCTAAATTGTTAGAGTAACTTTCATTCAATAATTTTTTAGTAAGTCCTAAACCTTTGGTTGGCATTTTTGCTAGTTTTTCAGCTATTTTTTTACTTCCTTCCACAAATTCTTCTTCATTAAATACTTTATAAATCATACCAACTCGCTCAGCTTCGGTAGCCGAAATGTTATCTGCTAGCATCATATAAGCGCTTGCTTTTTGCATACCTATTAAGCGCGGCAAAAAGAAGGTGCCTGCACTATCTGGTATTAATCCAATTTTACTGAATGCTTGTATAAAGTTTGCGTTTTCATGCGCTACAACTATATCGCAACATAAAGCTATATTGGCACCTGCGCCTGCCGCCACTCCGTTTACAGCACATACTACTGGCTTTTCTAAATTGCGTATTTTGGTTATAATTGGGTTGTAATGTTCTTCTACAATTTGTGGAAGTTCGATGCCGTTATCATCAATTGCTTCGCCTAAATCTTGCCCTGCACAAAACGCTTTACCTACCCCGCTTAAAAGAATAGAGCGCACTTCTTTATTGCCGTTGCAGGCATCAAGATTTTCCTGTAAGCTTAAAGCCATTTCTCTATTAAACGAGTTAAATTTTTCAGGACGATTTAAAAAAATATGGGCTACGCCATTTTGAATATCTATTGTAATTGAACTCATGCAGTTTATTTGTTTTTACAAAAAAACTAAATATTGACCCAACCCGCAAAAGAATTTTTACGTCTAGTAATTGTTGAGGAGTTGAAGACCGAAACAAACATTTATTGCGAACTAAAACTATTTAGTAAAATGAAAAACTTTTTAAACGTCTTAATTGCTATTGCAATTATTGGATTGATACCGTCTTCAACACAAGCTTCTCACATAGCAGCAGGTGATATTTATTATGAACATATGGGTGGTTTAAACTACCGTGTCCATTTAAAACTTTACCGGGATTGTAATGGTATCCCATTGAGTGGGACAGCTCAAGGTCATGCTAAGGATAGTAGTTGTAATCAAACAACAATGGTTTTGAACTTTGATACCACAGGGGTAAACGATCCTTTGAATGGTCAATTATTACATAGCCTATGCCCTAATGTTGTATCACAATATAGCTGCGCAAACCCACCGCCAAATTTTACAATTTATCAATACTTTCATTATGCTGTAAATGTTACCTTACCCTATGCTTGTGCTGATTGGAAATTTATGTGGCAGAGTTGCTGTAGAAATGGTGCAATTGCAAATATTACAAATCCCGGAGGAACGGGTACTAGAATTGTAGCCGAGTTAGATAATTCAATACGACCCAATAACTCCGTACGCCTTACTGCTAACCCTATTCCATACATCTGTTTAAACCAAGAGTTTCAATATATTACGGGTCCTAATGATGTGAATGATTTGGACTCTTTAGTTGTAGAACCAATTTCTGCTTTGAATTGGAATATTACTAATCCAGCTGCAAGTATTGCTTACTATAATTCACCTGATGTTGTCTATAGCGGAACGAACACTTTTTTATCACCCTTGCCAGTTAGTCCCTTAGGATATGTGGCAAGTAGTTCTGCTGGAACGGCAACCTTTACTCCTACAATGGTAGGACAATATGTTTTAGCTTTTATAGCTACTGAATATGATCCAGTAACAAAACTAAAAGTAGGTTCTGTGCGTAGAGATGTTCAGGTAAGTGTAGTGGGATGTACTACCACGCCACCAACACCTACTTCACCAGCGGGTAATACGTCTTTATCTTCCGTTATAAGAAATTTAAACGGTGCTATAGATTTAAGTACATCTAATGAAATTATTTTAGGCGTATGCCCTGGCGATGCCATGTCTTTTGATATTGAAGCAATAGGAGATACTTTAAATAATTTAGTAACTACGAGTTCTGACAATGTAATTGCTGCTGTCAATTCAACGTATACTTCTAATCCATTATTAGGAGGCAATCCTGTTACTGGATCGTTTACTTGGACACCAACTGCAGCCCAAATTGGTGGGCATACGGTAACGTTCTTTTTTAGAGATTCCACTTGTACTGCTGGTCAACCTATTATTTTAAATTCAAAAGTTACTGTTGTAATAAGAGTTTTACGCGGTGTAAGTGCAGGGCCTGATTTGCCAATATGCGCAGTGGGAGATTCTATAATCTTACCTGCCTTAGGTCCAGAAGATATTACAGTTTGGACTTGGTCTGAGTTAGGCGTTTCGGGTGCACCTCACGGAATGAGTAACCCAAATGTTCAAAATCCTTTTGTAAGACCCAATAGAACAACAACTTATATTGTAAACACAGATGCTCAGTCCGTATGTCAGAATAGTGATACCATAACTGTATATATTGACACCTCAGTAACGGTTACCGGTAGCGCATCGCCTTCTGTACTTTGTGAGCCAGGTATTACAAGTTTAAACGCTGCAGCAGATGGGCCGCCACCGTCTTACACTTGTGGGTTAGAGGGTATTGGTTGTGCCACACCTAGCACATTGTTTGCTCTAGGAAGCAACGCAACTTCTACAGCTAATGTTACCCCATTTTTAGGAAGTTATAATGGCGGTCGTTGTCAATTGATTTATACGCAAGCCGAGTTAGCCGCTATTGGTTGGAATGGCCCACGTAGGATTGACTCCTTAAGTTTTGATGTGATTTCTAAAAATTCCTTTGGAGAATTTAATATGGAAATACATATAGGTTGTACTTATGTTAGTGACATTAATAGTTTTATTCCTTCTGGTTTAACCAAAAAAGTTTTTGAAGAAGCTAATTATCAAACTGCTTTAGGAAAGAATACTTTTGAACTGCAAACACCTTATGTTTGGGATGGAGTAAGCAATTTAGTTGTTGATGTTTGTTTCTTTAATTTAAATGCAATAGGAGTTGATGAAGTAGCATCTACTTCCTTAGCGCCTAGCAATAGATATATAGGAGCCAACTCACCATTTGGAGGTTGTCAAATTCCTGATGCTGCCGGTTCTACTTTACCTACTATTTCTACAAGCCGACCTAATATTGAGTTTTATGCTTGTGATTTACCCGCTACGCCTTGGTTATTCCAATGGTCTGGTCCGTATGTTTTTGATTCCACCTTGCAAAGTGCACAAGCTTATATCAATTCAGACCCTTCAAAATATGTAGTGTATACAAAAGGAGGCAATGGTTGTTTAGTATGGGATACTGTAACGGTAAATTTATCTAATCACGATGTGTTAGTTTCGCCAACGCAAGAAACAATTTGTTTAAACGATCGAGTGCGAGCAGTGGCTGAAGGCATTGGAAGTGTAACAGGTGAAAGCTTTGCATGGTCTGCAGATGCAAATTCTTCAATTTCTGATTTAAGTTGCACAAATTGTGCAACCCCAGAAATTACGCCTACATCAACTGGCTTACATGTGTATACTGTAATACGGACCGATGGTTATGGCTGTATGGACACCGCTAGTGTAAGTATAAATGTACTAGCCTTACCTGATGTGGTAATAACGAATGGCGATACAGCTATAGTTCGTTATGGCGATGAATTACAGTTAAACGCACAAGGCGCAAGCCGTTACTCATGGACACCAAGTTGGGGTATGAATAATCCTAACGTTTCTTCACCCAACATACAACCAAGTGAATCTGCTTTATATACCGTAAATGGTTTGGATGGCAATGGCTGTGGTAATCAAGATGAGATTTATGTAATTGTAGATTATTCCCACAATGTATTTATACCTAATGCATTCTCCCCTAATGGCGATGGTCATAATGACGTGTTTAGAATTGCAAACTTTGGTTACCAGCGAGTAAGTGAATTTAGGGTATACAACCGCTGGGGACAAGAAGTATTTAGTGCAAATGATAATGGAGGCTGGAATGGTACATTTAAGGGTGAGCCACAAGATCATGGCACCTACCATTATATAATCAAAGCAGCCTTTGCTGATAGTCATGTTCAGACATTTAAGGGCGACGTAATCTTGATGCGATAGCAGTTTTGATTAAAATAATTCCCTTTCCCTTGGCGTATAACTATGGGAAATGGGCACTTTATGCACTTTTTGGTATTTTTTTTGGCTTTTTACCAACCCTTTCTATCCTGTTGCCGTCTTGATAAAAGAATGGGCCTAAATGGGTGAATTTTATTGATTTCGCCTTATTTTTAAGTCCTATTTCGGTTAAATAGATATATACTATGAAAAACGTTTTAAGATTATTATTGGTATTGGCTGTTTTTTCTTGTTTTACTACAAGCACTAAAGCTTCTCACATTGCGGCAGCAGATGTTTATTATGAATATTTGAGCCCATTAAACTATAGGGTACACTTGATACTGTATAGAGATTGTGGAGGAGCTGGTCTAGGAACAACCTACAATATGACTGCAATTGATAGTAGTTGTAACCAAACATCTGTTAGTTTCCAAGTGGACACGGCAGGTACAAATGATCCATGGAATGGAACAGCTCGTCATGGTATTTGTCAGAATCTTGTTTCTGCCAACCCATGTGCTAACCCTCCAGCCCAATTTGATGTTTATCAATACTTTCATTACGCCGGAAATGTAACTTTGCCATACGCATGTTCTGATTGGAGATTTAGATGGTCTTTGTGTTGTCGTAACCCTAATTCAACGGGTCCTACTGCAAGTACTTGTGTATTTGCACTTTTAAATAATACAGTACGTCCTAATAACTCTACTGTTCTTACAGCAGAACCTATCCCTTATATTTGTTTAAATCAACCTTTCCAATATTTAAATAGTCCTGTAGATCCAGATTTGGATTCGGTAGTTTTTAGAGCAACAACTGCTGGGAACAATGTGGGTGCATTCAGTTGTACCCCATACGCAATTGCTAATTATAATGCACCATTAACACCATCTAACCCTGTAACAACAACACCTGCAACGGCGGCTAACTATGTGGTTGATCCAACAACAGGTACAGTTGCGTTTACGCCAACTTCACCCGGTCAGTATATATTAGCCTTTACGGCAACCGAGTATGATTACGTAACAAAACAACGAGTGGGTCAAGTACAACGAGATGTACAAGTTACCGTAGTAGGTTGTACAACCTTCCCTCCAGGTATTCAAACGGGCGGACCAACAAATTCTGCTATTCAAAATTTGACAGGTGCACAGCAATTAGCCACAGCGCCAACGATTGTGCTAGGTATCTGTCCTGGAGAAACAATGACGTTTGATGCTATAGGAGTAGGTGATACCTCAAATAACTTAGTTAAAACGTATGCCAATGAGGCGGTTTCTTGTCCTGGTGCTACTTATACTTCGAATCCTTTAGGTGGAGGTAATCCTGTAACAGGATCCTTTAGCTGGACGCCTCCAGCCTCTCAAATTGGAGATCATACATTGATTATCACCTTTGTAGATTCTACTTGTTTAAATGGTCAACCAATTATTCTTAGATCTTATTTAGTTGTACTTATTAAAGTACTACGTGGTGTTAGTGCTGGCCCAGATTTACCAATCTGTGCTATAGGAGATTCTATAATCCTTCCAGCTTTAGGGCCAGAGGATGTAACACAATGGACTTGGAGTGAATTAGGTAACAGTGGAACACCACACGGTTTAGGTAACCCAAATGCACAAAATCCATTTGTACGGCCTGATAGGACAACCACCTATATAGTAAATACTGATGCACAATCAGCCTGTAAGAATAGCGATACAATTATAGTATATATTGATACTTCAGTAACCATAGCAGGTAGTGCCTCACCAGATATTTTATGTGAGCCAGGTATTACAAGTTTAAATGCTGTGCCTACAGGTCCACCACCTACGTATACATGTGGTATTGAGGGTATAAGTTGTGCTACGCCAAGTGCACTGGGTGCCATTGGGGCAAATGGAACTTCTACTTTTAATGTAACTCCATTCTTAGGAAGTAATAATGGTGGTCGTTGTCAATTGATATTTACTCAAGCTGAGTTAGCTGCTATTGGTTGGAATGGTCCACGTAGAATTGACTCAATTAGTTTTGATGTTCTTAATAAAACATCCTTCGGAGAGTTTAATATGGAAATTAATATGGGCTGTACTTTTGTAAGTGATATTAATAATTTTATACCTTCAGGTTTAACTAAAAAAGTATTTGAAAATGCTAATTATCAAACTAAATTAGGTACAAATACATTTGAATTGCAAACACCTTATGTGTGGGATGGAGTTCAAAATTTAGTAGTTGATATATGTTTCTTCAACCTAAACCCAGTAGGTATTGATGAAGTAGCTTCTTCAACTACAGCACCTGACAATCGTTTTATTGGAGCAACTTCTCCTTTTGGAGGATGTCAAATTCCTGATGCGCCAGGTTCTACCTTACCTACTATTTCTACAATGCGTCCAAACATTGAAATGTACGCTTGTGATTTACCAGCTACGCCTTGGTTATTCCAATGGTCTGGTCCTTATGTATTTGATTCTACTTTACAAAGTGCTCAAGCTTATATCAATTCAAACCCATCTAAATATGTAGTATATACAACAGGTGGTAATGGTTGTTTAGTTTGGGATACGGTAGAAGTATCATTGTCAAATCATGATGTATTGGTTTCGCCTTTAGAAGAAACAATTTGTTTAAATGATAGAGTACGAGCGGTAGCCTCTGGTGTAGGAACTACTGCTGGAGAGACTTTTGCATGGTTTGCAGATGCAAATTCAAGTACTGCTGATTTAAGTTGTACAAATTGTGCAACTCCTGAAATTACCCCTACAACGCCAGGAGCGCACGTATATACTGTAGTGCGTACTGATAGCTATGGTTGTATAGATACGGCTAGTATTACTGTAAATGTTTGGGCTCTACCCAATGTTGTAATTACTAATGGTGATACAGCGGTGGTACGTTACGGAGAAGAATTACAATTAAATGCTCAAGGTGCGATTCGTTATTCTTGGACACCTAGTTGGGGGATGAATAATCCTAATATTTCTTCACCTAGCATACAGCCAAGTGAAACGGCATTGTATACCGTAAATGGTTTAGATGCAAATGGTTGTGGAAATAATGATGAGATATATGTTATCGTAGATTATTCTCACAATTTGTTTATACCAACTGCCTTCTCACCTAATGGTGATGGGAATAATGATTTGTTCCGTATTGCTAACTTTGGTTACCAGCGTGTAAGTGAGTTTAGAGTATACAATCGTTGGGGGCAAGAAGTATTTAACGCAAAGGATAATAGAGGTTGGAATGGTACATTTAAAGGTGAATCACAAGATAATGGTACATATCATTACATTATCAAAGCTGCCTTTGCTGATGGTCATGTACAAACGTTTAAAGGTGACGTAATCTTAATGCGTTAATAAATCGAATAAAATAACTTACAATCCCTCTCGCTTTGCGGGAGGGATTTTTTAATTTGCAGTACGAATGAAAGTAGGAATAATTGGAGCTGGAACAATGGGAGCTGGAATTGCTCAAGTGGCCGCTCAAAACGAGCATATAACTTTTGTATACGATCTTAAAACTGAAGTGCTTAATAGCGCTCAGGAGCGTTTAAAAGCAACAATGGTTAAGTTGGTAGCCAAAGGTAAATTTACCGAGGAGTCATCTGTTGCATTGCAGCAAAGGATACACTGGACTGATAAACTAGAAGACTTAAAAGATTGTAATATCGTAATAGAAGCAATCGTAGAAAATTTAGACGTAAAACAAAGCGTATTTAAAAGCTTAGAAGATATTGTAAGTGATACCTGCATACTAGCAAGTAATACTTCATCGCTTTCATTAACCTCAATTGCTTCGGCCTGTAAAAATAGCACCCGGGTACTTGGAGTGCATTTTTTCAATCCTGCTCCTATCATGAAGCTAGTAGAAATTATTCCAGCTTTACAAACCAATGAGGCAATTGTAAAACAAACTAAGGAGCTGATAGATGCTTGGGGTAAAGTAACCGTAATTGCAAAGGATACTCCAGGTTTTATAGTAAATAAAGTGGCCAGACCATTTTATAGCGAAGCAATAAAAATGTTTGAAGAAGGGATTGGGTCACCTGAATTGATAGACTGGACATTAACGAATGACAATCCAGGATTTAGAATGGGGCCATTTACACTTACTGACTTGATAGGTCATGATGTAAATTATAAGGTTACAGAAACTGTTTGGAAATCATTTTATTATGACCCAAGATACAAGCCATCATTTAGTCAAAAACGTTTGGTAGAAGCCAACTGGCTTGGAAGAAAAACGCAAAGAGGTTTTTTTACTTATCCTAAAGCACAAGTAGATTTTACTCCAACAGCTGAAATGAATGATATACTACGGGAAATAAAAGATAGAGTAGTTTATATGCTTATTAATGAAGCAGCTGACACCTTATTTTTAAATATTGCAAGTCGTGATGATATTGATAAAGCAATGAAGTATGGTGTAAATTACCCTAAAGGCTTATTAGAATGGGCAGATGAAAAAGGGATCCAGAACTGTGTAGATTATCTTGATGGATTGCATAAAAGATTTGGAGATGATCGTTATCGGTGTTCACCTTTGTTAAGAGAAATGGCTGCTGCCAATAAAAAGTTTTATTAAAACGATAATCATGTTTTTTGAATATAAAGGAGTGAAGCCGGTTGTTGATGAAAGTGCCTTTGTGCATGAGCAAGCCAATGTAACGGGTAATGTAATTATAGGTAAAAATGTATACGTAGGTCCGGGAGCTGCTATTCGTGGAGATTTTGGAAAAATTATTATTGAAGATGGCTGCAATGTGCAAGAGAATTGTACCATTCATATGTTTCCCGGTATTACTGTACTGCTTAAAGAAAATGCTCATATTGGACATGGCGCAATTATTCATGGTGCTACCATTGGTAAGAATTGCCTAATAGGTATGAATGCTGTTATAATGGATAATGTAACTTTAGGCGATGAATGTATTGTAGGTGCATTAAGTTTCTTAAAAGCAAAGTCTTCTTTTGAAAAAAGATCTTTAATCGTTGGTAATCCTGCTAAGGTAATTAAATCAGTTTCTGATGATATGATACATTGGAAAACTAAAGGAACGCAAGTTTATCAGCAATTAGCGAATGATGCGCAAGGCGAACTTAAAGCATGCGATCCTTTACGCGATATAGCTAAGCAAAAAAAAATGACACCTTTAGATTATAAAACATGGGACAAAACAAAATAATTAAATGACTGAGAAAGAAGTATTTTTAAAAGAAGTCTTGGTGCCAACATTATCTAAAATTGATTTAGACACCAAGGCTGTTTTTGGTAAAATGAATGTACACCAAATGATAGAGCATTTGACACATTCGGTTAAAATTGCAAGTGGTAAAATCATATTTGAAAATAAACAAAGCGATGAACTAACGGCTAAGATGTATAGGTTTATGATGAGCGAAAAGCCATTTAGAGACAATACGCCCAATTCTAATCTGCCTAATACACCCTTGGCTCCAACGCACGAAAACGTAGCAGATTCGTTACATGAATTGCAAGTTGAGATTGATAACTTTTTTAAAGAATATGAACAGCCCGAACTTAGAATTGGGAATCCTTTCTTTGGAGAATTAAGTAAAAACGAACAGGTGCATCTCTTGAATAAACATGCAATGCATCATTTAAGACAATTTGATTCAATGCCTTAAAAAAGGAAACCCTACGCCTTAGCATGAGATTTTCATCTTCTATTTTTTATTTTGATTTATTGCACGTTGTCAATAAACTGAATGTTTAAAGAAGAAACAGCAGTCCCTGACGTATCAGAGTTGTAACCCGATACTACAATAGTATAAATACCTTGATTGGCTAGTGTAATAGGAGATGACAAGGAAGTAATATTAGAATCGCCAATTACTCTATAACCCAAAGCGTATGACCCCGCATTTAAAGGTGTAAATGCCGTTGCATTTTTATAAGCGATATTTCCAAACACTACAGAAGAATCTGCCAAGTTTACAACATCAATAGATGGAGAATTGTGAGAGGCGTGTATTAAGCGTAAATGGCTTGTACCTAACGCCGGATCACTTAAGTCATCAGAAATGATTGCTGATTCAACTCTACTTATAGAATCCATGGTTATAAAAGTGTAGCTACCGTTTAAATCTAAATCTTCATCGCGCTCAATAATATTTACAGCTGTACTATTTACATTTAGTTTAAGATTTTTCATGCCTGACCCAGATTGAATATAAGGTGAGCTTCCATTATAATTTACGGCATTTGCGTTTTGTAATACATCGTCAATATAAAAGTCATAACCAGCAGAACCGGGAGAGGCATTTACAACCATAATATTTGCCAAGGTCGATGTTACGTCATTATCGTCATCGTCGGTTGAACATGAAGTGAAGAGTGTGCTTGTGCTTAATGCTAAGAAACTAAGAAATAAAATTACCTTTTTAGTCATATTATTAATTTAAAAATCAAAGGTACTTTATGTAAAATATAAAACAAAGCATTGAGTTAAAACATGCTGTCCTTTAATATATCTTTGAAAAATGAAAACAAGTCCACTGCGCTTTATTCTAGCCCTTGCCATAGGTGTTTTTGTATCTTATTGCGTCGCTATTTTTTTTCAATCTTTTGCTCCTGCAATATTTTCTTATAATGAGTTGGATGAAAATATAACTAGGGAATTGTATACCTCCTACTTGCATGCTTTGCCTCTGCGGGCAATCTTAGCTATTATTTTGGCAACTGCCTTAGGGGCTTTATCGGGTGCTTATACTGCAGCACGTATTGCTAAAGGTAGAAAAAGTGATGCCGCCTTAGGCGTTGGACTTTTTTCAGTAGTTATATTGGTTTTTATGGCAATAACTTTTGACTTTCCTTGGGTGTTAGGTCTGGGAATTTCATTGGTGCAAATTCCGTTAGCTTTGATAGGGGGCAAGCTTGCAAATTAGATAGTCGGTTCATCCTTAAGCAAACGCATTTTTCTAAGAATCTTTTTTTCATAATTCCAGAAAAACTTAAATTGACCAAAAGGAATTGAAACAATAAGTATGATAATTTGATACCCAAAAATTAGCATACCTACTCTTAATCCAAAACCAATCCACCAATCACCTGACCAAGTAATGGCATCGGAAACTCCAACCCATTTAGTTATTGCTTTTGAAATGTAAGCAGTAGTGGAACCCGTAATACCAAATACGCAGAATATTAGAAACAAATCTAGGTTACTAACCTTCCACTTTTTTTTCAATTTTTCTAACATGAAGTAAACTATTGTTTTTTATTCACTTCACTTACGTCATGAATATCCATAAGTAATTTTGGTTTGCGGCCTTGCATGATTTTGCTGAAGGTTTCTTCCCCCTTCGAAAAAGTACCACTATGATGTCCTTGATTGATAACACTATGACGGCTTACATCTGCTGGGCCTTCAATTGTCCATTCATCTGTTTTCTTTTTGTCAAATCTACAAGTATTGCATATCCAACCTGGCTTTCCGTCCTTTTGAGAGTCTTTCACTTCACCCCACTCATCTTTTCGTGCGGTAGCACGTAGGACATTTTCACCTCTATTCCATAAAGTTACTTCACCACAACATTTGTCACAATCTCTATGTGCATATACTGGTTTGGTAAACCATACTCGATTTTTAAATCGGAATGTTTTATCAGTTAACGCTCCAACGGGACATACATCAATCATATTTCCGCTAAAATCATTATCAACTGCTTTTTCAATGTAGGTAGAAATTGCAGCATGATCTCCACGGTCTACAATTCCATGACCACGACTATCAGTTAATTGATCCGCTACATAGGTACAACGATAGCATAAAATGCAACGTGTCATATGCAGTTGGATATAAGGGCCAAAATTTTCTTTTTTAAAGGTTCTTCTTTCAAATTCATAACGCGTTCCTTCTGCGCCGTGCTCATAACCTAAGTCTTGTAAATGACATTCACCTGCCTGATCACATATTGGACAATCTAAAGGGTGATTCATTAAAAGAAATTCAACTACACCAGCTCGTGCTTCTTTTACTCTTTCAGAAGTAATATTTTTTACTTCCATACCATCCATCACTTGCGTACGACAGCTAGCCATAAGCTTAGGCATTGGACGTTCGTCTCTATCACTCCCTTTACTTACTTCAACTAAGCATGTACGGCATTTTCCTCCGCTGCCTTCTAGCTTGCTGTAATAGCACATTGCGGGTGGAGTTACATCGCCACCAATCTCACGTGCTGCTTGTAGTATGGTAGTACCAGGTTCTACTTCAACTGAAATATTATCAATTTTTACCTTAAACTTTTCTGCTTGCTCGCTCATGATTTAGAATTACAAAAATACATTAAAAAGGCATTCCTACTTGTGGCAGAATTAGATATTCTGAGTGTCAAAGTTTACCAGTTCCACAAATTGCTGTATACGACCTTCAATATCACTTTGTGATACTTCTCTTACACGTTCTACTCCAAATTTTTCTACAACAAAACTTGCCATAGCAGAGCCGATAATTACGGCTAGTTTCATATTTTCAAAGGAGATATCTCCTGTTTTAGCAATGTGTCCCATAAAACCGCCGGCAAAAGTATCTCCTGCTCCTGTTGGGTCAAATACATCAGCTAATGGTAGGGCAGGAGCAAAAAACATTTTCTCATCATGGAAAAGCAATGCACCATGCTCACCTTTTTTAATAATTAAGTATTTAGGCCCCATGGCTTTTATTTTAGCCGCAGCTTTAACTAAACTGTATTCGCCGCTTAATTGACGTGCTTCACTATCATTCACCATTAAAAGGTCAACTTTTTTCAAAACATCTTTCAAGCCATCCATTGCTATATCCATCCAGAAGTTCATTGTATCTAATACAATAAGTTCAGGTTTCTCAGTCAATTGCTCAATAACTTGCAATTGTACATTTGGAGCAAGGTTTCCAAGCATTACATACTTTGATCCTTGGTAAGAAGCAGGAACTTGTGGGTCAAATTTCTCCAACACATTTAGGTCGGTAACTAATGTGTCACGTGTATTCATATCTTCATGATACTTTCCACTCCAAAAAAATGATTTTTCATCTTCAATTACATCTACACCTTCAAATTGAACTCCACGATCTTCTAATGCCTTAATCTCCTCTTTAGGAAAGTCTCCGCCTATAATAGAAATCTGCTGAATTGGTTTAGTGAAATGAGACGCGCTCCACGCAGCATAAGTTGCTGAACCACCAATGATTTTATCTGTTTTTCCAAAAGGCGTTTCGATTGCATCAAAAGCCATTGTACCCGTTATTAATAAAGACATGTAATAAAAATTTTGCCAAAGGTAAGAGCCAAAACCGTAAGGGCAAAAATTACAGGACGCTAGTAATTATGCACCTTGTGTAGCTTAAGTAATTCGTTCCTTTTTTTTACTTGAAGAATATAAATACCCTTAGCATATCGGTTTAAATTAATAGATTGGCTTCCAATTTTCAATGAACCATGATATATTCTTCTTCCATTAATATCAAGAAAGCTCAATTCAGAATTTCCAAAGTCATTATCTATTTTAATTTCATCTCCATATTGAGTTATTCTTATTTTATGAGTTGTTGAGTAATTAGAATTATTACTCGGGCTAATCATTATGGTTTGACATATACTGTCTGTTTTGCCACATAATGAGGTTACTGTTAGACAAATGGTATAAGTTCCTGTACCAATTGGAAAGGTATGATTAGGGCTTGTAGAATTATTAACAGGTGATCCATCTCCAAAATTCCAAGAACTATTTGAATAGCGCAATGAAGAGTTTGTACAAACTATCTGATTATAAAATCCAAGTTGAGGAATGATTGTAAAACTAGCATCCGGGATGCCGCCATACTGCTGCCAATTTTCTAAGCTATCCAGCACTACAGAACTTGCAACTTGTTGCATACTTAGAGCATCGCCATTTCCTACACCAGAAGGTAGATATTGGCTTCCCACACAACTTTTTTTGAACATGGTACAATAAAAAACGCAAGCTGCTAGGTAGGTACCATTCACAGATGGATGAGAGCCATCAGCGTTATATAAATTAATCCCTGCGTGATTATCTCGCATTACCTTCCAAGCTGCACCTACAGGTGAAATAGTAGCATGTGCACTATCAGCAAATAAAGTATAGCCATTGCGCAAACGTTGTTGCATGGCATCGTATGTATCATTTGGATAATTTTGCAAATCTCCATTCATCCGCCCCCAAGTCATAAACATCACAGTTTCAGCACAGGTATTATTAGCTTGGATAAGACTATCCAAAGTCATTACATAAGGGTAGGTTTGAGCCAATACTTGGGCTGTAGAAAATGAAGGCTCTTGACTTTGACATTGAATAGCTACATAATCCCAACCACCTTGTATTATTTTACTGATCGTTGTGGCATTGGTTGAATGTTGGTTAGCTGTATAGCCACCTGGAGTATTGTTATCATGAGTAAGTGTATCGCCTAAGGATGTTGCTATGTTGGCAATCATATTTTGCATTCCACCATTAAAATAAGTGTAACTATTGCCAAGGAAAAGAGCATTTCGTTTATCCGCAATTGAAGTATGCGATATGAGAAGTAAAATAACAAAAGTGGTGAATATTTTATTCATAACAGGAAGAAGTTTTTTTAGAAGCAAATGTTAGTTTTTCAAAAGTAGTCATTTAAATTTCTTTACTTTGTTCGAGCTATTATGAAATACACTCATATCTTTTTTGATTTAGATCATACACTTTGGGATTTTGAAAAAAATTCTGAGGAAGCAATGCATGAGGCTTACGATAAACTAAAAGTTGGAGACTTTTTAGAAGTTACTTATGATGAGTTTTATCCTATTTACAAAGAAATAAATTATAAGTATTGGGATCGTTTTAGAAAAGGCTTTGTAAGCCGAGAAGATTTGCGTTGGAAACGAATGCAATCAACATTTTTGGAGTTTAAAAAGTTTGATGACGCTCTTTCTAAACAATTAGGAGAAAGCTATTTAGAAATTTTACCTACCAAAACTTATTTATTTGATAATGCAAAAGAAGTCTTACAATATTGCCTTGATAAAAAATATGAGTTGCATTTAATAACCAACGGATTTGAAGGAACACAGAAGAAAAAAATTAAACAGTCAGGGATTGAACATTTTTTTGATGTAATGATAAGTTCGGAAGTTGCTATGGCATCTAAGCCAAAGCCTGAGATTTTTGAATATGCATTACAAGCTACAAATGCCAAAGCTGAAAATAGCTTAATGATAGGAGATCATTATGATGTAGATATAGTTGGCGCACAAAATGCTGGTATAGATCAAGTATATTTTAACCCTAAAAAAAGGGAGAATAATAAAGGGGCGACCTATGAAATTGCAGCTCTTAATGAATTATTTGAAATAATATAATAATGCAAATAGAAGAAACAAGCTTAAAGGATTGCAAGCTCATTAAACCAACAATTTTTGAGGATAGTAGGGGATACTTTTATGAGAGCTTTAATAAAGCAACGTTTGAACAAGCGCTGGGTACTACTATAAATTTTGTCCAGGATAATCGAGCAAAATCAGATTATGGTGTTGTGCGTGGTTTGCACTTTCAAAAAGGTACACATGCACAAGCAAAACTAGTAAGTGTAGTTAAAGGAAGTGTATTAGACGTAGTAGTAGATTGCAGAAAAGACTCAAAAACATATCTAAAAACATTTTCTGTGGAGTTATCAGATAAGAATCATTATCAATTGTTTATTCCTCGAGGTTTTGCACATGGATACGCTGTGCTTGAAGAAGGAACAATTTTTTCTTACAAATGCGATAATTTTTATAATAAAGAAAGTGAAGGAGGTATCAATCTGGCTGATAAACAGTTGAATATTGACTGGAAAATCCCTATTCAGGAAATGATTATTTCTGATAAGGATAAGGATTTGCCTGGCTTAGATGCTTTATAAGTAAGGGGGTTTATAGTCAATTGGTGCATTTTTAACTTCTACTTTGAATTAAAATTGGTTATTGCCATTTCCTTTTTTTACATTTGAGGGTAAATAGACATTATTATGAAAAAAATCAAATTACTTTTCTCTGTTGCAGTTATCTGTTTCGGGATGGCATCTTGTGGAGAAGCACAGGTTGACCAAGATGCTTTGAACTTAAAAGTTCAAGAGCGATCTGCAGTTTTAATTGAGCAAGCTAGTGAAGAATATACTGCTAGTTGTGAAGCTCGTATGACTACGGAATTAAAAGCAACAACAGATTCAATTTTATACGCCCGCAGAACAGCAGCAGCTGCTCAGTAATTTTTAAATTTTAAAAAGTAACGATATGAAAATAAATAAGAAAGTAATAATAGCAGGAGCAGCATTGTTAACCTTTGCAGCTTGTAAAACTGAAATGAAACAACCTACGGATGCTGAAATTGATGCAAAAGTAACTGAGTTGGTAGATCAAAGAAAAGCTGAAATGGAAGCACAATGTGATGCTGATTTGTTAGCGGCAGCTAATATGGAAGCGGATAAAATATTATTGGCTGAAGCAAATAAGCCGGCTCGTGTGGTAACAGCACCTGCGCCTGCACCAGCTCCGGCACCTGCTCCAGCGGCTAAGAAAAAAGTAGTACCAAAGAAAAAGGTAGTGAAAAAAGCACCACCTGCTCCTAAAACAAATCCTAAAGCGGATCGTTTTAATAATAAAGGAGGGAAGAAAGTTGTAACTAAAGAAGAGACGCAAAAGAAAGCGGATCGTTTTAAGAAAACAACTGAAAAGAAAGTAGTTACTCCAGAAGCAACTAAAAAGAAGGGAGATCGTTTTAAAAAATAATTTCTAATCTTTTTTAAATAACTAAGCCATTATGCTCAAGCATAATGGCTTTTTTCATGCTCTTTATTACTATGCTTATTCTTTAATTATATTGACCTTAAGCCTAAAGGTTACCTTTCTTTATAATACTAAGGTCGTAAGCTTAATGAATAAGTATGAAGTTACAAGTAAAATAAAAAGACAATTTTAAGGCATGTACAAAAAAGAAACCACCCGCACAGCGGGTGGTTTAAAATGTTTAATTAGGAGCTAGATTTAGTTCCAAGCACCAGTATAAGTCAATGTACTGATAGTAGCTATTTCAGTGATTGAGTAATCCCAGTCAATATTACCAGTAGTTTCATTATAAGTACCAGATCCAGTTACAGAGTAACCATCGTTATCTGGTTGTTGGTTAGGTATTGTAATTGTATTTCCTGTTACAGTAGCGCTAATAGTATTAGTGAAATAAGAATCGCTAAAATCAGCAGAAACAATTACGTCATCAATTGTAGCACCATCTGCTATTAAACAAGTGTATACTAATGGAGTTGTAGATCCAGTTTCAGTATCAGTTGCGTTCCAGTTTTTGATGAATTTAGTTTTTGATAAAGACTCACAAGATTCGCCTTCATAACCTGCAGGACAATCACACGTACCGTCATCAACGTTACATAATCCTCCATTTTCACAAACTACATCTTTACATTTATCTTCTGTACATGATGTAAATACCATTGACAATGTTGCAACACCTAGCATTGCAGTCATTAAATACGTTTTCATTTTTTTCATAAAATTCAATTTTTATACCTCAAATATGAGCTTAGTTTGGCAAATGAACAAATGCAATTTATCCTTTGACATTTACTTTACACCCCAAAGCCTTTAGTCATCAAGTTTTAGCACCGCCAAAAAAGCTTCCTGAGGGATCTCAACATTACCTATTTGACGCATACGTTTTTTACCTTCTTTTTGTTTTTCAAGTAATTTACGTTTACGCGAGATATCTCCACCATAACACTTCGCAGTTACATCTTTACGCATAGCAGAAATATTAGTACGAGCTAATATCTTAGCGCCTACAGCTGCTTGTATCGCAATTAAAAACTGCTGACGAGGCAAAAGTTCTTTAAGTTTATCACATAATTTACGCCCAAAGTCTTGCGCTCTATCTCTGTGAATTAAAGCGCTTAGTGCATCTACTTTTTCACTGTTTAATAGAATATCCATTTTTATGATGTCACTATCTCTATAACCAATAGGTGTATAGTCAAATGAAGCATAACCACGTGTTTGGCTTTTTAATTTATCATAAAAATCAAATACAATCTCAGTCAAAGGAAGCTCAAATTCAAGTTCTACACGGCTTTCGGTAATATAGTTTTGATGAAGAATTACGCCACGCTTGCCAATGCATAGGTTCATAATATTACCAATGTACTCAGGTTTTGTAATAATTTGCCCTTTGATAAATGGCTCTTCAATGCGTTGTAACAAATTAGCAGCCGGCATCTCAGAAGGATTATTTACTGTGACAATTTCATCCTTAGTCGTATGTGCTATGAAGCTTACGTTAGGAACCGTGGTAATAACCATTTGATTATACTCTCGATCCAAACGTTCTTGAATAATTTCCATGTGCAATAAACCAAGGAAACCACAACGGAAACCAAAGCCTAATGCCTGCGAAGTTTCTAGTTCAAATGTGAGGGAAGCATCGTTTAATTGAAGCTTTTCCATACACTCTCTTAATTCCTCAAAATCATCGGTATTAACTGGGAAAATACCTGCAAAAACCATTGGTTTTACTTCTTCATATCCTTTTACAGCAAGGGTTGTAGGATTTGTGGCACTTGTAATTGTATCACCTACTTTTACTTCTTTGGCGTTTTTTATACCGGTAATTATATAACCTACATCGCCTGCCTTTAAAATTTCCTTTGGCTCAGGTTTTAGTTTTAATACTCCAATTTCATCGGCGGTATAATCACTATCCATATTAAGGAATTTGATTTTTTCACCTTTGCTAATCGTTCCTCTAAATATTCTATAATAAATAATAATCCCTCTAAAGCTATTAAATACACTATCAAAAATTAGCGCCTGTAAAGATTCTTTTTCATCACCGTTTGGCGCTGGAATTCTTTTTATAACCGCTTCTAATATTTCATCAATCCCAATACCGTTTTTGGCACTTGCCAAAAGAATATCTTCTTTTTTGCCACCTATCAAATCAATGATTTGATCTTGCACCTCCTCAATCATTGCACCTTCCATGTCAATTTTATTAATCACTGGTATGATTTCTAAATCATTTTCAATGGCTAAGTAAAGATTGCTAATTGTTTGTGCCTGAATACCTTGCGCTGCATCTACTAATAATAAAGCTCCTTCGCAAGCAGCTAAAGCACGACTTACCTCATAACTAAAGTCAACGTGCCCAGGTGTATCTATTAAGTTTAAGGTGTATTGCGTACCGTCCCGCTCATAGTCAATTTGTATGGCATGACTTTTAATAGTAATCCCTTTCTCACGTTCGAGGTCCATATCATCAAGGAGCTGATTTTTCATATCGCGCTCTCCAACGCTTTGAGTATGCTCTAATAATCTATCTGCCAAGGTACTTTTACCATGGTCAATATGTGCAATAATGCAAAAGTTGCGAATGTTTTTCTGCATAGTATAATTGAAAAAACGAAAGTAATCTTTTAATATAAGATAACCTTGATTGTAAATGCTAAGAATCTCTTAGTGGCCAAACTTACCAAGTCTGCGCATCGTCATTGGCCGAAGGATTCTCTACCTCCTTATTGTCGGCTAGGGTTGGTTGCTCAATGGCCGGAGTTTTAATTTCTTCGGCTTGTTCATAGGCCACCGCTTCAACCTGCGTAGCTTCAGGTGTGTTTTCTACTGCTAATGGAACAATCTCTACAGGTGCTGATGCAGTATGAGGAGGCGGGGTAAAATCATCATGACTAAAAGCGTCAAAGTCAAAATCTGGCATTAATTCAGTTTTTACATGATTAATAGTTTCATTAAGCGCATCAATAAACTTATTAAAGTCTTCTTTATATAAAAAAATCTTATGACGATCATAGCCTTCGCTATCGTATCTCTTCTTGCTTTCAGTAAGGGTTACAAAGTAATCGTTGTTTTTTGTTGTTCTAACGTCAAAAAAATAGGTTCTTCTTTTCCCTGCTCTTAGTCTTTTGCTAAATATATTCTCATTATTGTAATCGCTCATCACTATCTATATTTTACTTTCCCAAATTTATGGGATTAATTTTAAATGATGCATTGGATTGTCATAATAATTTTACCCAAATGTGATATACTTTATTTTCATAAAGTGATTAATAAAGCGTACTTTAGCCCTGTTAAAATACTTAGAAATGAATATTAAATCTATACTACTATCTGCTCTTGGAGCAGCCCTTATTCTTACCATTGCCTTGACTTTGGATACAGAAAAAAAGTACAATAGCTATTTCGCAAAAGCGAAAGCGGAAAAGTCTGTTAAAGAAGCAGCTGAAGCACAAGGAAGCTTTGACTTTTTTCAGGAAATGAGAGCAAATCCATTGACCGGAAATATTGAGGCTGAGGATATTGAAGATGCTTTGCGTCAAGTAAAGATTAATAGAAACAATGTAAGCAAAACAACTGCATTGCCTAATTTAGAATGGCAAGAGCGAGGACCTGATAATATTGGGGGAAGAACAAGAGCTTTACAAATAGATGTAAATAACCCTAGCAAACTATATATGGGGCAAGTTACGGGTGGTTTCTGGTCATCAACAGATGGTGGAGATACTTGGAGCGGAATGGCAGGATTTGATTCTTCAACTCGAATGAGTGTAAGTACAATTACGCAAGCTCCTAATGGAGATATTTATTACGGTACAGGAGAAAGCTTTGCTGATATTAGCGGAACAGGAATGAACGGAAGTATGCCAGGCGGTGGAATTTTTAAATCTACTGATGGTGGTTTAACGGCTAGTCTTTTACCAGCCACTAAGCCAGCTTTTGATAATACGACTGGTATATGGTCTTATATTAATAGATTAGCTTCAGATCCAAATGATGCTAATCATATATATGCAGCCTTGGGCCGTGGTTTTTATGAGACTAAAAATGGCGGAACAACTTGGACCCCTATAGTAGCTTCAATTCCAATGTTGGATGTAAGTGTATCTACTAATGGTAACGTTGTTTTAGCTTCAAGTGGTTCACAAATGTTTTTGTCTGTTGACGGCGGGGCTAATTTTACTTTAGGTATTAATTCTACTTCGCGTGGTTTACCTGGTTCAAGCGGTATTAACAGAATTGAAGTAGCAGTTGCTCCTAGTAACGAAAATTACTTGTATTGTGTAATGAGTACTGGTGGGCAAACAAAAGGAATTTATAGATCAACCGATAAAGGGCAAAACTGGACTGTGATTGGACAGGGTGGATCACAAGCATTTAATCCTTTAGGGGATCAAGGTGGTTACAATATAGCACTTGGAGTACACCCAACAAATCCTGAATTAATTTTTGTAGGTGGTCAGTTAGACTTATATCGTTTTGACGGAGCTACATCAGTTTGGCAGCCTATTGCCTATTGGGTTAAGTCATCGAATAGTGTAAGCGGTGGTACATACGTACATGCGGATATGCATGGTATTGAATTTAGTACAAGTAATCCAAACGAAATGTATGTGCTTACTGATGGTGGGTTCTTTAAAACTACAGATTGTACTGTACCAACACCATTTTTTGTTGAAAAAAATAAGAACTATGCTACAGCACAATGTTATGGTGTAGCTGCTAATAGCTTAGGTCATATAATTTTTGGTACGCAGGATAATGGCACAAACTTAATCAATGGCTCAGTTCAAAACTCACCAAACCAAAGTAAAGATGCAATGGGCGGCGATGGTATGAGAGGAGCAGCAAGTGATATCAACACAAACTTTTTGTTTGGAACATCTCAGTTAGGCGTTCTTCGAGTGGCAAGAGATGGAGGATCAAGCACAGCGGCTTTCCAATCAGCTTTTGATAAAAATATTGATAATTTACCTTTAAATAATGCTGATGGAAGTCCTGACGAAGGCGGACCATGGATTTCTCCAGTAACCTTACAAGAAAATTTTAATGGAACCGTAACTAAATCTGTTTTATTTATTGGTTTAAATAATAATGTTTGGTTTAGTCAAAATGCAGTGAGTCCGGAATCAAATATCTGGTTCCCATTACATACTCGTACGGGAGCACGTTATTCTGCTATTGCCTTAAGTGATGATGGTAGTACTGCTTTTGTAGGTACTTCAGGAGGACAGGTTTACAGAATCACAAATATTGATTTATTTGGAACAAAATATGTGTACGATGATACAGTCTCAAATTTATTAACAGATGGGTTTGCGCAAGATTCAAACTTTGTAACAACTCAAATCACAGGACCATGGTCTGGTCAAATTACAGATTTAGAGTGTAATGCAACAGGTAGTGAATTATTGATTACTACACCAAGATATGGTGTTGCAAATCATGTATTTCGTTCAACAAATGCACTGGCTCCAACGCCTACTGTAACTTCAATACAAGGTGTAGGAGCAGGTCGTTTACCATCAATGCCGGTATATTCAGCGGCTATCTTAAGCCAACCTAATAGTTATTTAGTAGGTACTGACTTAGGTGTATGGGGTACGGATAATGGAGGTGCTTCTTGGACTGAGTTAAATAATATTGCTACAGGACCTGAGGCTGAATGGCACCCAAGAGCTGCAGTATTACAAATAGCTGTAAAACCTTTCTTGAATGGCACAAATGGTTACTATGCAGGCGATGTAATTTATACGGGTACATATGGTAGAGGAACATTCCTTTCTACAACGTTAGCTACTCAATGGCCTACAACAACTAAAGACTTTGAACAGGCTGCAGCTAATAGATTGAACATTTATCCTAATCCAGTAAACACTGTAGCAACTATTAATTATAATGCTACTAAAGCGGGTGAAGGAATGATTAAAGTAACAAGCTTGAATGGCAGAGTTATCAAATCTACATTTGCTGATTTACAAATAGGAGAAAATAAATTAAGTGTTGACTTATCAACTCTTTCAAAAGGTGTTTATATGGTATCGCTTAGCTCTTCTAATGGAGTAGTTACTTCTAAAGTAGTGAAACGATAAAAAGTAAATACAAGATATTTAAAAAGGCTGTCTATTTAGACAGCCTTTTTTTAATTACATTCCTACTTAAAATGCCAATTGAAGTACCTCTGCCATTTTATCTACATAGTGGAATTTTAAACCGCGTATAAACTCCTGCGGTATTTCAAGAATGTCTTTTTCATTATCCTTACAAAGGACTATGGTTTTGATACCTGCACGCTTAGCAGCTAATATTTTTTCTTTGATTCCACCTACTGGTAATACTTGCCCTCTCAAAGTAATTTCGCCACTCATGGCCACATTCTTTTTTACTTTTTTACCTGTTATGATTGAATATAAGGAAGTAAGCATGGTTACACCAGCACTTGGTCCATCTTTTGGAGTAGCGCCTTCTGGTACATGTATATGAAAATGATTATTCTCCAATACGCCCTCTTTTATATTAAATTGTTCAGCATGTGCTTTCAAAAAAGTTAATGCGGTCATGGCGCTTTCTTTCATTACGTTACCCAAATTTCCTGTAAGGGTTAAGCCTGCTTTTCCTTTACTCATAGCTGTTTCTATGAATAGGATATCTCCGCCAACATAAGTCCAAGCTAATCCTACGGCTACACCGGTCGGATTATCTTTTTTATACAATTCAATATTGTATTTAGCCTTGCCTAATATTTCAACAATATCTTCTGGAGCCAGTTTGAATTCTTTTTTTCTAGGATTGGTTGCTACACGCATGGCAATATTGCGCATTACGGACGCTATTTGCCTATCTAGTTCTCTTACACCACTTTCGCGGGAATAGTCCTCAATAATTTTTCTTACTGAAGGATTGCCCATTACTATTTTATGGTTTTTTAAGCCATGCGCTTCTTTCTGTTTAGGAATTAAGTGCTTCTTGGCAATTTCAATTTTCTCCTCTACAGCATAACCATTTAAATGTATAATTTCTAAACGATCACGCAACGCAGGTTGAATGTCTTGCAAACTATTTGCAGTAGCTATAAAAAGGACCTTACTTAAATCATACTCAAGCTCTAAGTAATTATCATAAAAGGTGTGATTCTGTTCGGGATCCAATACTTCTAATAGTGCCGAGCTGGGGTCACCTCTAAAGTTGTTACCTATTTTATCAATTTCATCAAGTATAAATACGGGATTTGATGTTTTTACTTTTCTCAGAGATTGAATTAAACGACCTGGCATAGCGCCAATATATGTTTTGCGGTGACCGCGAAGTTCACTCTCATCATGCATTCCGCCCATGCTCAATCTTGTGTATTTACGATTGATAGCGTGTGCTATACTTTTACCAAGAGATGTTTTTCCAATACCTGGAGGGCCTACAAAACAAAGTATAGGAGACTTCATATCACCTTTGAGCTTAAGTACTGCTAGGTACTCTAATAAGCGGTCCTTTATTTTATGCATACCATAATGATCACTATCTAGTATTTTTCTTGCTTTAGGTATGTCATAGGTATCAGTAGTATAGGTATCCCAAGGTAGGTCCAATACAAGGTCCAAATGATTATACGTAATAGAGTAGTCAGGTGTAGTAGGGTGCATGCGCTCAAGCTTAGAGATACTTTTATCAAAAAGTTCTTTTGCCGTTTTGCTAAGTTTTACCTTCTCAGCACGTTGTACCAGGTCTTTAATCTCTCTATCATTGCTATCGCCACCTAGCTCTTCTTTGATAGATTTCATTTGTTGCTGCAAAAAATATTCTCGCTGTTGCTTATCAATATCTTGCTTGGTACGATCCGTAATTTTATTTTTTAATTCTACATGATGCAGTTCTACTTGCAATAGTTGCAAAAGCATTTCAGTCCTTTTTTGGAAATCATCCATTTCAAGCATCTCTTGTTTTTCAACCAAGGTGCTATTTAGGTTAGAAGATATAAAGTGATTTAGGAAAGCCACATTTTCAATATTCTTAAGAATGATCCCTGCTTCCGGCGGTACATTTTGAGATTTTTTCATAATCTGCTCCGCCATATCACGCACATTATCTGTCATTGCCTTAAACTCCTTATTGGGTTTAGGCATTTTATCTTCAAGATAATTTACATCTGCTTTAAAGAATGGTTCTTCCTGTGAGAATTGCGTAACCTCAAATCGTACTTGACCACGAATAAAAATGGTGATGCTATCATCAGGCATTTTAATGGTCTTAATGATTTGAGCAAGAGTTCCTTTGGTATATAAATCACCTCCCTTTGGCTGATCTACCTTATCATCACGCTGCGCAAGTACACCAATGTATTTTCCATTTTTATCAGCAAATTTTACTGCCTTCATTGATTTCTCACGCGAAACTGTAATGGGAATTACTACATTTGGGAATAATACCATATTGCGTAAGGTAAGAATGGTCAAACCCTCGGTAGGGAGATTTTTTTTCTCTTCATCACTTAGTTCTTCTTCTGTAAGCGGAACTATTGGCATAACATCCATATCTTCTCCTTGATTTGCGAAATATTGTCGGTCAAAACTCATATATAAGTATCTTTTTGTCAGTAAATTGGGTAGTTATACTCATACCAGAGTAGCTATACTATATAGGTCAATTGGCGTGCCACATATTAAAAAACTAAGAATTTTATTAAGCATCTAGCACGAAGTATTTGTATTGAAATAGAATAAGACTAAAAAGTATACAATTGATTATTATACTAGCCCAATTTTTGGGAAAGCCTACTTTTTTTGAATAGTGCCTTACGCCATCGAGGATTAGAAAGAATAAAATGTAGTAAGTAGGAAAGATCACAAGAAGGTTAGGGATAAGAAATATCCATGCCATATCTATTTCAAGGTTAGTTAAAATATGATCTAACAATAATCCAAGAACGATTGCATTAGTAAGGCTCAAAATTAGTGCAACTAAATAGTTGATGAAATTCTGGGGAAATGACTTCATTGATTCTTTAAATATACAAAAAAAGAGGGCTCATAAAATGAGCCCTCTTTATAAATAATAGTTTGTAATAGAACTTATTGCATTCTAAAACTATAGAAGTAGTTACTGCCTGATCCAGGATAAAAACCTCCTACTTGAAAATCTTTTTGATTTGAGTTAAATGCCTTTTTTAATTCTGCTACGTTTTTAATAGGGCTTTCATTTACGCTTGTAATAATAAAGCCTTTCTTTATACGCGAATAGGCCATTACACCTCGCTGTAAATCCGCAACTACTACGCCTGTAGAATTATATCTTCTTTTTTCGCTGCTACTTAAATCTCTAAAGCTTGCACCTAAATTTTCAAAAACCGCAGTGGCTTGTTTTTTTACAATTTTAGTATTGCCTAAGTTATTTCTTAGCTCTACGCTTTTGGTAAGTTGTCTTCCATTGCGGTCAATAAGTAAATTTACACGCTCACCAGGACGTTTACCTGCAATACGCTCTTGCAATTGCGTACCTGTGCGTATCGGTTTGTTATTAATACTTTTGATTACGTCGCCTTCTTTTAAACCTGCTTTAGAAGCACCGCTTTGTTCTACAACATTTGCTACTACTACACCTTCAATATTATCAAGGTTGTACTTTTCGCGCATTTCTTTTGTAGCGCTTTTACCATCTATAAAGTTTACTCCAAGGTAGGCACGTTGTACATTACCGTACTCAATCATGTCATTTACTACCTTTTTTACCAAGTTAGCAGGTATTGCGTAAGAATAACCTGCATAGCTACCGGTTGGAGAAGCAATTGCCGAGTTGATTCCTATCAATTCGCCTCTTGCATTTACAAGCGCACCGCCTGAGTTTCCAGGGTTTACCGCTGCATCGGTTTGAATAAAACTTTCTACTGCACCCGTTCCGCTTTTACGCTGATTGATTCCTATATTCCTATGCTTTGCGCTTACGATACCCGCTGTAACTGTAGTCTCTAAATTTAAAGGATAACCTACTGCCAAAACCCACTCGCCTAATTTTACATTGTCAGAGTTGCCGTAGCTAAGTGTAGGAAGGTTTTTTTCTTCTACTTTTAAAACAGCTAAATCAAAAGCTGCATCTTTTCCTACAACTTTTGCGGTCACAGTTCGTTTGTTTTTAAAAGTTACTTCTACTTCGCTTGCTCCATCTATTACGTGGTTATTAGTTACTATAAAACCATCGCCTGAAATGATTACACCCGAACCTGAAGAGGACTGAGGTTGTCTTTGCATTCTTTGACCAAAAAAACTTCCAAACATGTCTTGAAAAGGATCATTATTATAGCTAGTAGCTCTTGCTTTAGATTTTGTTTTGATATGTACAACTGCTTTCGTTGATTTTTCTGCAGCTGTTTCTAAGTTTACATAACCGCCTCCGTGAGGTATTGGTGCAGGAGTTTCTTCATTAAAGCTTGTGTTTTTCATTTCATAGCCGTGGTTATTAATTTGAGCTACTTCTTTTTTAGTATTAAAAAAGAAACTTTTTGCAATTGCTAATGTTGTAATTGTGGTTAGTGCTGCCACTAAAATTATTCCAAATATTCTCTTCATGTGTCTTATTGTTTTGCTCAAAATTAGGAATGAATCCTAATTCAAAAAACTGTTCTTAATTTTTTTAACGGAGTTTTATAGCAAGTGTGAAAGAAAGGCTAAGCGTTAACATCACTAAGCCTTAGCTGGTCATTATACAGTTTTATCTCCTGCGTCTGTTTCTTTTTTCTGGGCAAAAAGCTCTTCAAAAAATCCTTCGGTGGTTTCCATGATGTCTTTCATTGCATCGCCACTTTTGCCCATCAATTCTTCAAAGTAACCTTCCGTCTTTTCGGCGGCCTCAGATGCTTGTGTTTTAAATTCTTCGGCTTTTGCCTTGAATTTTTCCGTCATTTCTTCTTTCTCTTCTTCAGACATTGTTTTGTACTTTAAGAAGGCAGCTCCTGCTGCAGCACCTAATAAAAAGGTGGCCATATGTTTTGCGTTTACCATAATTTATAATTTTTAAGTAGGCTTAATATAATAATATTTTTGGTGTTAGAAAAGCGTCTTGGAGCTCTTAACTAAGGATTTGCCATAAAGGCTTTGGTCAAAATATTTCTAATCGCTGGAATAGGGCTAATTTTGGCAACCATAATGAGTTCGAGAGGAGAGTTATTAGATGAGAAAAAACAAGGTGAAGCTTTTGAACCGATTGATAAAATCAATCAGTTTGAGAAAAAGTTTTACATAGAAAGTTATGGCTGTGCTATGAATTTTAATGATAGCGAAATCATAGCGAGTATACTATACGAAAGCGGTTATGGTGCCACCAAAGATTTTACCGAAGCCAATTTGATTCTTTTAAATACTTGTTCGATAAGAGATAAAGCGGAGCAAACAGTACGCAATAGGTTAACTCATTTTAAAGGCTTAAAAAAGAAAAAGAAAAGTCAACGACCCTTAGTAGGCGTATTGGGTTGCATGGCTGAACGATTAAAAGCAAAACTACTAGAAGAAGAAAAACTTGTGGACATGGTAGTTGGTCCTGATGCTTACCGTTCCTTACCTAATTTAATTGCCGAAGCTAGCGGAGGACAAAAAGCAGTAAACGTTTTACTGTCACGAGAAGAGACGTATGCAGATATTTCTCCTGTACGCTTAGATAGTAATGGAGTGAGTGCTTTTATTTCTATTATGCGTGGTTGTAATAATATGTGTACGTTTTGTGTTGTGCCTTTTACTAGAGGTAGAGAGCGCAGCAGAGACTATCGATCTATTTTGGCAGAAGCACAGGATTTATACGATAGAGGATATAAGGAAGTAACCTTATTAGGTCAAAATGTAGACTCTTACAATTGGACAAGTAATTCAATAGACGATAAAGGAGAATTAGAAACCGAAGAAGTAAATTTTGCTGATTTGTTAGAAAAGGTTGCTCTAGTAGGAAGTGATTTGCGTGTGCGTTTTAGTACATCGCACCCTAAGGATATTACAGACGATGTTTTATACGCTATTAAGAAACACGATAATATTTGTAACTACATTCACTTGCCTGTACAAAGTGGAAGTACAAGGGTGTTGCAATTAATGAATCGTACGTATACGCGTGAGTGGTATTTATCTAAGGTAGATCGTATCAAAGAATTGATTCCCGACTGTGGGATTAGTACCGATATTATAACTGGCTTCTGCACGGAGACGGAAGAAGAGCATCAAGAAACGATGAGTATTATGGAATACTGTAAATACGATTTAGCATATATGTATTTTTATAGTGAGCGCCCTGGTACTTTAGCCGAACGCAGATACGAAGACGATATACCCGAAGATGTAAAAAAACGAAGACTTGCCGAGGTAGTGGCCTTACACAGAAAGCATGCTTTAGAAAGCAATGAAAAAACAGTTGGCAAAACCTATAAAGTTTTAGTAGAAGGCCCAAGTAAAAAGAACCCTGAGGAATTTCAAGGACGCACGGATCAAAATAAATTAGTAATTTTTCCTAAAGGAAATACCGAGAAAGGTGATTACGTAAACCTTAAAATTGTTCGAGCAAGTTCTGCTACTTTGTTTGGGGAGATTGTTTAGAGAAACTATACCTTTTATCAAGGAGATTTTTTAAATAATTATCCATTCGTCTCTCTCAATTCTCCATTAAATAAGGAATTAGCAAGATTTTATACACTTCTTGTCATACTTCTCTGTATTTTTGTCATTCTTTTCAAGATTATGCTCAAAGATCAAGAATTACAGGCAATTAAAAACCGATATGGTATCATTGGAAACGACCCAGCGCTCAATTATGCATTGGGTGTAGCTAACCAGGTGGCTAATACGGATTTAACGGTGCTTATTCTAGGTGAAAGTGGTGTAGGTAAGGAGGTTTTTTCTAAAATTATTCATAGCAATAGTAGTCGCAAACATGAACCGTTTATTGCGATTAACTGCGGAGCAATACCTGAAGGAACTATCGATAGTGAATTATTTGGGCATGAGAAGGGTTCTTTTACCTCAGCGGTTGGTGATCGTAAAGGATATTTTGAAACCGTGAATGGTGGTACTATTTTTCTTGATGAAATAGGAGAGATGCCTATTGGTACGCAAGCCAGATTATTACGTGTTTTAGAAAGCGGAGAATATATAAAAGTAGGGAGCAGTAAAGTACAAAAAACTAATGTGCGTGTAATAGCCGCCACTAATAAAGATTTAAAAGAGCGGTCTCAATTAGGAAAATTTAGAGAAGATTTATTTTATCGTTTGAGTACGGTTCCAATTCGGGTACCTGCCTTGCGCGATCGTAAAAATGATATCTCATTATTATTCAGAAAATTTGCTTCAGACTTTGCTGAGAAGTATAGAACAGAAACAGTTCATTTAGATGAAGCAGCTCAGCAATTATTAGCTACTTATTCTTGGCCAGGAAATATTCGTCAACTCAAAAATATGGCGGAACAGATCTCGGTTTTGAGCCCGTCTAAAAAATTAAATGCTCAGGAGTTGCAATTTTTTATACCTGAAGATAATCAAGTAAAATTGCCTGCTTTAATTCCTACAGAAGGTGTAGAAAAAGATAATTCTAATTTTACATCAGAAAGAGATTTGCTTTATAAATTATTCTTTGATATGAAAAAGGATGTAACGGATGTAAAGAAAATGTTTTTTGAGATAATGAAAAATCCTTCCGCAGCACAAGCATATCAAGGGGAGCAAAGTTTTCAGCATGAAAATAGAGAAGTGCAAACATCCTATATTCCTTCTGGAAACCTTGGACCAGAAAATGAGATGCACCAAGAGGAAGGAGGTAGCCAGCCTATAATTATATCACAGGGAAATCAGGCAACAAGCAGTGTACAAGAGGTAGAAGATGTATTGGACTTAGCTGAAAATGAAAAAACACTTATCATTAAAGCCTTAAAAAAACACAGAGGACGCAGAAGAAATGCAGCCGCAGAATTAGGCATAAGTGAGCGAACCCTATATCGAAAAATTAAAGAGTACGATGTTGATATTTAAAAAGAGCCATATACAAGTTGTTTTATGTATGCTTGCCATAAGTTTGTTAACATCTTGTGGGTTTTATAGTCTAACGGGTGCAGCTATTAGTGGTGATACAATTAATATCCATTTCATTGAAAATAAAGCACCAACCGTGGCGCCTTCTTTAAGCGCAACCTTTACTCAAAAGTTGCGTCAGCATTTGACGTCGCTTTCTTCCTTGGCGCAAGTTGATAATGATAAAACGGATTATGATATTAAAGGTTCTATTACTACCTATAATGTTACAGTTGCATCTATCACAGGCACTGAAACTTCAGCAAAGAATCGTTTAACGATTGGTGTAAGCATTACGTTTGAAGATAGAAAGGATAAAGAAAAAAACTTCACACAAACCTTTTCACGATTTGCAGATTTTGATGCATCGCAAAATTTCCAAAGCGTGGAGTCGTCTTTAATAGAAACAATAACCGATGAATTAAAAGATGATATTTTTAATCGTGCTTTTGTAAATTGGTAGGTATCTTGTTAGATTGAAAGTTATTTAATTTGAAAACGTCTTATAGTTATGAATAGAAATATGTTGCTTTTGGTTCTAATTGTTGTCATTGCCGGCGGGTGTTTTGTTTTTATGAAAAATAAAGCTACCGTAGGAGAGGAAACTCCAGAAGTAGCATCTGAGCTAATCACAGGTGAAGATTTTAAACTTTCAAGCCTCAAGGGCAAGACGGTCTATTTGGTTTTTTGGGGTAGTTGGTGCCCACCGTGCAGAAGAGAATTACCACATTGGGTTGAATTTTATAATAATAAATCAGACGATAATATTGAAATTGTAAGTATTGCACTGGAAAAAAAAGAAGGAGCTTCTAAAGCTATTGCTGAGTCAATGGGTTTTCCATGGTCGTATCAATTAGAAGAAAAAAGTGGATTTGTGGCTACCAATGGCTTAGCTAGAAAATATGGTGTAAAAGATATACCAGCTGCTTTTAAAATTAACCCGGACGGTACCTTGGCCGAGAAAATTACCGAGGTGCCTCATTAATTAATCATTGAATCCTATAACCTTAGCATTCCTAAATCGTAACTCTTGCTTGCTGCCACTATTCCATAAATGTAGTTTGGCGTAATCCCATTCTTTAGGAGTTTTTATATCAAAAAATAGATTTTTAGTCTCTCCATTATTAATAAAACGGTGTAAGCGAATCCCGTTCGTTTGGACTCCTTCCGATTTATGATAAAAAATAATTCTATACTGAGCTTGCTTCCATTCATCCCATTCTTTGAATATGCAGTCAAAATCGGCTGAGATTCTAAACCATTTATAGGCTGCATTGTTATTTTTAAATTGATAATTTTCACTAAGCTGTCTTAGTTCGTTTACATAATCATATTCCGTAGTATCATTGGCTAAGCTATTGGTATAAAGTACTGTTGGATTATTAGGTTGGCCTTTGAATATATGACGGGTGTCTAATAATTTTTTTGTTTCGTCTTCTGCTGTCCAACGACCAATTACCGCCCAGTAATATTGACGCGTCCCACCCGAAAGTTGAATGTTGCCATCTCCTGCGCGTATGCCCCAAATGTTTATGTAAGCAAATAGTAAAGCAATTGGATAAAATATGTATTGGGATGTTTTTTTCTCATGTACCTTTTCAATTAAGGCTGCAAAAGGAAAGGCGAGTACCACGTAATATTGAACCATTGCTCGGCCAGCGGTGCCACCATAGTCCCAAACATCCCAAGCAATGGTTACATAAAATGCAAGAAAAGAAAATAAGATAACAGCCCATTTATTTTTACCACCTTTAAAATAAAAGTAGAAACCAATAAAAGGTAAAAACATCATAGGGCAATAGCGCAGCCAGCCACAACGATAGCTCATAGTATAATCCCAGAGGTGTGGCTTTAAAAAACTAAATCCTTGATCTTGATAGCTATAAACAATCCAATCGCCAGTAGCATAATGCCAATAAAAAGGTTGGATGAAAACGATAAGAATAAAAAGGAAAGCCGCTAAAATAAGTTTGCTATAATGCTTTGAAAAAAAAGTGAATCGTTCTTTAAATTCTTCTAATGTTGAAACGCCCCATAGGATTGGTATCAGAATTGAAATAAGCTCAGTAGGGCGTATTAAAGTAGCTAGGCCGCATAAGATGCCAATTAGGATGCCAGAAGATGTTTTCTTTTTTTTATAAAAATGAATGCAGGTCCAAACAAGAAGTGCGTAAATTGTAAAAAGAGAATTGTGCGTCATGGCTTGATCCACACTGCTATAATTTAAATAGTTCGTACCAAAAACATAGAGTAAAAGCAAAATGGCAACTGTGCTATCTCTAAAATAAAGGATTAATATTTTTCTTAAAACAAACAAACCCAAAAAAGCAATTAAAAACATACCAACACCTAATGTGACTTGATAAGGGAATGAAAAACCGTCTGCTGTATAGCTAGCTGAATTTAAAGCCCATGTATGCCCAATGGCAAAAAACGGCGCCATAATTACCGCTTGCCCTGCTGCATATTTCATTACATAATTGCCCGATGCCTCATGCATAAATGCTTGTTGGAAATCAGGCGTAGGATAATATTGTTTGAGGATGCTATCCTTAAAACTGCATTGCTTAATATCCTTATAAATAAAAAGGGCGGGTAGGTACATATAATAGCCCGATACATCCCAACTAATGGTAGCCTCAGTGTTTTTTTCTTTCCACCTTGGGTGATACACAAAGGCTGTGTAGCTCATAAGCAAATAGCAAGCAATAAGCGCTATGCTTGAGTAGCTAGTATTTTTTGATTTATTTATCACGAAACTATTTCACAATTTAGGTATGAATTTTATTATTTACTCCAAATAGACCATCTTTGTTAGTCTATGGCAAAAGCGAAAAAGAAAAAGGAATTTTTTGGAAAGAAGTCAATGGACTTTATTCAAAAGTATATGAATAATTATGCACCTACGGGTTTTGAAGCGCCGGGGCAACGCATTTGGCTTGATTATATTAAGCCTTACATTGATGAGTATTTTGTAGATAATTATGGTACGGCTGTTGGTGTTATAAATCCTGATGCAAAGTTCAAAGTGGTTATTGAGGCACATGCCGATGAAATTGCTTGGTATGTAAAATATATTACGAGTGATGGTTTTATACACGTGGCACGTAATGGAGGGAGTGATCATCAAATTGCACCCGCTATGCGCGTACATATTCATACAAGAAAAAAAGGATTAGTAAAAGGTGTATTTGGTTGGCCAGCAATTCATGTGCGTCCTCGTACGAATGAAAAAAAACCAACAACATCAACTATTTGGTTAGATACTGGATGTAAAACTAAAGAAGAAGTAGAAAAATTAGGTATAGAAGTAGGCAACGTAATTACATTCCGCGATGGTTTTGAAGAAGGGAATAACGGACACTGGATTGCTCGTGCGCATGATAACAGAATGGGTGGTGTGATTATTGCAGAAGTAGCCCGCATGTTGAAAGAAAGCAAAACGAAATTACCTTTTGGCTTGTATATAGTAAATGCCGTGCAAGAAGAAGTGGGACTGAATGGTGCAAAAATGATTACAAATACTATTAAACCAAACGTGGCAATTGTAACTGATGTAACCCATGATACTACTACACCCATGATGAATAAAAAAGCACAAGGTGAAGCAGAAGTAGGCAAGGGCCCTGTTTTGACAATTGCCCCTGCAGTGCACAATATTCTTTTGGATATTATAAGAGAAGCGGGAGATAAAGCTAAACTTCCCTATCAATTACAAGCATCTTCGCGTGTTACTGGTACTGATACCGATGCTTTTGCATTTAGTAATGGAGGCGTACCTAGTGCATTAATTTCTTTGCCGTTACGCTATATGCATACTACGGTTGAAACAGTGCATAAAGATGACGTGGAAAATTGCATTAAGCTTTATGTTGCTTCGTTGAAAAAAATTACACCGAAAACAAACTTTAAATATTTAAAGTAAATGAAAAATCCTTTCAAAAAAGGAGATACAAAAGAATATAGCATTGTGGTGTCTGAAAATGATATTGCAAAATTTGAAAGTGGAGTAGTACATAATGTATACTCCACTTTTGCTTTGTGTCGAGATGCTGAATGGAGTGGAAGATTGTTTGTTTTAGAAATGAAAGAAGAGGGTGAAGAAGGAATAGGGACTGGTATAAGTATTCAACATAAATCGCCAGCCTTTGTAAATGACAAAGTAGTTTTTACTGCAACTTTTGAGGAGATTAAGGAGAGTGGAGAAATTATAAATTCCTTTGAAGCAAGAGTGGGTGATCGTTTAATAGCTCAAGGAACTCAAGGGCAAAGGGTGCTTCCCAAGGATAAGATTGATACTATTTTTGATAAGTTGAAAACATAGCATGAGTATAGATGCTTATTTAAAGTTAGAATCACAAACTATTCAGTAAGAGGTAGAATTTACTATCGGTTGCTTTCGAACATTTTAATTGATACCTATCTTAGATAGGGCTTAATTTAAGTGGGCTACTACTTCTAACTAAGAGTTGTCAGTAATTATTTTTGCGGCCTTCTCAGCCCATAGCTTATACATCGTTCCTGTTAAGTGCAGTTTATCTTCTGTAAGATATGCTTCATCTTTTGCGTATTGACGCGTTAGTGGTGTAATATCAATAAAGGGACAACCAAAGTGTTCCGCCCATTTCTTTTTTATTGCATTGTAAGCATCTATATCTTTCGAGGTTTTTGTTACATCACGTTTCGTATTAAATGGTGTCATACCCCAATCGGGTATAGATAAGACAATGACTCTGGATGCTCTGCCATTGGCAAATAGAATACTTTGAGCCAATAAATTATACAATTCCTGTTCGTATAATTTTATATCCTGGCCTCTATATTGATTATTTACGCCTATAAGGAGAGTGACCCAATCGTAATTGTTTGGAGGTTTTTCTTTTTCAATTGCTTCATTCAGCTCACCAGTTGTCCAACCAGTTACGGCAATTATCTTGTCTAGCACAAGCTGAATATCTTGCTTGTTTACTATACTTACTATTTGGTTTGGAAAGTTGTCTTTAGCTTCTACCAATTCACCAATGGTATAACTATCTCCTAGGGCTAAGTACTTCATTATTTCTTTTCAATAAATTTTATGCTGTTTACAATGCTATCAAAAGTTGGCAAGTACATTTCAAATTGTGTCGCAACAGCTGTGCAACTTATATTAATAGCTTTGTCTTTTTGTAAAACGATATACATTCTTGATTTAAAATCAGCTCCGCCTTCTTTGGGTCTGTAAAATGTATAAACCGATGTTGGGATATTGTTGATTGAGATACTATCCTCATTAGTAATTTCTATTTCAGGTATTTCAAGTTTTAGTTTAGTTTTAGCTGCTTGTACAAAATCTTTAAAGGAAACTTCAATGTTTGCAGGTAGCGGCTCAACATTAAAAAGAACATTTTCAGGGTAGCGATCGTTTATTGAATCGGTAATTTTTTCAAAGAATGAAATGGGAACATATTGGTTGAAATTTTCTTTTGCTTCAAAGGTTTTGGGGTAGTCTATGCTAAAGCCTAAATCATCTGATGTATATGTTTTAAAGTTTTTTGTTGGATTCGATTCTTCATTTTTACAAGAAGTAAAACCTATGACAAAAAATATTACAAAAACTGCTATTGAAATTCTCATTTGGTAAAAATAAAAAACCCCGAAGCAAAGCTTCAGGGTTTTTTGTAAAATTTATAAAGTTTATTCTGCGTCGTCTTTCTTCTCCTCTTTAGCTTCATCAGCAGGAGCTTCTTCTTTAGCTTCTTCAGAAGGAGCCTCCTCTTTAGCTTCTTCAGCAGGAGCCTCTTCTTTAGCTTCATCAGCAGGAGCCTCTTCTTTTACTTCAGCAGCTGGTGCTTCTTCAGTAGCAGGTGTTTCAGTAGTTGCCTCAGCAGTTTCAGCTGGTGCTTCTTCAGTAGTTTCCACCGGAGCTTCCTCAACAGGAGCTTCTTCAGCTACTGCAATTTTCTTAATGATTGGCTTTTGTTTCTTAGACTCTTTGTCTTTTTTGTGCTGGCTTTGACGTTCAGCAACTAATTTTTCATGATCCTCATTCCAAGTATCAAATTTTTCTGCTACTGCACTTTCATCAAACAAGCCTAGCTCAACCCCACGCATTAAGTGCTTAAGGTATAATACACCTTTAAAAGAAAGAATTCTTTTGGTAGTATGCGTTGTTTGTGCTCCTTTGTTTAACCAATGCAATGCGCGTTCGCGGTTCATTTCAATAGTAGCAGGAACTGTCAATGGATTGTATGTACCTAACTTTTCAATGAATTTACCATCACGCGGAGAGCGAGAGTTAGCGGCAACAATAAAATAAAATGGACGTTTCTTAGATCCGTGTCTTTGTAGTCTGATTTTTACTGGCATATAATAAAGATTATTAGCGTTTTAGTTTAATTGGTCGGCAAATGTAAATTGCTTTTTATTAAAATCCATATTTGAGTACAAATATCTATAAATATCTGAGATTCTTAAATATTCTATAAGCTTTGTTACTATCAGGGTTGAAGTCCTTACTTTTGAAATACCAATGATCAAAGGATTCTTAACACATTTTGGCCGTTATATACTTATGCTCAAGCAGATGTTTCGGCGTCCGGAGAGCGGTAGGGTGTATTATAAGGAGTTTTTTCATCAGTGCAATGAGATTGGTATTGGGTCTTTATGGATAGTAATCATTATTTCTTTGTTTTTGGGAGCTGTAACTACTGTTCAGACTGCTTATCAGCTTGTTAGTCCCTTGGTAGGATTGGAGCTAATTGCCACTATTATTAGAGATAGTACCTTTTTAGAGCTTTCACCAACGGTTACTTGTATTGTATTGGCAGGTGTAATTGGCAGTAAAATTTCGAGCGAGTTAGGTAATATGCGCGTAAGTGAGCAAATTGACGCTTTAGAGATAATGGGTATCAATACACATACTTTTCTCATTCTGCCTAAAATACTAGCTTCTATCTTCGTAATACCTTGTTTGATTGTGCTTTCTATGTTTTTGAGTGTACTTGGCGGCTATTTGGCTGGTACTTGGAGTGGAATTTTAAATCCTACACAGTTTGAAATGGGCTTACTTTTAGATTTTGTGCCTTTTAATTTATTCTTTGGATTGATTAAGGCTTTTGTATTTGCATTTATCATTACCTCCGTATCCGCATATTTTGGGTATTACGTTAAAGGGGGCGCATTAGAAATTGGTCGTTCGTCAACCAAAGCAGTGGTTGTAAGTTGTATAATTATTTTACTAGCTGATTATGGTTTGGCAGCCTTATTATTATAAATTATGATTGAGGTTAAAAATTTATCGAAAGCGTTTTCAGGAAAAGTTGTTCTTGACAATGTAAGCTGCAATTTATATAAAGGCAAGATGAATCTCATTATTGGTACCAGTGGTAGTGGAAAATCTGTTTTTATGAAATGTATGATAGGACTCATACAACCAGAAAAAGGGCAAATATTTTTTGACGGCAAAGATTTGCTAGAGATGAATAAAGACGATAAAAAGGAACTGAGAAAAAACATAGGCATGTTATTTCAAGGATCTGCTCTTTTTGATAGCATGACGGTTGAGGATAATATCAAATTTCCACTGGATATGTTTACCAATCATACTTTAAAAGAAAAAAAGAATATTGTAAACGGGGTTTTGGACAGGGTAAATATTGACGGTGCCAATAAAAAATTTCCTTCTGAAATTAGTGGTGGAATGCAAAAACGGGTTGCACTAGCAAGAGCAATTGTTTTGAAACCAAAGTTTTTATTTGTTGATGAACCAAACTCTGGTTTAGATCCTAAAACAAGTTTAGTAATTGACAAGTTGATTATGGAGCTTACCCGTGAGTATGAAATTACCACGGTGGTAAATACCCATGATATGAATACCGTGCTCGAAAGTGGCGATAATATTTTGTACTTAGACTATGGTAAAAAAGGATGGGAGGGCACTAAGGAAGAAATAATCTTCAATGATAATGCCCGTTTAAATGATTTTATTTTTGCTTCAGACTTTTTGCGTGCAGCAAAAGAAAAACGAATGAAAGAATTGAGCTAAACGTTTATTTTTATAAAAAGTAAATAATACCTATCAATCCTAATACGCCTAAAACAATTGTATAGGGCAATGCCATTTTAATCATTTTAAGATAAGATAACTTAATTGCCGGTGCTAAGGCTGAGGTTAGCAAGAATAAAAATGCTGCCTGTCCATTTGGCGTAGCAACACTAGGTAAGTTCGTTCCTGTATTAATGGCTATAGCCATTGTTTCATACTCAGCCTGTGTTATTGTACCTGCTTTAAATGCTGCCTGTACTTCATTAATATAAACTGTAGCTACAAATACATTGTCGCTTATCATGGATAAAATACCATTGGCTCCATAAAATAATGCGGGTTGTATAGATTTATCTTGCTCTAGTACCCAATGAATAATTGGCTTGAATAAATGTAAATCATGAATCATACCTACTATCACAAAAAATACTGCAAGTAAGGCAGTGAATGGAAGTGCTTCTTCAAATGCTTTACCTAAAGAGTGTTCTTCTATAATACCCGTAAAGGCAGTTTGAATAATAATAATTCCTAAACCAATTAATCCTACCGGCGCTAAGTGAAAAGCCAATGCGGCAATTAAAAAGATAGCGGATAAGGCTTGAACCCATAAAGCAAAACGTTCTTTGCTTGTGCGTTTTTCATCTTCTTCAGTTATATAGCCATGTAATATTTTATTTACCTGTACAGGCAATTTAGCGCCAAAACCAAATGTGCCTGTTACTTCTAATAAAATACATGTGAGTAAACCGGCTGCAAGAACTGGTAAAGTTACCGGTGCCATTGCCATAAAAAATTCTACAAAGTCCCAACCAAGTTTGTCACCAATTAATAAATTTTGTGGTTCGCCTACAATGGTACATACACCACCAAGAGCGGTACCTACCGCGCCATGCATTACTAGAGATCTTAAAAAACTTCTAAATTGTTCTAAGGTTTCTCCACTTAGTTCTTCTCGATCCAGTACACCACTAGCATCTAAATCAGAGTCGCTTGATGCTACCTTGTGATAGACTTGATAAAAACCTACAAACACACTTATTAAAACGGCCGTAACCGTAAGGGCATCCAAAAACGCACTTAGAAAAGCAGAAAGAAAACAGAAAAGAAATGATAAAGCAATTTTTGATTTTATACGTAGAAAGATTTTACCAAAAATGAACATCAATAGAGGCTTCATGAAATAAATACCTGCTACCATAAATACAAGTAAAAGGATTACTTCAAGATTGCCATCAATCTCATGAAATACAGTGGCAGGACTTGTAAGTTTTAAAAGAATAACTTCAAAAGCAATGAGTCCGCCTGATTGCAATGGATAGCACTTAAGCGCCATTGCTAAGGTGAAAATAAACTCTCCAATAATTAGCCAACCCGTTGCTGTAGGCCCAGCTGTAAATAACAGAATGGGATTAATTATTAAAAATAAAATAATGGTTGTTTTAAACCATTTGGGAGAATTCCCAAGAAAGGACTTCATAAATTCCATGCGAACTACTTAAGTGAATAGCAATATTAATCTTGAAATCTAAGCTTATCAAACAAGTTTTATACAAATCGTGCATAGTATGCGTAATACATTGCCTAAGCTTTTAATTTATATACATTAACTTCGTCATGTTCATGAAATTAGCTGCCATAGACATCGGTTCCAATGCTGCACGACTTTTTATATCCGAAGTGCGAATTTATACTGATGGTAGCCCTGATTTTACAAAAGTGAGTCTGGTGCGTGTTCCATTGCGACTAGGTTTTGAGGTTTTTGACACGGGCGAGATATCTCCCGCCAAATCAAAAAAGCTATTACAAACCATACATGCCTACAAGCATTTATTAGATGTTTTTGATGTAACGCATTGCCAAGCTGTGGCCACAAGTGCTATGCGCGATGCTAGTAATGGTAAAAAGTTAGTAAAACAAATTAAAAAGGAAACTGGTATTGATATTGAAATTATTACCGGTAAGCAAGAGGCTGAATTATTACTTCAAACCCAATTGCGTGAAAATTTTTCACCTGAAAACCATTATTTGTATGCCGATGTAGGTGGTGGGAGCACAGAGATTACAATTTTTAAAAGTTCTAAAATATTAGCACAAGAATCTTTTAATGTAGGAACGATACGTTGGTTAAAAGATCAAGTAAAAGAAGCAGAGCTTACTGCAATGCAAGCTTTCATAAAAAAAGCAACAAAAAAATATAAGAACGTTTTAGCTGTTGGTTCTGGCGGGAATATTAATAAAGTATTTTCTATTTCAAAACAAAAAACGGGCTTGCCTATAAGTAATGACTTACTGCGTTTTTATTATAAAGATTTAAAAAAAATGACGGTACAAGAGCGTATTCATAGTTATAGGTTGCGTCATGACCGTGCCGATGTAATTGTACCTGCATTGAAAATTTATTTGTCAATTTTAAAGTGGGGAGGCTTTGATGAGATACTTGTACCGCAAGTTGGTTTGGTTGATGGCATTATTAAAAAAATGTACACCGAGAATTATTTTACTTCCTTAAAAGGAAAAAAGAAAAAGACTAAGTAGCTAAGTCTTGAGAGATTAAAAATAATTTAGCGCAAGCTTTTGCATCGCTTAAGGCATCATGATGTTTTAATTCAATACGATGTCGCTCACAACAAGCCGCTAAGTTATTTTTCTTAAATCCAAGTTTCCTAAAAATCTTAACGGTGCATTCCCATTTTTCTGCCGTGTCTAATTCTGAATGATGAATATTATAATCTTGCATACTTTTTAAAAGTACGCCTCTGTCAAAACCTTCATTATGTGCTACCACTAATCGACCGTTTAAACGCTGTGCAATATCCGGAAATACCTCGCTAAATAAGGGGGCGTCATACGTATCATCAGGTGTGATACCATGTACGCGTATGTTGTAGTAATTATAATCATTATAGGGTGGCTGAATTAGTTGGTGGTATTCTTCTACAATTTGGCCATGCTCCACTGTTACGATTCCTACTGAGCAAACATTATGCCCGACAGCGGTTTCAAAATCAATAGCTGAGAAAGTAGTATTCATATGTAGTTTAAAAGTAATTTTTACTGTGTAACTAAATTAAAATGGATTTGTAGCCCAAACAGTTACTTCAGGAATAAACCCTTTGTCGCGCATTTCTACAACAGATAAAATGGTATGGGCAATATCTTCCCCACCTAGTTTCTTAGCAGCTTCTTCGCGCTCAGCTCGATCTTCTGCATTAAATGCTGTAGTTACTTCACTAGGATTTACAAGGCACACTCTAATATTATCTTTTCGTAATTCTGCTTGCCAAGATTGTGTCATGCCGCGTACTGCAAATTTTGATGCAGCATAAACCGAACCTCTTGCAAAACCTTTCAATGCGGCAGTGGAACCTATATTAATAATCGTTCCTGCTTGTTGTGTTTTAAACGTAGGTAAAAATTCTTGCGTAAGCAATGCCAAACCAAACACGTTGGTGGTATAAACTTGCATTAAATCTTCTTCGCTTATTTCTCCTAAAACGGGGAAGTTTCCAATACCCGCATTATTAATAAGTACATCAATTTTACCTCCGAGTATTTCTAAGGTTTCTTTTGCCTTAGCGGGGATTGCTTTTAAATCGCTAATATCAAAATGTAAAGGCGTTGCACCAATTTCATGTGCTACCGTATCAAGCTTTTCTTTATTCCTACCCGTAATGACAACTTGAGCACCCTGCTCAACAAATAATTTTGCCGTTGCTTTTCCTATTCCTGAGCTACCACCTGTGATTAATACCGTTGCGTTTTTTACATTCATGTACACGAAGGTAGGTATACCATTGAAAAAGCTATTCGATTCGTATCAGAGACTTTAAGCTACTTTTTGTTTTTTAGAATGCTGCCTCTGGGTTGATCGCCAGGCAGCAGTACGAGCTCAGAATGTAAAAAAGTGGCTGCTGCAGCTGAATCTTGAACTTTAATGGAAGTGCGTTCTAGCATTTCAGCTTCAAATTCGTTTAAAACACTTTTTCTTATTCCTTGTTTGCGCCAGTTAGATAATGGTCTGCAATTGTTAGTAATGCTGCGTGCAAGGGCCAGAGCATCTAACAATGCTTGGTTAGCGCCTTGTCCTTTAAACGGACTCATAGGATGTGCTGCATCGCCTAATAAAGTAACCATTCCGGCCTGTGCAATTTCACTTGGTCTTAATACAGCACGATCATAAACAGGATAACCTGAAACTTGAGTTGCATTAGTTGCATTTAAAATTTCGGGGATTGGTTTGTGCCAAGGACATCGCCGAATGGCTTCCGCTTTTAATGCAGATGGTCCTTTTTTACTTAACGCGTTGGCATCATTTTCTGGCATAGGAAAACTAAGCTGCCACATAATAGCATCTTTAGTAAATGGCATCATGTAAATGCGTTCAATCCCATTGGCCGTTTGAAAAATAGTAGCACCATCTATAAGAGGATTTTTTAATCCTTTCAGATTTTCTAATGGGCATATGCCTAAGATTACAATACAATCTAAATAGTTTAAAGGAGCGTTCTTTTCTTTAAAAAGGACGTTGCGTACTGAACTACGAATACCATCCGCTCCAATTAAAAGATCTGTTTTTGTTTTTATTGTTTTGCCGTCAACCTTAAAACTTAGTTCAACGCTTTGAGCATTCGTTTCTTGAAAATCTATTAACTGATGGCCCCATTGAACTTTATCGTGGCCACCTAATTGTTCAAGCAATTCCATGCGCAATGCTTGGCGTGCAATATGAATATTGCTTTTTTGACCATGTTTATTATTTTCTTTTTTCAACCATTTGCGCATGCCCCATTCTCCTAGAACCTTACCTTCAGTAGTATGCATTAGATGTCTTGTGGATACTACGCCCTCTTTTAAATATGGAAGACCAAGGCCTGCCATGGCTCTACTTGCTTGTTGTAGGGTAAGGCCATAACCTTGAGCGCGTGCATCAAAGCTATGGTCGCGCTCGTAAAGGGTAAAAGGAATGCCCCGGTGCAAACAAGCTATTGCAAGTGCCGTGCCGCCAATGCCGCCACCTATTATTGCAAGGTGAGGGTAGTTTTCAGTGTCAGCTACTGTAGGTTGGTTACTTGAATTTAATCCACTGCCATTACAATTTTCGCAAGGATATAAGGCTCCTTTGGGTTGAATAGGTGCAGTTTCTTTTTTGTTTGACTTTTCAAATTGTTCAAGCTCTTGTTGATATTGTAGGCGCGCTTTTTTACGCACGCGTCTTCTTTTTTTGCCGCGTCCTTGGCATGTTGGGCAAGTGGTCCAATTTGTATTTTTATTTATTTCTTGTTTCAAAGTTAATTGGAATTGATTTAGATCCTAACATCCGCCGTAGGGTGGTTTGCAATGTGCATTTTGTTAACTGCTTTTTTTAATTGATCTATCCCTAATTACACGAACTATTCTCTTCGCCTCAATTCTATGAGGAATAATAATTTCAAAATTCTGATAATCAATTATTTTTTCATCTTCTTCCTCAATATGCATGTTTTCATTCGAAAATAAATTACCAAACTCCTTTATAAAATCTGAGTAACTATAGAATTTATGATGTTCAGCCCCTTGTCCAATAGAGAACCAATCTCCAGCATGAATAGGAAAGTCTTTCTCTTCTAGTTTGAAAACAAATCCGTTGAAATTAGAATTTATTTTCCTCCAAGATTTTAAATTGCTTTTCCAGCTATTGTTTAACGTCTTGTTTCGGGTATAAGGAAAACACCAAACACCCTTCAATTCATTCTCATCGTAGTCCTTATTCTTCCTACGCTTTGGTTTAATGCCATTTTTTACAATGTCATTGGTATTATTCTGTTTTGTCCAATGTATTAAAAGCATATTTTCTTAGCGTAGTTACGGAGGTGAATCACCATTACATTTTGGCTCGTTCATTCGCTAATTTAAGAAACTATACCCACAATGAATTCTATTTCTCTTTTTCCGTACTTTCGCCTTTTATTTATTTATCATGGAAAATCTAAACGTAGCCAAGCTAAAAGAAACTGTTGCTTATTTAAAAACACAAATAACGCAAGTGCCTAAGGCGGGAATTATTTTAGGTAGTGGTTTAGGTGGCTTGGTTGATGCTGTTGAAATTGAAAAAGAAATTGAATATGGCCAGATTCCAAATTTTCCTGTATCTACCGTAAAAGGGCATGGCGGCAAATTAATTTTTGGAACCATTAATGGCGTACAAGTTGTAATGCTAAGTGGTCGTTTTCATTATTATGAAGGCTATAATATGCAGGAGGTAACCTTTCCGGTACGAGTAATGCATCAGTTAGGTGCTGAGTATCTTATGGTAAGTAATGCAGCAGGTGGTATGCACCCTGATTTTAAGGTAGGTGATTTAATGATAATTGACGATCACATTAATATTTTCCCCGAGCATCCCTTGCGTGGTAAAAATGACGAGAGTATTGGTCCGCGCTTCCCTGATATGACGGAACCTTATGAACATGATTTAATAGCCGAAGCAAAAAAAATAGCACAGGAAAAGGATATTAAAGTGCATCAAGGTGTTTATATTGGTTTGCAAGGGCCCACCTTTGAAACCAAGGCTGAGTATGTGTGGCTACGCACCATTGGCGGCGATGCTGTGGGTATGAGTACTGTGCCGGAGGTTATTGTAGCCAAGCATAGCGGTATGAAGGTGTTTGGTATGAGTGTAATCACTGATTTGGGCATTCGTGATGAGATGAACGAGATTACCCATGAGGAAGTATTAGAAGCAGCAAATGCCGCAGCTCCTATCATGTCAGGAATCTTTAAGGATTTATTGGGTCAATTGTAATTACACCATTCTACATTTGTGTAATATGCTTAATCGGCTTTATGCCTTTCTTTTTCTATTTGTGCTTTGTGTTTTTGCAAATGCAACATTGCATGCGCAAATTTCTAATATCAAAGGCGCCGATAAAAGTATTGTAGATAAGCAAACGGTAGTATCTGACACAACAAAAGGTTTTGCCGAGAAAGGAATGGATTATGCAGTGACCATTTATTATTTAAATCCTGCAGGCGAAAAAAAAGAACTGGATAGTACCATAGAAAGCATTCATAATCCTGGCTTATTAAATCCTTGGCAGCGTGACTTAGGAAATTTAGGAACAGCCTACCAATCGCTTAAGGCTGAGGTAAGGCTTCCTGCAGAGTATACCTTGTTGCCTACGCAGTGGGATGCTTATAGATTTAGCAGTAAGGGCTTACAGTATTTTAATACAACCAAACCCTACTCAGAGGTGCGTTATTCATCAGGCTCAAAACAAGAGCAAATCTTGGAGCTTTTTCATACACAAAATATTAGCCCTAGGTGGAACTTTAGTACCAATTATCGTAAAATAAATTCACTTGGTTTTTTTAGTGCACAGCGTAGCAATATTGATAATTTTAAATTTGTATCCAATACAGTTTCTAAAAACAAACGCTATACATCACATGCAGCTTTTATCTACAATAAAATACAGCAGGATGAAAATTTAGGAATAGTGTCTGATACTTTTTTAGCAAATCCGTTTTACTCTAATCGTTCTATTATTCCGGTAGGTGCTAATGTTTTATCAAACTCCACCCGATCAACTATCTTAAACTACAGGAGAGATGCCAGTGGATTGTATGAGCATTCATATTCAATTGGTAAAACAACGGTAAGCTATGATGAGGATAGTTTAAAAGAAACAACATTTAGCCCAATACTTACATTTGGTAATAAGGTGTATTATAATGCGGAGCGCTACTGTTTTAGTAATAGTGTGTTAGATTCTTCCTTTCAGAATAATTATTTAGATGTTGCTTATGATTTGGCTGACACCTTATTTATACGCTATGATAACAATACGGTGGGCACTTCTTTCTCAGCAGAGGGGACTGTTTATCTCAAGGAAAAAGTATTTAGTTTAGAAGGTGGGATAGGTATTGAATATCAAAAAATTGGAGGCTGGGCAAGCGAGCGTGATGCATTAAATAATTATGTTTTTGGAAGTTTGAATAATAGAAAAAGTACGGATTCAAGTTGGGTGTTGGATGCTAATGTGAAATTGTATTATACCGGTTTGCCAAAAGGGAATTTAAGTTTTGATGCCTTGCTAAGTAAATCGCTACCTAAAAATATAGGATCGATTGGTTTAGAAGCTTCGCAATATATTCAACAACCATTTTATGTTTCAGAATCTATTCAGGTAAATCAAATTAATAAAACAACTGATTTGCAATCTCAGATTAATACTTCGCTCGGAGGATTTTATAAAAATGATAAATTGAAATTAAAAGTTTCGGTTCGTTCGCTTCTTTTTAATCAACTGATATATAGTAGTGGTTTGGAACCAAATTATAGTAATTACTCTTTAGCTATAAGTGTACAACAAGCTCAATTGGATAAAGATTTTAGTTTTGGAAAGTGGCGTATGCACAATGAAGTGTTGCTTCAAATCTTAACTCAAAATACACCTGTTCAATTACCTTTTTTAGCAAGTTTTCATAGGTTGGCTTATCACGATTTTATATTTAAACGCAAAATGCAAATGAGCACGGGTTTAGATATTTATTATAATACTGCTTTTACTAATGATACGTATCAACCCGTATTTCAATCGTTTAATCCGCAGCAAACTACAACGTATACTATGATACCCCGTGTGCATCCTTTTTTTAATTTTAGGGTGAAACGTTTTAGGGCGGGCTTAAGCTTTGATCAGCTGCAGCATTTTATTACAAATAATAATTTGAATTATCAAAGTTACGCGGCGCAGAATCCTTTATTTCGATTCAATCTCCGTTGGATCTTTATCAATTAAGCCACCTTCTCTGGTCATGGAGTGATCGCCACTTTTCATATGTACCTGGTGCTTTTTATAAAAAATATAATACGAGATAGTATATAAAGCTACATAGCTAAAAGCTAGAATTACCAATACCAAATGATTGCTATAAAACTGAATGGCAATAAGATTATTAATCAATACAAATGGGAGTATGATTAAGGTTGTCATTGGATTGTTTTTCTTAGCTAAGTAAATAAATACAAACTGATGTATGTGATACGGGTCGGGGTTAAACGGTGATTCTTTTTCAATAACTACTTTTCTAAAGAAGGAAAAAATTACCTCATACACAGGGTGTATTAAAGTACAAAGTATAAACCAAGGAGAAATGTTTGTGCCGGCTTCATTGCTATTTTTATTAAGCAAAATAGCTACTACGGCTAGCATAAAACCAATAAAATACGCACCACCATCGCCAAGGAAAATTTTACCCTTGGGATAGTTGAATACAAAGAAGCCCAGTAAAGTGGCTACACATATAAGGCTTATAAATTCAATATCTACATCGCCTACAATTCTACTTATAAAAAAGTAAGTCATGAAAATGATAATGGCGATACCTGATGATAAACCATTAATACCATCAATTAAATTGGTCCCATTAATCATTCCTATAATAGCTACTATGGTTATTACCACACCAATTTCAAGAGGCACTTTAAAAAATGCAAAGTCAGTAACCACAACGCCCAACAAATAAATAGCCATTACAGCCGAAACGAGCATGATCACTAAGCGTCGACCCGGGCTAATTTTAGCAAACAAATCCTCTAAAAAACCAGATACAAATGCGGGCACCGATGCTAGCATAAGGAATAAACCGATCTCAGTATTGACCATTAAAAAAAAGCAACCAATAAAAATACCTAAGCCTCCAATACGTGGGGTAGGAGCCGTATGAAATTTTTGAGGAAGGTCACTTACATTGTCATCAATGAAAATGCCTTTTTTGTAAGAAAGGTCTATTACAAGGTATTGCAACATAAAGCTTGTTAAAAAAGCTCCAAACAGATAGAAATAAAAATTATCAATCATACCAATCCTCCTACGCGCAAATATAGCGTAAATCAATTCAATTTTTTAAATACTATTTAAGAACAGTTCGTTGCTCGTTTTGGGTATTTTTGCTTTTGTAAATGAGTTTAAAAAATAAGGATACCATTGTAGCCTTGGCTACACCGCCGGGAGTTGGGGCTATAGGTGTTGTGCGGCTTTCGGGAGATGAGTCCATAAAAATTGCCGATGAAATATTCTTGGGTAAAAAGCTTGCAAAGCAAGAAAGTCATACGCTGCATTTTGGGGTAGTTAAGGATAGCGAAGTTGTTATTGATGAAGTATTAGTATCCCTATTTAAAAATCCACACTCTTTTACTGGCGAGGATAGCATTGAAATATCAGCTCATGGCTCACCCTATGTTTTACAGCAAATTGTGCGTTTATGCATTAAAACTGGTGCACGCTTAGCTGAAGCGGGAGAGTTTACACAGCGCGCTTTTATGAATGGTAAATTAGATTTGAGCCAAGCGGAAAGTGTAGCGGATATAATAGCTGCCGAAAGTGAAGGGCAGCACGCCTTGGCTATAAAGCAAATGCGTGGAGGTTATTCTGAGCAGATTGAAAGACTCCGTCAAGAATTAATTGATTTTACGGCGCTTATTGAATTAGAGCTTGACTTTAGCGAAGAGGATGTAGAGTTTGCAGATAGAGAAAAATTCTTTGCTTTAATTCATACAACTAATGGTGTATTAGAAAGTTTGATAGATTCATTCAGATACGGGAATGTATTAAAAAATGGCGTGCCGGTAGCTATAGTGGGTGAGCCCAATGTAGGAAAGTCAACCTTGCTTAATGCTCTCTTGAATGAGGAAAAAGCCATCGTAAGCGACATAGCCGGAACCACTCGTGATTTTATTGAAGATGAACTTACGATAGAAGGAATAGCGTTTCGATTTATTGATACAGCAGGTATTCGAGAGACAGAAGATGTATTGGAGTCAAAGGGAATAGAGCGTTCGTTTCAGAAATTGAAAGATGCTAGCATTGTACTTTACCTAGCTGATATTAATAAACCGCACAAAGAATTAGCGCAAGATGTGCGAGCAATAAAATTTGCTACAGAGCAGGATGTAATTGTACTCCTTAATAAATCTGATACGATGAGCAGCTCTTGCAATGTTTTTGATATAGAAGAAGCGGTCTCAGTTTTAACGAATTATCCTGCCCTAGAAATATCGGCTGCCAAAGAACGAAATCTTGACAAACTTAAAAAGCTTTTGGTTCAAACGATTGAAAATAGAAAAGTGCAAACTGATATTCAAGTAAGCAATGCCCGTCATCTAACAGCTTTGCAAACAGCACAGGGATCTTTACAAAAAGTAGAAAGTGGTTTAAGAAATAGTGTAAGCGGCGAGTTTATTTCTATTGATGCTCGAATTGCTTTAGATGCGCTTGGCTCCATAACAGGTAAGATAACCAATGAGGATGTTTTGAGCTCGGTGTTTTCTCGTTTTTGTATCGGGAA
>CALJNC010000058.1 GCA_937981995.1 uncultured Chitinophagaceae bacterium
ACTGGTAAGCACTATCTCAGAGCTAGAGATAGAACAGACGCCGTGATACAATCTGCTAGTTTTGTCGCTTTAAGAAACATTACGCTTGGTTATACACTTGGTGCAAAAAAGGTTGAAAACTTAGGTTTAGGTTCTGTTAGATTATATGTTGCAGCTACTAATCCATTGTATATAATGGGAGATGATTATACTTCTTATAATCCAGAAGGTGTAGATACTGGAGGTACTGGTTATGGAGGCCCAACAACGTATGGGCATCAATCGGGTGAAAGTCCAATTTTAAAGTCTTTTACTTTCGGTTTAAATGTTAATTTTTAGGAAGAGCCGTGAACAGAGATGAAAGATAGCCAGCCTTTGATAGTCTCTGCTCTCTTATTAAAATGATCTCTACTCACTATGCTAAAAAAAAATAAATAATGAAAAACAACATATTAATATCAATACTTTCCATCTTGTTTCTTATAACAGCATGTACTGATTTAGATCAGTTTCCAAAAGCTGCTGCTAGTTCAGATTCTTTGACAGAATATGGACCTGTATTAAATGCAGCTTATGGCTATCATGCAGATGCTGCTGCGCCGATGGCGGTGTTTGGTGACTTTAGATCAGACAATGCGCTATTTGACGAAACACCTTTTACTGATTTTGCCAACTTTAGTAATAATAATTTAACGAGTAGTATGTCGAATGATTTTTTCCAACCTTTTTATCGGACATTATACAAGTCCATATTAAGTGCGAATGGGGTTATCGAAAATTCTACTAATGCTACTCATGTGGGGGAGGCAAAATTTTTAAGAGCTTTATCCTATTATAAGTTGATTCAAGTATTTGGCGATGTTACGGTTAATCTATCTGCTTCACCAGATATTTCAGATGCTTCTGTTTTGGTAAGACAAGCTAAAAGTAGTGTTTATACTAGCGTTGTCATTCCAGATTTACAAGATGCAATGAGTGCTTTAGATGCATCAAGTGCTGCAGCAGCAGGTGGAAGAGCAACAAGTAACGCCGCACAAGCCCTATTAGGTAAAGTATATGCCGCAATGGGTGACTATACATCCGCTGCAGCAGAACTTGGTGCTGTAATAAACAGTGCAGAAGTATCAGGGATTAGTTTACAAGACAATTTCGCAGACGTTTTTGGTAGCAACAATGATTTGAATTCTGAAATTATTTTTGCCACCCAAATGTCAAGTGCCGTAGGGATAACTGGCGAAATTTTCACCAATTGGTATGCTGGAGCGAATACAAAGGCTGATGCTGTTGATGGTGCGCCAATTTCTACAGATTTAATTGCTGCTTTTGCTGCTAGTGAGGGAGACATAAGAACTTCGCTAACACTTGATGGTACTGTTTCTTCGAAATATGCTTCAGGTTCAGCAACGGACCAAGATTGGATAGAAATTAGATTAGCAGATGTTATCCTGTTATATGCAGAGGCATTGAATGAGAATGGAAATTCTGCCGGTGCAGTAACAGAATTAAATAAGATTAGAGCTAGAGCAGGTCTAGGGGAATCAACCGCCTCTTCCCAAACAGAGGTTAGACAAGCTATTTTAGATGAGAGAAGACTAGAACTTGCTTGCGAAGGGCATAGATGGTTTGATTTGCAAAGAGCTAATGCAGCTAATCCAGGTATGCTTGATTCGGAAATGGGACAAACGATTAATACTAATTATTATCTATTTCCTATTCCGATTACAGAAGTAACTTCCTTTGACGAAATAGTGCAAAACCCTGGGTACTAATTGATTTTTTAGTACAACTTAATTGTAAGTCATTAAGAATTACACATTCATGACTAGTGAGTGTAAACAGTAAGTGTTGCCCTTAACTTGGGCAGCACTTCTGTTTTTTAACAAACCACGCTACCAATAGGCTGGTTACCTACCTGACTAACAACTCGCAATTCACAACACACAATATGTTATCCATTTTCGACTATTTAGTTATTGCAGCTTACTTCCTATTGATGGTCGTAATAGGTTTGGTATTCAAAAAATTTAATAAGAATACAAGCGATTATTTTCGTAGTGGCGGTAGTATGCTTTGGCAATTGGTAGGAGCGACTACTTTTATGTCTTTTATTAGTGCGGTCACTTATACTGGAGCAGCTGGAAAAGCCTATACCGCAGGTACTTTTGTATTTATTGTCTATTTCGCCAATGGTTTAGGTTTTTTGATTAGTCATTTGTATTTCTCCTATCGGTTTCGCCAAACTAGAGCGGTAACAGCTATTGAAGTAGTGCGAGACCGATTTGGCAAAGTAAACGAGCAATTTTTTACTTGGATGGTGGTCCCTTTTGGCTTTATTCATGGAGGGGTATGGCTCTATAGTTTAGCGATTATTGTTTCTACCATTTTTGGCATCAGCCTTAATTTAACGATACTATCCGTAGGTATAGCAGTACTATTTATGTCTTTATTGGGTGGTTCTTGGGCAGTAGTGGCAAGTGATTTTATGCAGTTGGTTATTATGATTCCAGTTGCAATTGTCTTGGCATTTTTGTCTATTTATCATGTAGGAGGAGTACATGAATTTGTTGATAAATTACCAACTCATCAATATAATTGGTCAGAATTGGCAAACAGCAAAATAGTCTGGTTGTGGGTAGTGGCTTCTTTTATGAAACAGTTTTTTTCGGTCAATAATACCAATGATGGTTATCGATTTTTAGGCGTGAAAGATTCTCAACACGCCCGCAAAGCAGCATTGATGACTTCCATATTGTTTTTTACAGTCACCTTTATCTGGTTTATTCCACCCATGGCAGCCTCCATTATTTTTCCAGATATTACCAATGTAGAAATATTGCAGCCATTAGGTGAAAAAGCAGTTGATGGTATTTATTTGGCAATGGGTATTGAGCTATTACCAAGAGGTATGGTAGGTATTATGATATGTGCTATTTTTGCGGCAACTATGTCGTCTATGGACAGTACGCTCAATCGGAATGCAGGTATTTTTGTGCGCAATTTTTATAAACCCATTTTACGGAAATCAGCGAGCGACAAAGAATTAATGGTGGTTTCCTATATTACTACTACCGTATTAGGTGGGTTAATCATTTTATCAGCCTTATTTTTTAGCCAATTAGAAGGCATGAATTTATTTGACCTCAATATGCGCTTGGGCGCAATGATTTCGCTACCTTTTATGATACCCCTTACACTAGGACTTATATTTAAAAATACACCAAGTTGGGCAGGATGGTCAACAGTTGCTTTAGGCATGTTATTATCCTACATTATTCAAAACAATGTTACCCCAGAAATGGTAGCTGGTAAAATTGGAATTTTAGAAGGGCTTTCTACCAGAGAATCTATTGATATTATGTTTTTTACAAACGTAATAACCATTATTATTTTGTGTAGTACCTGGTTTTTAAGCACTCGCTTTTTAGCTAAAACGTCTGCTGCTAAATATCATGAAAAAGTAGATGCTTTTTTTACAAAAATGAATACGCCAGTTGACTATGAAAAAGAACATGGTCATAAGGGGAATGATACTACACAATTTAAAATATTGGGTTATATGTGTCTAGTGTATGGTAGTTTTATCAGTCTGTTAGCGTTGATTCCCAATGAATGGATAGGCAGATTATGCTTTGTATTTGTGGGGGGAATAATGCTGATAGTAGGCGGAATATTTGTGAAATTTTCAAAAAGAAAAATAGTTTAGAAAAATCAAAAAATGAATAAATCTAATCATAATTCAGGGTTATATAAATTTGAAAATGATATTTCGACAAATGAATCACCAATTGCTCATTTAATGAAAATAACCGATATAAAAATATTTGTCAGTTGCCCAGGTAGAAATTTTGTAACTGTAAAAATAGAAACCGACAAGGGAATTTATGGCTTAGGAGATGCGACGGTAAATGGTCGTGAAATGTCAGTAGCCGCTTATTTAGAAGAACACATCAAGCCCTGTTTGATTGGTAAAGATGCCCACCAAATTGAAGATATATGGCAGTATCTGTATAAAGGAGCTTATTGGCGCAGAGGACCAATTACTATGGCAGCCATTGCAGGAATAGATATGGCACTTTGGGATATAAAAGGAAAAGTAGCCAATTTGCCAGTCTATCAACTATTAGGCGGCAAAAGCAGACATAAAATAAAAGTCTATGCCCATGCCAACGGAGAAACCGTTGAGGATACTTTAGACCATGCAGCTCAATTAATCCAAGAAGGGTTTAAAGCAATAAGGCTACAATGCAAGATTCCAGGCTTGGAAGGAACCTATGGAACACTAGAAGGAAAAAAAAATTATTATGAACTTCAAAGTAATCGTCCCTTACCCCCTGAACAACCATGGGATACCCATAAATATTTAAATTTTATACCCCAATTGTTTCAAAAAGCAAGAGAACGATTTGGGATGGATATAGAACTCGTACATGATGTACATAGTCGTTTAACTCCAATTGAAGCAGCAAAACTTGGCAAAGCTCTAGAACCCTACAATTTACTTTTTTTAGAAGATAGCGTAACGGCTGAGAATCAAGCAGGTTATCAACTCATTCGCCAACATACTACTACTCCTTTGGCGGTCGGTGAAATATTTAATACCATCTGGGATGCCAAAGAACTAATCGAAAATCAATGGATTGATTATATTCGTGTTGCAGCAACTCATTGTGGCGGTATTACGCCTATGAAAAGAATAGCTGATTTTGCAGCGGTTTATCATGTGCGAACTGCACCACATGGCGCACCTGATTTATCGCCGATTTGTCATGCCGCCCATGCTCATCTCAATAGTTGGGCAAATAATTTCGGGGTACAAGAGTATATTGGTTTTGGAGAAACAGCTCTAAATGAAGTTTTTAAACATCCATTATCCTTAAGAGACGGTTATGTTCTATTAGCCGATAAACCAGGTTTAGGTGTTGACTTTGATGAAAAAGCTGCTCAAAAGTATAAATATAAAAGGTCTTATCTGCCTGTAACAAGATTGGAAGATGGCACTTTATGGAATTGGTAATTCGATAAAAAGCAGAAAAAAATATCCTATAAGATTGGAGGCTCACATTGAACGGCAATCGATCAGCCGAGATTATTATTGGAACAAGTTTTAGTTGGGGCGATATAATCGCTTATACTTTAGGGATTATGTTAGTTTATTGGTTGGATAAGTAATAGGCCTTCTTGCACCAATCCCAAAGAAATTAAATAGCGAGTATCTTTACATTTTAAAAGACTGCACTATGCCTCCACAAAATAAAACAGCCATCAATTTTATATTCATTACGGTCCTAATAGACGTGATAGGTTTTGGGATTATCATCCCAGTTTTACCAAAGTTATTAGCAGAAATGAATAACATCAGTATCAATGAAGCTAGTACTTATGGAGGATATTTGTTGACTTCTTTTGCTATTGCGCAATTTCTTTTTTCCCCTATTATGGGTAGTCTAAGTGATCGCTATGGAAGGCGACCAGTCATCCTATTATCTTTATTAGGCTTTTCATTGGATTACCTCATTCTAGCACTAGCACCTACCTATCTTTGGTTAATGATTGGCAGAATTGTGGCAGGGATCTTTGGCGCAAGCTATACAACTGCCTCCGCATATATAGCAGATGTAAGTACCCCAGAAAATAGAGCTAAGAATTTTGGTTTATTAGGCGCTGCTTTTGGATTAGGTTTTATTATTGGGCCTTTATTAGGTGGACTATTTGGTGAAATCGGCCCGAGGATTCCATTTTATGTAGCTGCTGGGTTAGCCTTTGTGAATTTCCTATTTGGCTATTTCGTGCTACCAGAATCTTTGAGTATCGAGAATAGACGGAGCTTTGATTGGAAAAGAGCGAATCCTGTGGGAACCATCAAACAGTTGTTCGGTTATAAAACTATAGGATACCTCTTAGTCGCCTTTTTCCTATTAAACCTAGCAGCGCATGCCGTCAATAGCAATTGGGCCTATTTTACCATGTATCGTTTTGATTGGTCAGAAAGCATGGTTGGTATTTCTTTGGCCTTTGCAGGGATATTAATCAGTATTGTTCAAGGCGGTTTAGCACAAAAAGCGTCTAATTACTTTGGGATTAATAAGAGTATTTTAATAGGCATCAGCATGTACACCTTTGGTATGTTTTTATTTGCCTTTGCGAGTAGTACTTGGATGATGTTTGTATTTTTAATTCCTTACGCCTTTGGAGGAATTAGCACGCCCGTGTTACAATCTTACTTGGTCGGTCAGGTAGCTACCAATGAACAAGGGGAATTGCAAGGCGGACTTACCTCTATTCAAAGCCTCACGACCATCTTTGGCCCCTTAATGATGACGAGTATTTTCTTTTATACGACCAAAGATGCCACTCCTTTTTACTTTCCTGGATCAGCTTTTTTGTTAGCCTCTGGATTATTATTAATTAGTTTATTGATTACTTACCTCGTATTGCGAAAAACATAGTTATATAAACTACTGATCCTGAGTCATAAAATAATAGATGTAACCAATTCTAACGTATTTGCAACCATCAGAAATGCGGCTAATACAGAACTAAATTAAATTTGTGATGTAAGTTGCTTGGACATAAATAATTTCATCATTTAAAAGGATCAGATTTATGTATTAGCCCTTACGAGAATGGATTACAGAATATATTTTGAGTAAGTACCTACTAAATTTTTTAGCCTTTTATTTATTTTGCCCAACTATTTATAAGACTAAATAGGCTAAGTATAAGCTAATGATAAGCAACTATATGTTTACTGAGCGAATGCAAAATATACCTAGTACATTGCTGCATATTGCGCTTCTTTTTTAAATTAAGTTAACAAGTGCTTCAAAAATGTAAATTGTAATCCATTCCAAATTTAGGTAGGAGGCATTATTCAAAAGCTTGCATGATAGAGAGAATCATAAATGTCTCCTGCTATTTTTCCTCGTCTTAAAACCTACTTTTCCCATCGTTAGAAATTTTTAATTTTTAATCAATTAAACAAATAAATATGTTTACTTCCCGGGAAAAGTGCTGGAATTGTCCAGTTTACTTTCAAAAATC
>CALJNC010000059.1 GCA_937981995.1 uncultured Chitinophagaceae bacterium
CTTTGGCTTATCAAACCAAGCTAACAAAATAGGTAGTAAAGTAAGATTGGCCATCATGGCCCAGAGCAAAGTAAGTGACGTAAGCAAACCTAAAAACTTGGTGCCATCAAACTGTGAGAATAAGAAAACTACAAAACCCACTGCCAATATAAAGGAAGTAAACATGATACTAATGCCGGTTTCTTTAATCGTGTGGCGTACAGTTTCTCCAACATTATAATCAAAGCGTGCTAAATCTTGCCTATAATTTACAATAAATCGAATGGTTACATCAATAGCAATTCCTAATGCAATACTAAAAACCAAAACAGTTGATGGCTTCAAAGGAATTCTGAACCAACCCATTATACCTGCCGTCATTACTAAAGGCACCATATTTACAACCAAGGCAATAAGTACCGTTCGCCAAGATTTAAAGAGGAAAATCATACAGATAAAAATCATACCAAGTGCAAGTAAAATACTATCGCGTAAGCTATTTATTATAAAACGGCTTCCCTCAAGAAAAACGACACTCGTACCTGTAAAACTTACATCATACTTTTTAGGGTTAAAAATTTCATCTGCTTCTTTACGTACTTTGGTTAGTAACTCAGGTAATTTTTTTGACCCTACATCTGCAATATTTATACTTATGCGCGCTAGCTTTTTGTCGTCATCTACAAAGGATGTAATGAGGTTTGACATTTCACTATTATCGCCGTCTGTTTTCATTTTGAGATAAGGAGCAATAAAAGAAGCGTCGTACACATTAGGTATTGCATAGTTTAAGCTATCGCCATCGTAATAGGCTTGCTTCGCGAATTTGAGCATCTCAATATAAGAAAGGGGCTTCCCAAACTCAGGAATCTCTTTTAAACTTTCAACTAATTGATCAATTTTACTCATTGAGCCTAAGCTTGTAATCTTATTTTTCTTTTTGGCATCAACCAAAATTTCCAAGGGCATAATACCGGTAAACTGCTCTTCAAAAAAAGTAAGATCCTTGTATATTCTATTTTCTTTAGGCAAGTCGTCAACAATATGACCTACCTGCTCCAAACGTGTAAGACCAGCCAATGAAATAAGCACAACTACAATTGCAATAGAGCTCATATATTTAGGATGAGTAAAACTCCAGTGCTCAATGCGCGTCAGCATTTTAGCAATAAACTTATTATCCAGGTATTTAGTATGACGCGACTTAGGCTCCTTGAGATAAGAAAAAATTGCAGGCAATGCAAAAAGCGAAATAATAAACACTGATAAAATACTGAGACCCGCTACTAATCCAAACTCTTTTAAAATTTTACTATAGGTAAAATAAAATACACCAAACCCAATCATAGTAGTCAAATTAGTAAATAGGGTTACAATACCCATTCGCTCAACCATACGGCGTATGGCACTCATTTTCTCACCGGTGTCGGCAAATTCTGAATGATATTTATTCAAAAAATAAATACAATTAGGTAAACCAATTACTACAATTAATGGAGGCAGAAGTGCGGTTAGCAGAGTAATTTTATAACCAAACATTACCAGTATGGCTACTGACCATATTACACCCATTATAACAACAAGCATGGAGTACAAAACCGTCATAATAGAACGGAAGAATACTAATAGGATGAGCGATGTAAAAACGAGTGATATAATTAATATAAAACGCATTTCCTTTTTTACCGCTTCGGCAAATCGAGTACGAATGTAGGGTAAACCAGAGTAATGCAAATCAGTGCCAGTAGCTTTTGAGAAGCTAGAACTCATTTTTTCAATCTCATGTACCAACTCAATTCTACGAGGTGAGTTTACTATCTCAGGCTTTAGATAAATTGCCGTAAGGTAAGAGTTAGTAGCAGGGTTGTAAAGTAAGTTTTTATAAAAAGGTAAATTAAAAAAAGTAGCCACTGCAGTAGAATCTGCGCCATGCTCAAAAATTTTATAGGTTTCCAGCGCTGACTTATTAGTGCCCAATTTCTTTTTGATATTTACAGCATCTACTATGCTTAAAAGATTGTCTACGCCGTCAATAGCTTTTACTTGATCAGACCATTTTTTAAATTGTTCAAAAAATGATTTCTCAAAAATATTTTCCTTTTGAAAACCTACCACCAACATGGTGCCATCCTGCCCAAATTGATCTTTAAATTTTTGATAATCCTTATACTTCTGACTTGAGGTAGGTATGGCATTATTAAACTCATAGCTCATTTTAACCTGCGAAGCTTTAAAGCCCATAAAAATTGTGATTGCCAAAAGCGCAATTAGTACCAGCAATCGATTTTTAATAATTACATCAGCGAGTTTATGCCACATTGGCCGCAAATATAGTACTATAGATAATGATGTCATGACAATGTAATTTTTAATAGCAAGTCATTATAAAACTAGCTTTTGCATAAGCTAGGAGCATTTGTTTCAATGGGTTTGACCCCAATTTATAAATTACATATTATCAGTAGTCAAGTGCTTATAACATGATAAAATTATGATTCCACTATACTACACGCGACTTTTTATCGTTAGCTTTGGTAATGTATATGAAATATACTTTTTTCACAGTTTTACTCTTTTTTGGTCTTACCGTAGGTGCTCAAAATACTCCGATAGGACAATGGACAACGCACTTCTCGTACGGACAATCTAGGACAGTAGCTTTTGATGGTTCGGAATTTGTTTATAGTGCTGATAAAAATTTATTCCGTTATTCTGTAACAGAGCAATCTTTTGATGTTTTTTCTAAAGTAAATGGCCTGAGCGATGTAGACATTAGCCTAATCCGTTACAATCAAGTTGATGATTATTTAATTATAGTTTATGACAATGGAAATATTGACTTATTAGTTGACAACAATTTTATTAATCTACCAGATATTAAAAACTTGAATACAAGTGGTAGTAAAAACATAAATGATATTTACTTTTTTAATGAGCTTGTTTACCTCTCTACTGATTTTGGAGTAGTGGTAATTAATCCAAATAAAAAAGAAATTAAGGAAACCTATGTATTACAAAATGCGAGTACCATTGCTCAAATTAATTCTTTTACAAATTATCGGGGGCAGTTTATTGCTTCATCCAACCTGGGATTGTTTATAGTAGATGAAAACCAAAGCGTATTGCAAGATTTTACAAAATGGACCTTACTCCCCAATTATAAATTTGTAAAAATTGCTAGCAACACAAATGACTACCTCTTTGCGGCCACGGATACATTATTAATGCTAAATAATACTGCTAGCATAATAAGTTGGGACACTATAGGAAATACAATTGATGCCACTAAACGAATTGTATTAGGCAACCAGCAAGTGTACTTTGTAGAAAATGGCGCTGCATCTAAAAAAGTACATACCTATGATTTTCAAGGCACATTAAACGATGAATATTTTATTGGATTAAATGCTCAGGATGTTACCGAAAGAGGCAGTACGTTTTATATAGCTGACGGTTTTACGGGACTTACACATATTACCGGAAATATAAATAAGCAGTCCTTAAAACCCGATGGTGTAGTTTCAAATTCGATATTTAATATAAGCATTGCAAATGATGAATTGCTTGTAAGCGGCGGCCGCAGAAACGAGGCCTGGCAACCACAAAACCAACGAGATGGCCTATCACGTTATAATTATACTTCTTGGAGATATTATAATCAATTTGATAATATCCCTGCCATGGATACTGTTTTAGACATTTTAGATGCTACAATTGATCCTCGTAACCAAAACGTAATCCTTGCTTCTTTTGGAGGCGGCTTATTAGAAATTGCTCCTGATCAAAGTGTAACAGTTCATAAATTTAATGGTGTATTACAACCTTTTGGCGGACCCAATGTATTTAGATTAGCAGATGCTGAATTTGATGATAATAACAATCTTTGGATTTCGAATTATGGAGTACAAAACTCCTTAGTAGTAAAAAAAGCGGATGGAACTTGGCAATCATACCCCATGCCCTATCCTGCTAGTACTCCCGAAAAATCTGCCGCTCAAATTTTAATTGATGATAATAATCAAAAATGGATGGTAGCTCCAAGGAATGTTGGTCTTTTTGTTTTTGATGATAATGAAACCTTAGATATAAAAACAGACGACAAAGTAAGGCTACTCAGACAAGGTGCGGGCGTAGGAAATTTACCAAACAATAATATTAACTGTCTTGCAAAAGATAAAGACGGCGCCATTTGGGTAGGCACCAATGATGGCATTGCAATATATAATTGTCCAGGCTCCGTGCTCACAGATGGCTGCGATGCCGAATTACGCATTGTACAGTATGATGCCAATGCCGGACTTTTATTTCAAAATGAAAATGTAAATACAATTGCTGTTGATGGAGCCAATAATAAATGGATTGGTACGGGAAATGGCGTATGGCAAATTAGCGATGACGCTGAAACCATTTTGAAAAGATTCAATACCGAAAACAGCCCACTCCCGTCTAATGAGATTAGCAAAATTGTTGTTCATCCAAAAACAGGTGATGTATTTATGGCTACAACGGGCGGCTTAATTTCTTACCGCTCAGAAGCAACAGAAGGATATGAAACAAGTGAAAATATTCTTGTATTCCCTAATCCTGTACCTAGTAATTATAGCGGTACCATAGCCATAAGAGGCTTAACCGAAAATGCAGATGTACGTATAACAGATGTAAGTGGCCAACTCATTTATAGAGCGAAAGCGCAAGGCGGCCAAGCTGTATGGGATGGCAAAACCTATACAGGCCAACGCCCAATGAGTGGTGTGTACTACGTTTTTGTGACTGATAAAAACGGAGAAGAAACTGGTGCAACCAAATTTATTTTTCATGAATAATTATTTGACCCATAGTGCTTAAAAATACCGAAGGTCTTGTACTTCGAAATATAAAGTATGGTGAAACTAGTATCATAAGCACACTTTACACCAAAGAGTTTGGGATGCAAGCTTACCTAATACGAGGTGCACGATCAAGTAAAAAAACGGGCATCAAAGCTAACTATTTTCAGATTGGTCAATTTTTAGATATTACCGCAGCGCACCAAGAAGGCAAAAATCTAAACTATATAAAAGAAGTAAAATTGCATGCAACCCATGCCATTCAATCTCAAAATATAATAAAACAAAGTATCACACAATTTTGCAGCGAGCTTGTTTTGCGTTGCGTAAAAGAAGAAGAACAAAACCCAGAGCTCTTTAATTTTCTATCTCTTTTTTTTAAACGCATTAGCACGTTAAATAAAGAGCACCTTGCGCTTGCTCCTATTCATTTCACCTTGCAATTTGCGTCAAAGCTTGGTTTTGAAATCAATAATAATTATGCATCAAGCGCTATATTTTTTGATGCGTTAAACGGAGAATTTTGCAAAGACATAAGCAATAACTCTTATACTTCAAGCAAAGAACCATCTGCCCTTATTCATAATTGTATAGCAGGTAATTCAATAACTACAAAGAGCCAAACTATAAGAGAGACGGCCCTTTATGATTTAATCAAATTTCTTAAATTACAAATAAATCAAATGGGTGAAATTAAATCTGTTGCAATTTTACATCAAATATTACATGGCGAATAAGCTGTGTATATACATTTCGCTCTAACTTCGTAACATGGGTTTATCCAAAATAAGAATTGGTGGTGTGCCAGAGCATTTCAATATGCCTGTGCATCTAGCAATAGAAAATGGTGAGTTTAAAAAAAGAGGCCTTGATGTAGAATGGATAACCTTTCAGGGTGGAACGGGGCAAATGACAAAAGCACTCCGCGATGGTGAAATTGATGTTTGTATTTTACTTACAGAAGGAATAATTGCAGATATAATAAAAGGGAACCCAAGTAAAATAATTAGCGAATATGTTATCACGCCACTGACTTGGGGCATACACACATCCGTAAAAAATGAATTACAACAGCATAAAGATATTTATGATAAGCGCTATGCAATTAGCCGTTTTGGATCGGGCTCACACTTAATGTCTATTGTAGATGCCAATTTAGAAGGAAAAAAAATTAAGGACGAACAATTTAATGTAATTAAAAATCTTGATGGCGCTTTGGAGAGTTTGGAAGCACTAGAAACGGATGTTTTCTATTGGGAAAAATATACCACCAAGCCTTGGGTAGACAAAGGCGATTTAAAACGAGTAGGAGAATTTATTACACCTTGGCCTTGTTTTATGATAGCGGCAACTAATAAAATATTAGAGGAACAACCAGAAAATATCATTCGTTTGTTACGAGTAATCCATGATAGCTGCGATAGTTTTATGCAAAGCGAATACGCAATAAAAATTGTGAGCGAACGTATGAATCAAAAAATGGAGGATGTAGCGCGCTGGTTTCACAGCACCGAGTGGAGCATACATGGTTGGGTAAGTGAAAAGATGCTTAAAAGCGTAATGTATTACCTAAAGGCTGCAGATATTGTAGCCGACAATGCTACTACGGAGGATTTAGTTTGGGTACGTAAAAAATAGCATAATGAAATTTACTTGCCTTACTGAAATTTATGCTCCACGAGAAAAAGTAGTGAAGCTTTGGATAAACCCAAATAATTTACAGCATTGGCAAAATGGTTTTGAATCACATAAATCTGTTTCTGGAAGTGCTGGAGAATTGGGATCAAAATCTTTACTGACCTACAACAACAAAGGCTCTATATTTGATTTAGAAGAAACGGTTGTAGAAAATAATCTACCGGATTCGTTTGAAGGCGAATATGAGCATGTAACTATGACCAACAGAATGCGAAGCACTTTTGTAGCATTAGATTCCAAAACTACCATTTGGAAAGCTGAAATACATTACACGCAATTCAATGGATTTGCTATGAAACTATTTGGTTTTTTTGGAAAGCGAATTTTTAAAAAGCAAACGCAGAAGTGGTTGGATAATTTTAAGGCATTTGTTGAGAAGGATAATTAATCCTTTTACTTATCCAAAATAAACTTAGCGAAGTAAGTAGAATTCGAATAATAAATTTGAATGAAAAACATTCCAGCTTTCAATTCAGAAACATCAAGAGAAGAATTAATAATATCCCGTTGTAGAATTTTTCTTCCTTGAAGATCAAATATAGAAGCGCTACCAGACTTTAGCCCCTTAAATTGCAAAAATCCATGAGTAGGATTTGGCCAGATACTTAAGTTCTGATTAGATTCTAAATCACGTGTAGAGACCGGAAAGCAAGGCGTTAAACCAACCCAATTTGAAGTACTTCCAGACAACCCAAATCCATTCATCATTCCATTGTTCATATTTACTGTTTCATCTTGTACAGTATTTATACTTGAATTATTACTACTTGCAATACCTTGATTAAATTTGTAATAAGCAATTAAACCAGTAGTGTCAAACTCCTCACCAGGACACATATTATCCATAATTTGATTAGCCGTTCTTGCTGTTCGCCAAATGCGCACCTCATCCATATTACCATTAAAATTTCCTGGATTACTTGAATTATTCAAACGCTGACCGATAATAGTATTAATATTATTATACCGGAATGTATCTATACCACTACCATCTTGAACTCCATCAATAAACAATTTTACAATACCACTTGCATCTACTGTACCTGCCACGTGATGCCACATATTATCAGTTATAGACTGATTAGATACTATTGAAATTTGATTGCTAGGTATTCCGGCTACACCTTTCCACCAGTTTAATTTATCTCCTCGTGTTTCAAACTGAAATCTATAATCACCAGGAAAAGTATACTGACAAACGATACAATCATCATTACCCGAAGCTGTTTTTATCCAAGCTTCGATAGTGTAAGGAGTGTTTTTATTATTGACATCAAAAATTGGCTTGCCAATATCTACATAATCATCTGTACCGTCAAAATGTAAAGATTGTGCTGTTTGAGCAAAACTAGAACTCGCTAAAATAATAAAACAGAAAAATAATAAAAGGGGCTTTTTCATAATAAATAAAGATACTTCAAAAGAGTTTAAACAAAACATGCACTCAATGCAAGTTCATTATTCCCCTTTTCCAATTCATTTATAATGAAATCATGAACTTTATTTTCACCGAAAGCAACTTGGAAATCTTCGTTCTCCTTTAAAGAAGCAATTTGCTCTTGTGTTGGGAGCGCCTCCATATTACCGAGACGTCCTAGATTATTACCACTAAGCACTTCACTATTTCTTATGGCTTCAGGCAAAGCATCTACACCAATTCCTTTTGTTTGTAAGGGCTTTGGTATTTCAAACATAGCCTCAGGTGTAGCATGACAATACCAGCTACCACC
>CALJNC010000060.1 GCA_937981995.1 uncultured Chitinophagaceae bacterium
GTTGAACTTATTATTACCGCTGCTAAAGGATCTTACATTTTACAAATTGAAATAGAAGGGCAGTTTTATCATAAAAAGATATTGGTACATTAAGAACTGTATTGTTTTCCATTGGTGGGGTGAAGGTAGTTGATGACTAAAGTTATTATGCTGCAAATATTGATGAGTGGAACATTCAGCAGCGTGGGTGGCAATACCGAGCGTACTATTCGGCTAGAGAATTAAAAATGCTGTTTTGTATTTCCGGCTCATTTATCAGAAAAAAAGAGACAGTAGTGTTGAATTATTACTATGCTTCCAGGATATTATAAGTATGTTATCAATTAATTATCAACTATTTAAATTACTAATTATCTTTTTGATAAAAAAAAGTTATTCCAAGTTAGAAGCTAAAAAAATATTTCTAGGTATAATTATTTTTACTTCATGAAAAAAAATATTACGCTATTACTACTCTGCGTTCTGAATATCCTGTTTTTTTCTGAGGAGGTATACGCTGAAGGAACTAAGCAACTTACTACGGACACTAGTCAGGTAACCTCAATGTACATTTGGCCATCACGAGGTTGGGGGCCATATTTTGGAGGTGGAGAAGATGATAAGTTACGTTTTTGTATCAGTGATCATACTACGGAAAATTTTTACTTCGGGGCTCAGTTTCAATTTCGCGGCAGTGCAACAAATTTAACCGATGTACATTATAGAATATTAGATGAAACAGGAGCTGTTGTTGCAGGGCCTGCTCAGTTTCCTACTTCAGGTAATGGTTGGATTGATAATTTTTCGCAGTCAATAAACGGCCCTAACATTAATGGTACCACAACGGGTTATGACCCTATCACGTTTGACCCAACGGCTAATGGAGAATACCATATTGAAATTTATAGAAGTACGAATAACGGCGCGAGCCAAACATCAACAGTAGGGTTTATAGCCCCTATTTATGATTTTACGGTTGCCGGATCAACCACTATCGAAGGTAGAATATATTGTAGGGCATGGTCTATTTTGGCAACTACACCTACAGATAATTTTCAGGGGCAGTTTATCCAGCCCGTAGATCCAGTATTTTTTACCTACACACCAGATTCATTAATCATGAAAGTAACCTTTAATGATTTTAATCCTTTGGCTGCAATTATTGGATTTAATTTTTTTGGGGTAGATGCTTCTGAGCCCAATTGGACTATAAGCAGACAATCGGTTTATTCGGATACGTCCGGACCCAATTTGTCAACTGGATATCCTGTTTTTTTAACCCAACCCGACCCAGTAAAGTTTCCGGTATCCTCTCCGCCCACACCACCAACTGTTAGCTCAGATGTTCTTGGTTGCCCGCTAAACTATAGAATTCCGTTTTGCGTTGGGCAGTCGGGTGATGTGTTTATAAATCTTGATCTTAATGGGGTTCCTGGCTTTCAAGAAGGTACCGAGGATAGGCAGTTATTGCAGCAGAATGTTTCGGCTGGTTGTGACACACTTTTGTGGGATGGACTTGATGGTCTAGGAAATACAGTACTACCCAATGCTACAATTACCATCACCACAAGATTAAGCCGAGGGCGTGTGAACTTCCCCGTTTATGACGCAGAGTGGAATATCAATGGTTTTACAATGGAAGCGATTGCACCTGTTGCGAACCCCAATGTTATACTTTATTGGGATGACTCGGGTCTAGGTTCTGTGGGTAATGCTGGCAATCAAAGTGCGAATGTTACAGGAACTGGAATAGACAACAGTGTTGTAGGGCAAGTGAATCCAGCACGTTCTTGGAATGGACCTTATGGTACTAGTTTAATAAGCGCACCTGCTCCTGCTAATGGTGGCGGTAATTCTTCACCAGCCAATGCTTGGGATGATTGGGGTAATGTAAGGACATTAAATACGTGGTTTTTTGTAGCCGATACGACTAGTATTGAGCTACAGATTACCCTACCACCATGTGCTCCTTTACCCGTTACTGGAATGCAGCTAAGTGGTAAAAGATTAGTTCATGATAATGTACTCAATCTAACGACCCTCTCAGAGTTAAATACAAGTCATTTTATACTGGAGCGTAGTTTTGATAATAAATTTTTTAAAAACATTGCTACTCTTAAAGCGGCTGGTACTAGCGATTCAAAAAAAGTATATAGCTACCTCGATGCCGATGTGAGTGAAAACTCTTTCTACCGATTCCAACAAGTTGATATTGATGGAAAGGCATCGATTTCAAATACCATCCTAATTCAAAGCAAAGATCTGACGAACAATGGACTTGTGATTTCACCTAACCCTGTTCAAAATCAGTTCAAAATTGAATTTATAGAGAAGGTCGGTTTTTATAAGATTAAATTGTTTAATACAATGGGCGGTCTCATTACCAACACTACTATTGATGTCAATGAAGATTATATGTCCTTGAGCATTGATAGAAAAGATTTACCGAAGGGCATCTATCTATTAAGAATTGAGAATGAAGAGAATAATCAAGTTGAAGTCCATACATTGACATTTGAATAAGTTCTTCTAAGAAATATCTTTTACTTAAGCCTCAATAGTTCAAAACTATTGAGGCTTTTTTCATGGAGGACTTTTTAGTAATTCGGCTTTATTTTCTACAAGGATTAAAATACAAAATCAGGGCTGAAAAGAGGTCCTTAAGTTAAAGAGGCTTCATTTCTATATCAATCAAATGGGTTGACTATTTTTATGAATAATAACCCTATGGAAAAAATAATAAATCAAAGTCACGATAGACACACCTTGTTATTCGCATGCTCTAGACTTTTTGAAAGATGTGCCTATTATGGAATACAAGCTATAATTATACTTTATATGATTAATGAATCACTAGTGGATAGTGATGATAGTGCAATTGAAATCTATGGTTATTTTACAGGTGCGATTCTGTTTTCAAAAATTATTGGTGCACTTGTAGGTGATTTGATCATTGGTAATCGACGCGCTTTAGTTATTGGTGTTGTATTACAAATTGTTGGAGCTTTGTCCTTTTGTATTCATGATATAAATGGCATTTACGTTGGATTAGCTCTTGTTTCAATTGGCGCTGGTTTGTATAATCCGAACATTCAAGCTCAGTTTGGTAAAATGTATATGGATAGAAAAGAACTCATGGATTCGGCATTTGTTATTCTATCTTTATTCGTCAATATTGGTGCTGCTTTAGGCGCTTTTTTTATCGCATATATTGGCGAAATGTATGGGTGGTCCTTAGCTTTTATTGCTGCTGCTAGTTCCTTCATTTTTTCGCTTATTTTAATTGTGGTATCTAAAAGAAAGGAGAAGTTTGGGATTATTTCCAATTCAAAAATTTACAATAAGAATATCCTTATTGCTTTGATACTATTAACTGCAATTTCATTGTATTGGACTGTCAAAGAGATTGCCAAAATCAAGCATTCAGCTTTTCAGTTTGTTGAAAATGTCGAATGGGAAATTCCATCGAGCATGTTCCATTCTATTGAAGCATTGTTCCTTTTACCAACGAGTATAATTATGATTATTATTTGGACAAAGTATTATCGAAATCCTATATTTAAAGTAGGCATTGGTTTTGTTTTAGGAGCTGTTTCCTTTGTTCTCCTATTTGCGATTCCTGAACAATTTACTTTAGCTAGTATGGGAATATATGCAATTGCAATGTTGCTATTAGGTTTTGCTGAATTGTATATCCAACCTGTTATGGAATCCTACTTAGTAAGAAAATCTAACCCCAAATACCTTGCAATAATATTGTGTCTGGCATTTGTACCTGGACAATACTTAACAAGGCTCCTACCTATCATGGATGAATATTTCATTAATAATTCTCAGACGGGAGTAATAATTGCAATTGTTGTATCAGTATTACTTGTTGGCTTTATTTTTTTAGGACCATTTAAAAGGGTCAAAAATTAAAAAGAAAGCGTCCGTACCATTTACGAACGCTTCTTTATCTCTCGTCGATTCCTTCCTGTGTCATTAACCATACGAACAATCTTTGGTGTAAACGTTGTCACTACATTAACTAAACGTAGAGGGAGAATTGGTTTTTGGATTTGGGGTGAGAAAGGTTTTATCATTCCCTAAAAATAAAAGGTAACTCCTTGATTATTCGTTGGACATCACTTGGACATTTGTCAAACCAATGGTTTTCGAAAGATGAGAGAATTGCCATTACATATTTTCTATCTTCAGAGGTCAATTTTGTGCCTAATCTCATTGAATATTGAAACCAACTTTTCAAATAGTTTCCGGCAGTATTACGAAGTTTAAGATTAGAGGTTTTCAACCCAAGAAGCATATCTCCTATAATACTCCAACCCCCGAATTGTCTCATTATGCGTAACATTATTTTTTTTGTATTTTCAGGTTGTCGGGAATATAAATCTCGGAATTTGGGCAAATCAGAATTATTAAAACTTCTGCTAATGGCATTAAGACATGCCTTTTTTATTATCAGAGATTCGTCCTTGAAATATTGATAACCGATTTTTTTTGCGATTTGTTCATCCAAATTTGCAATAGCTATTATAGCCTTTGCTTTTAATTGAATATTTTGCTCCTTTAGAATTAGTTTGATTAAATCAATGTCCTTTTTACTACCAGTTTCTGATAAACCAAACATAGAGCCAATTGAAGGGTTGTCAACGAATTTTTTTTTATATATTTCATAGAAGTTAATATCCGAATTAACCGACATAAGTTCTCGAGATTGAAGTCTTACGAAACTATTAGAGTCAAATAACATTTCATGTATCGTTTCAATTACCCAAGAGTGCTCAAGATCTTTTTCTGTTATTTTCGAAATTGCTTGTTTTCGAACTTCAGCATTCCTGTCTTGCAACAATTTTTGTAATTTGTGCCATTCGGGACGGTGATATTTCAAGGCCAATATTCTTACTTGTGCATAATTATCGTATAGCATAGAGGTTTCTACTGCTGAGTTAACCTTGTCAAGACTAATTAGATTTGAATAAAAATATAGTCGTTCACCTGCACCAATTCCGTATTGCATATTGAGGAATTGCTCAATTCCTTCTTCAGAGAACAGTAGTTTTCTTATCGCTGAATATATCTCGGCAAGGTCATTTCTCTGAATGCAGTTTAACTGTTCGACGAGTTTGTAACATATGAGAAATGTGTGTCGCTCTTTATTTTCTATGTAATTCTGCACTTCTCGCTTTGCCTTATCTCGAATAGTACCAACCCAATCATTCAGCCTTAGCATTATATAAGGAAACAATTCTTTATCCTTAGTTTCTATAAGCTTGAAAAGAGCTGGTTCACGTATAAAACCGCTACCGTTCAGAGAGGCAATAACAAATAAGCACTTTCGTATTTCAAAGTAATATCGCGTCCCATAAAATTGGTTATAACGCTCTAAATGATGTCCTTCAATTGGAGAATTTTTTACTTTCTCGTACAATGAACTTCCATTTCTCCATGCCTTATAAATTGGTAATATAAAATCAGCAACTTGATTGGCATAGTACATCGCTTCTTTATCCTTAGATTTATTAAGTCTATGAATCAGTTCAGGAATGTCTGAAATATCTGATGCCTTAAACTTGTTGTGTATGTATTCCGATTTATGGAAATCGGCGCTATCGGTTTGTTCATCCACCCTATTTAAATGAGGTTCTATTTTATCGTTCTCAAAAGTCTCAACCTTAAAATAATCAATTATTTTTTTAAAAAATTTCGCATTACATTTCGTTTTAAATATAGTTATTATTTCTGTCTCTTAATCTCTCTTCTACTTCTTCCAGTATCATCTGCCATTCTTACAATCAAAGGCGTAAACTTCGCCACCACATCGACCAAAGCTTTCTGAGATTTCATAACCTCATTTATGTCTTTATAGGCCATAGGAATTTCATCTACGCCAGAGCCCATAAGGATAATTCCCTTTTCTTTTGCCTTTGCTTTTAAATCAGTTCTAGTAAAAGAGGCCTTCGCCTTTGAACGACTCATCTTGCGCCCCGCACCATGAGACGCAGAGTTTAAGGATGCCTCATTTCCTTTACCACGTACCAAAAAACCGGGTGCTGTCATAGAGCCGGGTATAATACCCATTACATCTTTACCAGCTGGTGTGGCACCTTTTCGGTGTACAATCATTTCTTCGCCATCCACGATTTCCTTCCACGCAAAGTTGTGATGATTCTCTACCGTTGCTAAAAGCTGTGCACCTAATGCCTGTTTCATTTTGCGATGGATTATTTCATGACAAGCAGAAGCATAATCACCTGCTAAATTCATAGCGTACCAATATTCCTGTCCTTTTTCACTATTCATATCTAAGTAAGCTAAGTGTTTTGCATCTCCGGGGAGTTTGCATTTTTCTTTCGCAATTTTAGTATAATGATTAGCGAGTGTAGCACCTAAACCACGCGATCCAGAATGGGTCAACAAGGCTAAGAATTTTCCTTTCGGAACATTCAAAGCTTCATCTGCTTCTTCAAATTCTATAATACCAAATTCGGCAAAGTGATTACCTCCACCTGATGTTCCGAGTTGCACATAAGCTTTGTCTTTTAAACTTTTTACCAATGCATTGGTTTCAAATAATTCATTAGACAAGACTTTATGGTCTGTTCGTTTGCCTTGTTCAAAATTTCCGCCGCTACCAAAATTAGTATGAGCAATCAACTCTCGTTTTAATGAAAGTTTATCTTCTAGTAAATAAGAAGCTGGTATATCATAAACACTCATTGCCATACGGCAACCAATATCTACGCCAACCGCATATGGGATAATAGCATTTTTAGTTGCCAGTACACCACCTATGGGCAAGCCATAACCTTGATGCGCGTCAGGCATAAGGGCGCCTGCTTTTGTTACAGGTAATTTCATAGCCGTATACATCTGTTCCATTGCACCTGGCTCAATATGCTGCCTACCAAATACATTAAAGTCTTTAGCACTCGCCAATGGAATGGTAGCGTTTTCTGTTCTCTGCTTCTCCGATTCCAATATGGCTTTAGCTAAAACGCCCCATTGCTTATCACGCACATAGTTTATTGGACTTGTAACAATCACTTTTAATTTATTTAGTGCTTGCTTCTTAGTTCTAAAATCTATTTGCTTTAGTAGTTCTAGCGCGATTCCTATTTGTGGTCCTGATTTGAATCCTATTTTTTCTAAATCGTTTCCGTTTATTTTGTGTATCATCTTTGTTTTATTTTTAAAACCTGCAAGGATTCCATAACCCTCACAAGTTTTGATTAACTAAGCGAATATTCCGAAGTGTAATTTTTTACATACACTTTCTTCTTCTTTTTTTTATTTCGTTTCGCTTTGCGTTTCTTTTTGTTTTTTAATCGTTTTACTTCTTCTTCTAAAAAGCATTGATAGCTACAATTGTAGGTTTTGTCAAGTGCAATTTCTAGGCTTTCGATGGCCTCATCATAGCTTTCTTCGTACTCCAAGAGTACAGCCTGCAAACGAAATAACTGGGCAAAATCTTTTTTAACTACCTGTAATGCTTTGTAAAGCAATTGCTGAGCATTTAAAAATTTTGCTTCATTAATGCGTAGCCAAATGAACTCTATGAAGGTTTCACTATGCGTTGGATCAACGCTCAGGGCTTGTAAAAAAGATTCCTCCGCGCTGCTGTAATCCTTGATATAGTATAGCATTACCTTGCCGTGTAGTAGCCAAACTTCTGCATTCTCTTCGTCATAAGACAAAGCGTAGTTTAATGCCTCTACACAAGTTTCCATATCGTAGTCGTATGCATCTTTAGCTTTCAGTAAATAATTTTCTCCTATTGAAATAGACATAATTTTTTAGTTTAGTTGTCACGCTTTTAGCGTGACGGTTTAAAGTTTGTGGGATTAAGTTTCTGGACGTTGACAAGCTCAGTCTAACAGAAACGAAATTTAGCCCGATTAGCGAGACGCTTCGGGCAAAAAATAACTAGAAAGAAAATTTAGCTAAAATAATTGCACGTCATGCGCCCTTGGCTTCTGTCAATAGACAGGCCCGTCGGTTTGATATGTTGTATTAAAAAACGCATGTTATAATTTTTATTGCGAGCGCAAATAAATATAGAATTTTTAGAACGACAAAATGTTTTTTGTTTTTAAGTTCTTAATGCAAATTATTTTTTTGCATAATACTCCGCTTTAAACGGATGACGATTTTCCCACCCGTCGCCTAATTTGTTTTCAAAACGGCGTGTAATATTTTTTACAATTTCGTTTATAAAACGACTTTTTAATTTGTAAAAAGTATAAAGATAATCAGGCTCACAACCTACTATGGCTTTAGCTTCTAGCGCTGTGCGTCCTAATAATAGTTTGTCACATTTATTAGCAATGGCACACTCCACACAATGAAAAAGTATATTAAAATAGAGGGAGTATTTTTGATTTAGTGAGTAATCAAAACCAATGTAATTCATGTCATGAACACCATCGTGAATAATTGCACTTGAGAAGGCGATCATTTTTTCTTGATCGTTTTCTGTGATAAAAAAACCCGTTACCTGATATTTTTCGCCAAGATTTTTTTTAAGCTCGGGTATATAATCCTCACTTAATTCTCCCATACTTACTACTTGATTTTTGGTAACTTCTTTATACAAAGAGTGCATTCTCATCTTGTATTGTATTATTTCTTGTAGGCTTAAGTTTCTGGTTTGAACTCCATTAAAATTCTTACGGGTGCTTTTAGCCCGGTTTCTATATTTTCGTTTTAGCTCAGCTTGATAGTCATCAAACGTTTGCCAGTTAGGGGGAATACTTAGGTGCATGGCTATATCATTATCCATGCGTTGGTACTCTTTTTTTGTAAGGAAGTATTTTGCAACCTCCCTTGGAATATCTTTTAGAAAAACACCTTGACTTTTAGTGTACTTCATCATATAGTCAATGGTAGCATCTACAATTCTACTTCTGTCGGTAAGATTGAGCGATGGCTTGTGAAATTTGAGCATACGTACATCGTGTCTAAATAAGTTACCTGCCACCAATAGTTTAGGTTTTACAATATCAATGGAGGTTCTGATAAGCGACTGTTTTATTTTGTTACCTTCTAAATTAAAATGACCGCTATGCACCTGTAATTGTTGAGAATAGGCTTGAAAAATTAAGGTATTGTTTGGGCAAAAACCTTGTACATAATAGCTTTTAATATCTGGCGTTTTGGCTAATTCAGTAACGCCAATTTTTGAAGAATGCAATGCTTCATCTTCTGTCAAAGTCTCGTCCCAAGAAGGCGGCAAATCCGCTAAGGAATGATAAACTTTATATTGTAATTGCATGAGGAATTAGACTAGATGAGGTTCTATTACTTACTAGTAATTTTCTAAAAGATCTAATAAAGCTTGTTCGATGCTTGTTTCTGTACTTTCTACAATGCGGCCTACTTCTTTAAAGCGGTCCATAATAATTATAGTAGGTACTTTTTGAATATTATAAATTTGATGCTCAGAGTTTAAACCTTCTTTTACACGATTTACACCATACATTTCAAGGCCATTAAAATCAAAGGAAGCATCTTTTAGCGTTTGATAAAATTGCGGAAGTAGATATTGCGTATCCTCACACCAAGTGCCTATAAATACTACCATACGATATTTGGGAAGGAGTTTTTTAAGCTCTGCAACAATCCTTGGGTTTGATTCGTAGGCTTCTTGCATCCAGCTGTATGCGCTCTCATTCGTTATATCATTAAATGTTATTTGACCTCGTAGTAAGGGTTTTTCTGTTCGGGTATCAAATTCTCGTACAAAGCTTTGTGCTTGGGTGCCCATACTTATTGAAAAAATTGTAATTAAAATTATAGCGATTGCTCTCATTCTTTTTTGAATTTATTCTGACGCAAAGAAGCTTAGTAAGCTGAATTGTAAAAATGACGAGCTTTTGGCTATTCTTCTTTTAATGCAGTCTTCAAATTTACCAAAAAGCCACGAATTTTCTGCAGGTTTTCTACCATATCAAATTGTGCCACCGTACTTTTTCGTTTATTCTTTATCATATTTCGTGCTCCAGCAATGGTCATTTTTTGCTCTTTGAGTAGATAGTATATGATGTTTAGGCTACGGATATTGTGTTTGTTATAGTAACGATCTCCTTTTTTATTCTTCTTAATTTTACCAAGCTCTTTAAACTCTTTTTCCCAAAAACGAAGGAGCGACGCATTAACGTCAAACATTTTGGCCACCTCAGAAATGGTATAATACACTTTGGTCAGCTCTTTTTCATCAACCTTATCCTCTCTTACAGTATCTGGTACAGCGTCCTGTAAGCTTACTTTTTTAGCGGTAGTTGTTTTTGCGGCTGCTTTTTTCTCAGTTTTTTGTACTTCTTTTTTAGGGGCTTTTCTTTCGCCTTCAATTTTATTCCCAAAAAGATCAAACTGGTCCATGTACCTACAAATTTAATAAATCCATGTTGCCCTTTAGTAAACTCAGGATGACATTTATTAAGACCCTATGCACCTTTTCTAATCAAAACTTTGATTACTACGTTGTGACATTTCTAGGATTTTATCATAATCTTCAACTGCTAGGTCATTATAAAAAAAATGAACAGGATCAATTTTGTTTCCTTTACGCTCTACTTCATAATGTAAATGTGGTCCTGTACTTTTTCCTGTGCTGCCTACATAACCAATTACTTCGCCTCTTTTTACCTCGCCGCTAAATTTTTTAATCTTTACCATATGGGCGTAATGCGTGCGGTAACCATAGCCATGATTAATCCATATTTGATTGCCATAGCCGCCAGTGCTATAGTCTGCTTGCTCAATAATACCATTGCCTGTAGCATATATGGGCGTGCCTTGCGGAGCGGTAAAATCCATGCCTGCATGAAATTTTCTTATTTTATATATAGGATCTACCCGATACCCAAAACCAGATGCAATACGCTTTAAATTTTTGTTTGATACGGGTTGAATAGATGGGATACTTAATAGAAGGTCCTCTTTATTTTTGATATATGAAAGTAAACTGTCATAGGAGATGTTTTGTTTTTCAATTTGTTTTTCAATCTCCTCCATTTTATTTTCTATTGAGTTAATCAATTCTACATTGGAATATTTTGATATTTTTTTCTGGGCATTCAGCTTTTTTTGTAAAGCATCATCCTTTAAAGGCTCAGCCTCAAAAATTACACGATAAATTTCATTGTCTCTAGATTGTAGCTCCTTGAGTTTACTCTGGGTTGAATTAATATTTTTTTGCAATAAGTTGTACTTGCTTTGTAGCGTAGTCATTTCTTTTTGCATTCGTTTTTCCCGTGGTGAGCCTATATACTTAAAGGCAAGTGCTACAATTATCCATGCGGCTACTAGTATCCCACTAAGGATTCCTACTACACGAAAAAACTTAACCCAAGTACTAATGTTGTGTGGCTCAAATTGTTGGCTCTCTTTGCTGTATATGTATTTTACTTTTTTGCTCAAAGCAGTTATAAAAGTAATGGCTACAACTTACAACTACAAACCTTCCAAGCCTATTGCCAATATTGCCATACACATGGAAGATTTCTTACGATATTCGAGTATTTTTGTGAACCTATATTATGCTTACAGCAAACGAAATACGAGAGAAGTTTTTACATTTTTTTGAAGGAAAAGGACATAAGATTGTACCAAGTGCCCCTATTGTTTTAAAAGATGATCCTACGCTTATGTTTACCAATGCGGGGATGAATCAGTTTAAGGACTATTTTTTAGGGAATAAAAATGCCGAGCATACGCGTGTAGTGGATACTCAAAAATGTTTGCGTGTAAGCGGTAAACACAACGATTTAGAAGAAGTAGGTGTGGATCATTACCACCATACTATGTTTGAAATGTTGGGCAACTGGAGTTTTGGTGATTATTTTAAGGTAGATGCGATTGCTTATAGCTGGGAGTTTTTGACGGAAGTTTTAGGCTTACCAAAGGACAGATTATACGCGAGTGTATTTGAAGGAGATGAAGATGATAAAATTCCGCCTAGTGAAATAGCCTTAGAAGAATGGAAAAAACATTTACCCCAGGAGCAAATAGTTTTTGGTGACAAAAAAGATAATTTTTGGGAAATGGGGGAGACGGGTCCATGTGGTCCTTGTAGTGAAATACATATAGACATGCGCTCAGATGAAGAGCGCGCTAAAATACCCGGCCGTGATTTGGTAAATATGGATCATGAAGAAGTGATAGAAATCTGGAATAATGTTTTTATCATGTACAACCGTAAAAAAGATAGAAGCCTTGAACCATTGCCGCATAAGCATATTGATACTGGTATGGGCTTTGAACGACTGGCAATGATTGTTCAGAACAAACAATCCAACTACGATTCAGATGTTTTTAGTCCTTTTATAAATTTTGTAGAAAAAGCATCTGGTAAAGAATATACTTTTAATTATGATTTAGCTGCAAAGTCAGATATTGCGATGAGAGTGGTTGTAGATCATTTGCGTGCTGTTTCATTTACTATTGCCGATGGTCAACTGCCATCAAATACAGGAGCAGGTTATGTTATCCGAAGAATTTTGAGAAGAGCAGTAAGGTATTATTATTCTTTCTTGAATATCAAAGAGCCATTCTTGCATAGCATGATTCCTTTATTGGCATCAGAATTTAAAAATGTCTTTCCTGAACTCGATGCACAAAAAAGTCAAGTAGCGAAGATCATTCTTGGAGAAGAACAAACTTTTTTGAAAACCCTTGACAAAGGATTGAAGCGGTTTGCTAATTTAGAAACCAATAATAATCTTATCAATGGAAAAGATGCATTCGAACTTTTTGACACCTTTGGTTTTCCAATCGACTTAACTCGATTGCTAGCTACTGAGAATGGATTTACAGTAGATGAAAAAGGTTTTGAAGACGCGTTGCAAGTTCAAAAAACACGATCTAGAGCAGATGCTCAAAAGAAAGTTGGTGACTGGCATGAAGTAAAGGATGACAATCAAGTAAGTTTTGTTGGTTATGACTATATGCTTGTAACTGATGCTTCCGTTCTGAAATATAGAACTGTCAAAACCACTAAAGGTGATGAGAAGCAGATCGTTTTAGATAAGACTCCATTTTATG
>CALJNC010000061.1 GCA_937981995.1 uncultured Chitinophagaceae bacterium
TGTGGCCTTTATTAATCAAGCGCTGAGATAAAACTTTTGTCCAAATGGCATCATCGTCTACAATAAATAATTTCATGTTTGTCTTGTTTTTGTAAGTCAAAGCAAAGGTAAACGCCTACCTATCAGACTAAAAAACCGTTCACCGAGGGTTTGGGGTTGTTGGTCGAAAGAAAGGTTAATTCAGCTAGTCATCAATGACTTAAATGAAAATTACACCAACATAAAAAATGCACTCATTATAATAATATCAATTATAAGTATGTGGTTTCAAATTGTACTAAACAAACAATCTCCTACCCTTTAAACTGGTACTACCGTTAATAAATGCTGTTCACCGATACCCATCTGTCGTTCAACGAAAGTAAGGGATTTCTGCTATTTCTGTAAGGCACCTTTGTCTTGTATTAAGCACGACACTTAATCAAAAACATAAAAAATAACAGACATGAAAAACAACACACAACTAGACTACGCAGTAATCGTTCCTTGTTATAACGAAGAAGAACGTTTCCCTTTCCAACAATTTTTAGCTTTTGCTCATGCCAATCCTGAAGTACTAATATGCTTAGTAAACGATGGCAGTAATGATAAAACCTTGGCACTGCTTAAAGGCTTTCAAGTTGTAGCACCAAGTAATGTATGTGTATATAACATGCCGCAGAATGGTGGCAAGTCCGAAGCCGTACGCCAAGGAATGTTACATGTATTAAATAACTATAGCATGGACTTAATTGGTTTCTTGGATGCTGATTTAGCTACCTTACCAGAAGAGTTTTTAGCAATGGCTAAGTATAAGGAAAGCAAACCAGCTATTGCAGGCATAATTGGAAGTCGCATTCCACGCTTGGGCGCTAATATTGTACGCGATGATAATCGCTCAATATTTAGCTTGTTTGCGAAGCTCGCCATTCGTAAAATTCTACGAACGAAGTTTCATGACACACAATGTGGCGCCAAGGTCTTTCACCGTCAGTTGGTGCCCTTTATTTTCAATAAACCATTTTCAACCCCTTGGCTTTTTGATGTAGAAATTTTTCTTCGCATTCAAAATAAATTTGGCCAAAGCACCTTACAAAATGGAATATTAGAGTACCCTCTTATGCATTGGACAGAAGTTGGCGGATCTAAACTCAACTGGAAACACGCTATGCGCATTCCTTTTCAACTCTTATCACTTTATAAAAAATATACCCTAGCTAATGTTTTCACTAAAAAGCTAAGCTTTGGATAAAAACAACAACAGACTTTAAAACATAAAAAACGACAGACATGAAAATCACAAACACAAACAACCACGCTAAAGACGTGGCAAGCACAAGCAACAACAATTACGTAGCCATCATGGCAGGAGGTGTAGGCAGCCGTTTTTGGCCTATGAGTACAAGCGCTTACCCAAAACAATTTTTGGATGTTCTCAGTACAGGTAAAACCTTATTACAGGAAACGTACAACCGTTACCTAGGCATGATACCAAACGAGAATATTTACGTGGTAACGAATAAAGAGTATGTAGATATTGTACATGAGCAACTCCCTTTTTTACCTAAAGAAAATATTATTGGTGAGGTAGCCCGAAAAAATACGGCACCTTGCGTAGCTTATATCGCAAGCCGCTTACATAAGCTAAACCCCGATGCCAATTTAGTAATCGCACCAAGTGATCATTTAATCACCGATGTAACGACTTTTCAAAAAGATTGCCAACAAGCATTAGACTATACTGCCCAGCACAATGCCTTTGTAACATTAGGTATAAAACCAACATCTCCTAATACTGGGTATGGTTACATACAGCATGAAAAACTAGCAGACCAAAATCTGTACTTTGTAAATCGATTTACAGAAAAGCCAGAGCAACAAGATGCTATTAAATATCTAGCAGAAGGAAATTACCTTTGGAATGCAGGTATTTTTATCTGGAAAGCCAAAGATATTATTACCGCTTTTAGAAGCCACTGCCCAAATTTGTACGAAGCCTTTCACAGCATTCAAGATTATTACTTCACACCGCAAGAAGACTTTTATGTGGCAGAGGTATTTTATAATTGCGAGTCTATCTCGATAGATTATGCCATTATGGAACATGCGCAAAATGTATGCGTCATACCAGCTAGTTTTTCATGGAGCGATTTAGGTACTTGGAATAGCGCATGGGAAAACTCTATAAAAGACGAAAATCAAAATGCCATTGATGGGAAATACAGCATCGCCCTAAACGCTAAAGGCTGCACTATTCGCTCAAACGAAGACAAATTAGTAGTAGTTGGTGGTGTAGAAGACCTCATCATTATTAATACAAAAGATGCTTTATTGGTCTGTAAAAAGGAAAATGAGCAAGAAATCAAATATTTTAGCCAACAAGCGCGCCAGCAATTTCCATTGCTAGCCGTATAAACTAAAATGTCACTACTCGATAAAAATACCTTATCTAACAAAAGCGGCCGCTTACTCCTATTAGTGGCCCTTTGTTTGGTCTTGCTTACGCATGGTATCATTCTTTATTTTACCCTACCCAAAACCTATGATGCCTACGTGCATATGTTCTTTGCGGATCACTACTCGCGATTTTGGTTTGATCCCAATGAGTACCGATGGTATACTGGCTTTTTAACGACGAGTTATCCGCCTTTGGTACATCAGCTCATAGCCCTATTGAGTAAAGTGTTCCCTTATAAAATTTCCTTTGTGATTTATGCGGTAGTGGTTTACGAAGCCTTGGTGATAGGTATGTATCGTTTCACTAAGCTTTTTTTTAGTAAGGAAATTGCAGGAGTTGCGGCTATACTTACTGTATTATCCACTGCCTTAATTGAAACGGTACATGTATATGGGCAGGTACCTACTATAACAGGAATGGCGCTACTACTCAATGCCATTCCGTTTTTGTATCTTTTTATCATTAAGCGCAAGCCATACTATTTGGTCATGGCGTTGAGTTTTATTTCGGTGGTTGTTTGCTCGCATCATGTTACCGCTATATTTGGAATGGTCTTTTTTATAGCACCCGTAATCTTTATGGCGCTAGCTGATCAAATAGAAACAGCCTCCACCAACTTTTGGAAATTCCTCATTCAAATATTCAAAAAGGCATTGGCTTCATGGAAACAGATTGTGCTCTTTGGAGGCCTAACAATTTTCTTAGCCATCACCTTGATACTACCCTATTGGCTTTGGAGCAAAAATGATCCCATTACGCAAGTTTCTATACCTCACGGTTCGCGTGATAATTTCTTAACCAATCTGTCTTCGGGCTTAGTTTTTTACATAATTCCTTTGGCCTTAATCATTGCCTTGATTTTAGCGGTGAGTTATTTATTGACGCGCAAAAAAAGAAACATTGGATGGGCCGTATCTTTTTTCCTTTGTTTATTATTAGGGAGCGGCGGAACCACACCACTGCCAAAACTCATGCTCGGCGAAAACGCCTTTAACATTCTTACGCTTGATCGATTTGGTTTTTGGGCAGCCATCATTGCCATCCCATTTATGGCCAAGTTTATTTATTCCTTTTTAAACGGAAGCGTAAAAGAGTTTTGGGTAAAACGAATTGGCGAGCGTTATCATTTTAGCTTAGCCGGTATATCTGGGTTTTCTTATTTAATTTTTATTGTCTTTATTTTTCACCTAGGCTCTTTCAGACCATTACAACCAAAAGAAATTGAGATACAGCCCATGCTGAATTTCCTTAATCGGGATGACCATATTCGTTGGCGTTTTATGACTTTAGGCTTTGGAGATCAAATGGCCTGGCTAAGTACCCATACCCTAGCGGCATCAGTAGACGGCAACTATCACTCCGCCCGTCGCTTACCCGAGCTTACTTCTAGACCCATTGAACGTTTAGAAAATGCAAAGTTTGCCGGTGATCCTGGATTAGAATCACTAAAAGATTTTTTAACGCAGGCAGAAAAATATAATCTTAAATACGTTTTCAGTAATGACCGTTATTATGACCCCCTACTATTTTATAGCGGCTGGAATCGTACCATTCGATTAGAAAATGGCATTATGGTTTGGGAAAAAGGAAATATTTCTACCATCAAACCTATTCAGCCCAAAGAACTATCAGAAAACCTAAAACTCATGTGGGGTATTTTACCCATCACAGTTTTAATGCTTTGTTTCATACTCACTTTTTACTATCTGAAGTATTATAAAGAAGGTGATTATAACAATAGCAAATTACAAGACACACAGACTTTTCCTAATTATATAAATTATGTTTCTTCTTTGTTGCCTTTGGCATTTTTCACCATCTTCATTGCCTATCAGGTAGTCAATATTTTACTGACCAATGAGCAAAAAACTCCAACAAAAACAGTTGAGAATTTTTATAACCATTTAGACTTTCAAGAGTTTGAAAAAGCCTATCATTTTTATAAAAAGGACCCTACGTATTCAATCCATCAGTATCTCTTGGAGAAATCAGTAAAAGATGGTGGCTTGCTCCCTACCTATGCTAAAATGAATACGATCGTAACCAAGGAACTTAGTCAAAAAGGCGACAAGAGGACGGTAGAAGTAAGCGCCAACTGGAATACAGCCGTCGGAAATCATAATACCATTGATACCTTACAATTGGTTAAAGAAAATGGAAGCTGGTACATAATACCGAAAAAATTTGAGGCAGAAATTCCCGAAGAGCAAATGATGCAGTACGATTTTACTTTGTTTAAAAAAATAGGCAAGCGTATCATTAGCAGCTTCACGACTGAAAAAGATGACCGGATAAAAAAACCATTTGTATCCGTTCGTTCTCTAGAAATAATCCAACAAGACAGCAATCAATATATTGTGGGTGAAATTTTAAACGCCGACAATATCCCAGTAAATTATTTAGCCTATGCCAATGTAACTTATGCCAATGGAAAAACACTTAAATATTTTCCGCGCATGGACGCGCAATACAACTTCTCACCAAAGGCAACTACCTATTTCAAAATTCCAATTCCAGTAACAGATAGTATTAAAGAAATTACGGTTGCTGTAGATACAGACGTAAGCGAAAAAGGATACCTACACGGTTGTATAACATCGCATACCATTAACTCAAATACAGACCAGGTAGCAAAGCTTGAATTAAAACTATTTAATGATCTGCCTACTAATATTAATGTACCCGGCATCCTCATAGCGGAACGAAATAAGAATGGACAGCTTGTAAATGTAAAGACCCATTTGCATAAGACAGCGGTGCGCTCAGCCCAGCATTTAACGTTTAAGTATACTTATAAGAAAGAGACTACAGAAGTAATCACTCAATCTTTAAAACTATTTGTAAATGGCGCAGAACGCAATGTTGACAATAGTTTAAACAAAAATAAATCTTTAGATATTCTACCACATTCTTTTATAGCCGAAGAACTTTACTTTCATTAATGCGTACGTACCTCTACATATTATTTATAATACTATTTACTTCTTGCCATGACGTTTCGCAAAAAGTTAGTTGGCTAAATCAGCAGCCCCGTTTAGCTTATGAGAAGGCCGTATTTGAAATTAGCGCTAAAGACTTAAGTGCTATTGAAGCGGTTTATATCTACACTGGAATCCAGGCTACTGAATTGGAACTCGTAAGAAGTAAAAAAAGCATTCAAGCAAAAACACCTAAAGGCAAATTTCTTTTTTCTGGACCTGCTCGACTAATAATTAAAGATAAAAACAATCACTTAAGCATATTCAAATTCATAGGCAATCAAAAGGCACGTACAGAAACAAAAGATTTTCGCTCTCCCAAAACATTGATAACCGATAGTTCCTTGACCCAGCAACAGTTAGTCTATACAATAACGGAGGCTCGAAATATTGTACTAAAAAATAATGAGGCTGCTTCCGAATTATGGAAGGATTTAGCGCCACAAGCAAAGACCTATAGAGCACAAGAAAACAAGGCAGAGACTTCCTTCTACGTAGAGGCAGGCTCCTGCAGTAACATCAAGCTAAGTCAACAAAAGCAAGGATTAAACACTTCATTTTTCAATACGAACCAACTAAAAGATCAATATGGAAATCAAATAACTGAGGGAACAAAGGCTATATTCTACATTCAAAAAGGCAAAGAACTTACACGCATAGAACGTGTAAGCGAGGACGGGATCGTAAAAATGAAACTACCGGAACATATACAAAAACCTTATTCCATTTGGTTAGAAATTGGAGTAGCTAAATCTAATAAAATTGCATTGAACTAAAATGACAAAGTATCTTATCCATATCTTTTTCCTTGTACTCATTGCTTTTATTGTAATTACAGTTTTAAAAAATCAAAACAATGAAACACTACCATCTTTTGCAAGCGTGGACGAAATAGTTAAATCGCATAAGACAAGCATCCAAACCAAAGTGCAATCTATTATGAAGCCAACGGCTCAACAAATTGAAATTTTAGAAAATGATTATGCAGCCGTTTGGGCACA
>CALJNC010000062.1 GCA_937981995.1 uncultured Chitinophagaceae bacterium
AGAAGTTAGTTTTCCTTCATTAGATGGATTGCTTGTTACTGCGGATCTTTTTGAAGTGAATACTAAGAAGCCTTTGATCGTACTTTGTCATCAGGCAAATTGGAGTAGAGGGGAGTATCAAGAAATTATTCCTAAATTAAACGGGATGGGTTTTAGTTGCCTTGCCATAGATCAACGATCGGGTAAAGAAGTGAATGGAGTTATTAATGAAACGGCAAAACGGGCTAAAGAAAAAAATAAAGGAACGCAGTATTGGGATGCTGAACAAGATGTAGTTGCAGCTGTTCGATATGCCTCAAAAAAGAAGAAGGATATTATTCTATGGGGTAGCTCTTACTCATCGTCATTGGCTTTGAAAGTAGGGCAAGATGAAGCCGTAGTAAAAAAAGTTATGAGCTTTAGCCCTGGCGAATATTTCGGAGATTTTTTAAATTTAAAAGGATCTATTAATAAATTAAATAAACCTGTTTTTATAACTTGTTCCAAAGGTGAAGTAGAGCGAACGCAGCCAATATTTGATGTAATTCCTTCAAAAGACAAAACATTTTTTAAACCAGAGACAAAAGGGAACCATGGCTCAAGAGCGCTATTTGAGCGTTTTTTGGATCATGAGGCCTATTGGAAAGCGGTGAAAGCTTTTTTAAATAAATAAACCACGCTAGAGCGTGAAAAGTAAAAAACTAAATAATATAAATATGTCACAAGAAACAAGAAACCTAGAACCAAAGTCAGTTTGGAATCATTTTGAAGATTTGAATGCGGTACCACGTCCATCAAAAAAGGAGGAGCATGTAATCGCATTTGCTAAAAAGTTTGGAGAAGACTTAGGCTTGGATACGTATGAAGATCCTGTAGGCAATATTATGATTAAACGACCTGCTACTGCAGGCATGGAAGATAGACAAACCGTTATTCTACAGGCGCACTTGGATATGGTGCATCAAAAAAATGCCGATACGGAATTTGATTTTGATACGCAAGGCATTCAATCCTACATAGATGGAGATTGGGTAAAAGCAAGAGGTACGACCTTAGGAGCTGATAACGGTATGGGTGTGGCGGCTATCATGGCCTTGTTTAGCTCTACGGATATTCCTTTACCTGCTATGGAAGCTTTATTTACTATTGACGAAGAGACTGGAATGACCGGTGCTTTTGAAGTGGAAAAAGGGAAACTAGACGGTACTATTTTACTAAACTTAGATACCGAAGACGATGATGAATTTTCTATAGGTTGTGCTGGTGGTATAGATACGAATACGAAATATAGTTACACGCAAGAAGATTGCCCTGCTGGATATGTAGCTTATAAGATTACAGTAAATGGATTAAAGGGTGGGCATTCGGGAGTAGATATAGATTTAGAGAGAGGGAATGCCAATAAGATAATGAATCGTCTTATGCTAGCAGGTAAAAACCATGATTTACGAATTGTAGAAATCAATGGAGGTAGTTTGCGTAATGCTATTCCGCGTGAGTCTTTTGCAACCGTAGTGGTAAAAAGCGATGCTTGCAAAGCTGACTTTGATGCTATGGCAGATGATTTAAAAGGAGAATTTAAACTACAAGATGAAAATTTGAATATTGAGTTAGCCACAACCGATGTTCCTGCAAAAGTTATGAGTGCAGCTGATACCGAAAAAATAACACTGGCTATTGCCGCTTGTCATAATGGAGTTTTTTGTATGAGTTCTGCCATTGCAGGTTTAGTGGAAACCTCTTCATCTTTAGCTAGAATTATCGTAAAAGACGGCGAGTTTGTTTCACAAAGCTTACAACGTTCCTCCGTTGACACGGCAAAGCATGACGTAGCTCAAACAGTAGGCGCACCCTTTCGTTTAATGGGTTGTGACGTTTCGCATGATGGTTCGTATCCTGGTTGGGCCCCTAATCCAAATTCAGAAATACTTACCGTTTTAGAAAGTACGTATAAAGAAATGTTTAAGGAAGAGCCTAAAGTAATGGCAATTCATGCAGGCTTAGAATGTGGCATTTTAGGAGAGCGTTACCCAGGGTTGGATATGATTTCTTTTGGTCCTACGATTAAAAATCCACACTCGCCAGATGAGAAAGTGAGTATTCCTTCTATTCAAAAATTTTGGAAGTTTTTGTTGGAGGTAATGGCTCGTACTCCGAAAAAGTAATAAATAGTGAGCGAGCTCTCTATTTGATTTAAAAATTTTACTAGATATATTAAATTGGTAAGTAAACTTAGTTGTCTTGCATAACCTACATTGGCAGGTCGTCCTGGATTGTAGAACTCTAATATTTTTGCTTTATTATTTTAATGCATTAAGGATATTTGTTGAAAATTCAAGCGTTGCTTTTGGTCTGTTTATTTTATAGTGCATACCTAATTTTACTTGTAATAGATTGTCTATGCCGCTTTACTAATATCTCTTGTATATTGCTAGTTAAACTGCAAGCCAACAATAAAATTGGGCTTAATAGTTGTAGTTTTTATAATGATTTTTGATTTTATGCTAGTAAAACAACTATCTGCTGCTATACCCCTAGTGAAATAATAGATGTTTAATATTTTATTGGATTCAAGTATTATTCAAGGTCTTCCTTTATTATCTTTCCACTTATGAGTTTTCTAAATTTCAAACATATTAAGGGAGATTTATTTGGTGGAATTACAGCAGGCATCGTTGCCCTTCCTTTGGCACTTGCTTTTGGGGTACAATCTGGTTTGGGGCCAAGTGCTGGTTTGTATGGAGCTATTTTTATTGGTTTTTTTGCTGCATTATTTGGTGGTACAAATACCCAAATATCAGGACCTACTGCTCCTATGACGGCGGTATCCATGGTTGTAATTGCCGGTATTATTAGTGCAAACCAAGGAAGTCTAAATCAAGCCATGCCTTATATTCTTATGGTGTTTTTAATGGCAGGTCTGTTTCAAATTGTTCTGGGATTTTTAAAAGTCGGTATGTATATAAAATATATTCCATATCCCGTAGTATCAGGTTTTATGACCGCGATTGGAGTTATGATTCTTTTTACGCAGTTGTTACCCATGTTAGGCTACTCCACACAAAATGATGCCGAATATATCTCAAAGTTTAAAGCGGAGGCTAAAGAAGTTATCATGAAGGAAAAATTGGGCGATGAAATTGGTAAAGGAAATTGGTCGCCGCAAAGTTTATCTAAAGTAGCTGTACTCTCTGAGCAAATTACTGATGCAGAAATTA
>CALJNC010000063.1 GCA_937981995.1 uncultured Chitinophagaceae bacterium
CAGGTATCAATAATTGCGTTGTATTCTGCTATCGTATCAGCCATGTGGCTCAAATGTAGCCCAAGAGAATTTTTAATTATTAATTTTTAATTTTTAATTGTTCACTATTTCCATGCATTAAATTCGCAATCGAATAAATATGAAACACTACTCAATTAATGTATCAGGCAAACTAATCACTTTTGACACTCCTAAGGTAATGGGTATAATTAATGTGACGCCAGATAGTTTTTATGCAGGTAGCCGAAAAGAAGGCATTGAAGAGATTGTATCTACTGCCGGCGAAATGTTAGAAGCCGGTGCAAGCATATTGGATATAGGTGGCATGAGCACACGCCCTGGCGCTGAAGAAATTAGCCTCAAGGAAGAAGCAGACAGGGTAATACGTGCCATTGAAAATATATTAATTCAATACCCCAAAGCAGTTATATCAATAGATACCTATCGCAGCATTACGGCATCTTTGGCGGTTGAAGCTGGCGCTAAAATAATTAATGATATTTCTGGCGGCGACGCAGACCCCAAGATATTAGAAGTTGCTGCTAAAAATAATACTCCTTTTATCTGCATGCATATGCAAGGCACTCCTCAAAACATGCAAAACAAACCCACTTACGAAAATGTAGTGCAAGATGTTTTTAAAAACTTGCAACAAAAAATTGTTCGTTGTCGCGAAGCAGGAATTAAAGATGTTATAATTGATTTAGGTTTCGGATTTGGAAAAACAATTGAACACAATTACGAACTACTTAAAAACTTAGATTACTTCCAACATCTCGATTGCCCAATCTTGGCTGGGCTCTCACGTAAATCAATGCTTTACAAACCGCTAAACATTGAAGCGCAAGATGCATTAAATGCTACAACGGCTGCTCATATGATTGCCTTGCAAAAGGGTGCCAATATTTTAAGGGTACATGATGTAAAGGAAGCTATGGAGTGTATAAAAGTTTGGGATCTTTCTACTTCAAAATAAAATCAACAACCGCTTTTTTCACCCCTTCATGAATATCAACATTTTGCGAGTTATAACTTGCAATATTACCTTCTCTATCGCGCGGCCCATCTTTTAAAACATGGGTTACGTTTGGCACCATTACTTTCTTAGCATTCTTATTTGCCTGGGCTAACTCATCAGCATTATCATTGGCTACTTGAATATCGTTATCACCTTGCAGGACAAGCACTGGCATTTTAAGCATTGAAATTTCTACACGTGGATCAAAAGCAAACCATGAAATCATATAGTTCTGCACAGATGGTCTAAAAATGGACATTAAGTTTGGATCTTTGACTTCAACTTTTTTACCTTCTTTTAATGTTTTTAAAATCCCTTTAGCCTTTATTTTCATTTGCTCATCTGGTATAGCATCAAACTGTGTGTTCAGTATTTCATTCGCAGGAAAGGCCGTCCCCGCCAACGAAATAAATTTATGCGCCCCAACCTCTTTACTTAAAATCATACCTACCAACGAACCTTCGCTATGGCCTATTACAACAATACGCTCAACGCCTTCTTGCTGCGCTAGTAAGTCATATGCCGCATGTGCCACTTTTACATTATCATAAAACAAAAGATCCTTCTCAGGAATACCTGGTACACTTTTTCCTATTCCTAACTTATCATATCGTAAAGAAGAAAAACCCTTGGTAGCTAGGTGCTCGGCTAAAAACTTATAGGTATTTGAAACGCCAGCCATCCCATTTCCATTTCTATCCGTTGGACCCGAACCTGCAATAATCATTACAGCCGTACCGTTTGGCTTCGCTGCTTTTAAATACGTTCCTTTCACTTGGTACTGATAATTCTTAAACGGAATAATTACATCAGAAGACTGTGCGAACAAACTAGCATTAAAAAATAATAGAACAATTAAAAATGACCATCTCATGATTTAAATATAAACAGAATAAAAGAAAGAAATCTTAACTTTATGTCAAGCCCATGAAAAACTTCCTTACCATACCAACACCTTGCAACGAAAACTGGGATCAAATGACACCCCAGGAGCAAGGGAGACATTGCGACAAATGCAATCTTGTAGTAACTGACTTTACTGCTATGAGTAACGAGGAAATACTACAATACTTAAATAAAAACACAGGTAAAGTATGTGGACGGGTTGAAGAAAAGCAGCTTTATCAAACTCCTACAGTTACTCTTAAACTTAAAAAGTTTTTATACGCTCTTGCAGTTTGCTTTTTGCCATTTGCCGCTATTACCGGACTTAGCACCTTAATTCCAATTTCAGCTAAAGCACAAACAGATGCTGGAGGCTTAGAAGGTAAAATAGTAAATGATAAAGGCGAACCTGTTCCCTTTGCTAGCGTTGAAGTATTTGAAGGAGACATTTTAAAAGGCAGAGGAAAAACCAACTTGAACGGTCAGTATAAAATCAAACCACTCAATCCTGGTGAGTATACTCTTAAAGTATCTTCAGTGGGATATCATAAATTAGAAATTAAAGGCATAAAAATCACTGGCAAGAAACCTTTAACTAAAAATGCTAAAATGATTTTAAAGAAGCGTACAATTAAAGGAGCTATTTATAGAGTAGGAGGTATTGGACGCAGAAGTCCAATTGATCAAAACAATCCCGGGCAACAAAAAATATCAGGCGATGAAATCAGAAAAATAAGTGGCGGTTAAATTTATTCTTCGCTAGTTTCTTCCGCTACATCCTCCCCTTCTTTTTCACTATCTTTTTTTATTCCAAAACCACCTTCTCTATGAAACTGTGCTTTTTCTAAATTTTTAGGATTCTCTTGATCACAAATTATTTGACCGTTGCTGGCCATTTGCTTTAAGCGGTCATATAAAAATAAATCACTCACTGTTTGATCGATTTTACCAAGAGCTTGACGCACGATTTTACTACCACGCTGAGGCTCCTTATTTACCGTATAGTATAATGAATTATCAAAGAAGGTTTCATCGGCACTTTCTAATTCCTTACCTCCTTTGTGCACACGCACCATTGCATTTTCAGTCTGTAATGCTTCCCAAGTCTCCCACTCTGTTTCATAATCAGCAGGTGTGATTTCTTTAAGTAATCGTTTTGTTTTTACAAATTCTTTAGGCAATACTTCACCAAAGTTTTTAGGATAAAAAAGAGTTCCTTTTTCATTAAAGAATGGCAATGAATCAATATTAATCACATGAAACATACCTGGATACTCCTTAAACTGTGTAAGCAAATAATAGTAAGCACAAACATCACTCACGCAGGGCGCCAACCACAAACAAACGGGCTCTTCTGACTCTTGCGCATTCTTTATTACCTTTTTAATGCGACTTTCATCATTTACAAATATGTCTTTAGAAGAGGTTAGCTTTTGCCAAAAAGTTTTACGTACAGCATCATGTCCTTTTTCATCAGTTGCTATGGGACCAATGCCTAAAGTGTCTTTTAAAACTACCACCTCGCCTTTTAAGTTTTCATCTAAGGCAAAGGCAGCTTGTAAATTTTCTGCAGCTTTATCTCCTACTATAATATGTATCATGCTGTTTCTTCTTCTAATGTTTCTAGGTCTGCAGCTTCATCTAATTCCACTCGCAGGTTTTCAATTATAAACTTTTGTCTTTCTTGTGTATTCTTACCCATATAGTAAGATAGCAATTGTTGAATTTTTGCTTCATCATATAAAGCCACTTGCTCCTTGCGCATATCCTCGCCTATAAACATTGCAAACTCCTCAGGTGATATCTCACCCAATCCTTTAAATCTTGTAATTTCTGGCTTACCTTTTAATTTTGCTATTGCTTCTTTCTTTTCAGTTTCGCTATAACAATAAATAGTTTCCTTTTTATTGCGCACTCGAAATAAAGGTGTTTCTAAAATATATACATGTCCATTACGAACCAAGTCAGGAAAAAATTGCAAAAAGAAGGTCATAATCAATAAGCGAATGTGCATACCATCCACATCGGCATCTGTAGCAATAACAATATTGTTATATCGCAAACCATCAATGCCTTCTTCTATATTTAATGCATGCTGCAAAAGATTAAATTCCTCATTTTCATAAACTACCTTTTTGGTCAAGCCAAAACAGTTTAAGGGCTTACCACGAAGGCTAAATACAGCTTGCGTTTTCACATCGCGCGACTTTGTAATAGAACCGCTTGCACTATCTCCCTCCGTTATAAAAACAGTAGTACCTTGCCTTTTTTCTTCTTGCTCTTCTTTGTTTTTCCCTTTACTTACATCATTATAATGCAATCGACAATCGCGTAATTTTTTATTGTGCAGGTTGGCTTTTTTAGCACGCTCATTGGCTAATTTTTTAATCCCGCTTAGCTCTTTACGTTCGCGTTCATTTTGCTCAATGCGCTTCTTTAGCTTCTCAGCATGCTCGGGATTTCTGTGTAAAAAATTATCTAACTCTTTACTTAAAAAATCTTGTATAAACCCTTTAATCGATTGACCCTCTGGCTCTATCGTAAGCGACCCTAATTTTGTTTTGGTTTGACTTTCAAATACGGGCTCAATAACTCGTACGCTTATTGCAGCTACAATACTTGTGCGTATATCACTTACATCCCAATTCTTACCGTAATGATCACGGATTGTTTTTACATAGGCTTCTCTAAATGCTTGCTGATGTGTTCCACCTTGCGTAGTATGCTGTCCGTTTACAAATGAATACAAATCCTCACCATAGTCATTTCCATGCGTTACGGCTACCTCAATATCTTCTGCTTTAATATGAATGATTGGATAACGAATTTCCTCAGGATTCGTTTTGCGTTCTAGCAAATCAAGTAAACCATTTTTAGATAAAAATTTCTCACCATTAAACCTGATGGTAAGACCAGCATTTAAGTAGCAATAATTCCACACTTGATTTTTTATATACTCCAGGTTAAAACCATACTTTTTAAATACGGTATCGTCTGGCCTGAAAACAACTTCTGTTCCATTCTTTTCACTAGTCTTAGCTTGGTTATGGTCTTTTACAACTTCCCCTTTGCTAAACTCTATAGTTTTTACTTTTCCTTCTCTAAACGCTGATACTTTAAAGTAATCACTAAGGGCATTTACCGCCTTGGTACCTACTCCATTTAATCCTACTGATTTTTGAAATACTTTGCTATCATATTTAGCACCCGTATTCATTTTACTTACCGCATCTTTTACTTTCCCTAAAGGAATCCCTCTACCAAAATCTCGAATACGCACTTCATTATCACTCACATCTAGTTCAATAACTTTACCATGACCCATGGCGTGCTCATCAATACTATTATCAATTACCTCTTTTATTAAAACGTAGATCCCATCATCTACATGGCCACCATCACCTAGCTTACCAATATACATACCGGGACGCAGCCGTATATGCTCACGCCAATCCAGCGACCGTATGGAGTCATCATTATATTCTGCAACTTGCTTGCTCATTGCCACAAATTTATTTTAAAGCCACGCCATTGCCGTATTTGTTTATACACAACTTGTGGGGATTTGCTACACCAATTAAAAAAGACCTATATCAATGGATATAGGCCTTCTCACTATTATAAAAGACAATGTGTTGTACAAATAAACTACTTCAAAAGCTTCTGTATCTTCTTTAAATGTCCATTCCTAACTGATTTGCCCGGGCGGCTTAAGTCTAAAACTATCTGATTCGTTTTAGCATTCCAAATGGTATAGTTGGTATTAATTCTACTACATACAACACTTAGGTAATAATAATCATCGGTTGCCGCTAAAATATCCTTGTCAATATCATTCATAGATTTAATCGTATAAGGCATTGAAAAATCTTCAAAAAGTTCATCCTCTTTAAAACGCTCCCCTTTTTTTAATCCTGAATTATTTATAAATACAAAATCAGGTATTGAGAAACCCGCTTTTTTCAACTTCTTAATTTCTGTTTTGTCTTTAGTAACAAACTTCATGTGAGTAAACATTTCATTTTGCAACAATTTCTCTTGCATTAAAACCAAACAATTTTTAAAGTGACCAACAGACCAATTATGTACTCGTTCACTCTTACCACAAACTGCCTCTAAATGCTTTACCCTAATCGAGCTATACCGCTTAGCCTCTTTGATCAACTCTACTGAAGATGGATATAACCTAATCTGACCTAGGGTGGTTTCCATTTTATTGCCATTTTGCTTAAACGAGTATTCTAGGTTGGCATTGTAATCTACTGTCCTACCAATTTGATCTTTGAACAAACTACCTTGAATTGTTATAAATGCAACTTTACCTTGAATAAAAGATTTCTTTTTTATAAGAGACTCTCGCATGAATTTAAGCTTCCCTATTTTCCAAATTGGTGTTAATTCTTTTTTTAAAAAGGCCATTTCATTGTTATCAATTTGATCTGATAATACAAAGTAAGTAGTTGCTTTTTTTAATTCATCAATATCAAAAGGAGTATGCGCTCCAAACATGGGCCTGATTTTAGAATTAAAAACCTTAAGCTGCGCACTGGTACCAAAAGCTACACACAAAAAAAACAACACCAATTGAACCTTTTTTAATTTCTTCATTTTTTCTTTTTACTTTTTTGCTTAATTTGATTAAAGGAGTCATAAATATGCGCTTTCATTAATGCATCGCTATCCTTTCTTTTAAAATAATCATAACCTAGGGTTTCATAAGCTCCTGTTTCTACATTAAACAATATGGAGTAGTAAAACATATGATACCTTGGCTTAATAGCCGCATAGGTTGTAAAAGGAATAGCCGGAGGAAAAAACAAACTTAAAGGCACTGTAATCCAACTACGATTCACTTGCTGAGCAGAAATAACGCCTGTCCATAAAAAATGTTTTGTGCCATACTTTTTAGCAATTTCTGATACGCGCTCTTGATTATACCCTGGAGTAATATTCAGTTCGCCAAAATCAGTTTGTTCACTAAACCATTCATTTAAAAACCGTAAATCATTAAACTCATCTATCTGCCCTTTCTTTAAATTCTTTACATCAAGCACTTTACAATCTAAGCCCGATTTTTCAGCAGCCAGCTTCACTATATCAGCTACTCTATAACGTCCTGCCTCTGAAGTTACAAAACGCACTGTATTTCCATGGCGCATATCCATTTGTAAATACTGCGGATTAATTACCACCACTTTATTAATGCCTAATGCCTTTTGATTTTTACGTTTTTTCTTTGGAGGCTTTCTACTTTTATAAGCCGCATATCGCTTTTCTGATTCTTTAAAGTAGGCAAGCAAATCCTTATTGTCTTTGTAATCAATCATTGCTTTTTTCCAATACATTCCTTTGGCAGTATCTACTTCTGTAAATTCTTTTAAACCATCGGTATAACGCAATAACTCATACGTAATATCCTTTGCCATATAGGCAAGCTCTTTATCGTCAGACCATGCATCGTGCTGACGCCAAGTATAATTCATAGCTAGTGCCAAGGTTTCTTTATCATCCATTTCTTCCATCAAGTTATATACTTGTTGGATATTACCCGTAACCTCATCTACCAAAACTATCTCACGATAGTCTTTATCATTTTGAAACTTTGCCTCTATGTACAAAGCTTTGGCAATACATTTTTTTAGGTATTTATTATTTGGACTTTCTTTTAATAAAGCTTGCGCAATATAAATACATTTACTAGCCTGCCCATTATGAAGATACAGCATTGGCAACTCCATTTTAGCTTTCAAAATAGCATTATCAAATGCCTTATTAACCGCAATTGCATTTGCTGTATTCGCTACAATTTTTCTTCCCAAGATTCGTTTAACTTGCTCCTTACGTTTTCCAATATTAGGATGCGTATGCCCTGCATCATCTTCATTTTCATCTACTGCTTCCAAACTATCAACCTTAAACGTTTTGTATTTTGAAGGTATTGAATAACTGCCTGCCTCCAACTCAGAAAAATCAAAAGGACTTTTGCTATAAGGCTGCTGCGAAGTTTTGAGCAATTCAAAGACACTTATAATATTCTCTTCGGCGTAACCAGCGTTTACATAACGCCCTACAGCTAAGCTATCCGCTTCTAGTTCAAGTTCTTTGGCATACATACTTTTGCTCAAAACTCTTTTATCTGATACCGCCGTTCGTGCTCTATTTTTTCTAGCACCTTTTTTATCTACCCTTGCACCTTCAAGCACCGATTTAATAGTATGCTTTTCTTGCACATGCGATATTTCATGCGACAAAATAAAAGCCAATTGCGATTCATTCTCTAAACGAGCCAATAGACCTAAGGTTACAAAAATATCTCCACGTTCAGTAGCAAATGCATTTACATAAGCCGAGCGAAGCGTATACACTTTAACCTTGTTTTTTAGTTCCTGCGATTCATTAGCAAGTACTTTTTGGGCAATGGTATTAAGATAATTTGAAACATCATCATTAAATAAAACAGCGCCACTTTGCAATAGCTTATCAAGCACAAAATGACTTTCTAAAGAAAACTTAGATAATAACTTTCTCTCTTTTTTAGATTGCTCTAATTCTTTTAGCTTGGCTAGGTCTTTTTTATATTTTGAAGTAGAAGATTCTATTAAACGTAAAGGAATATGATCTTTACACTCCAATAATTGATACCCAGTACTTTGCTGAGCAAACAAAACACTTGTAACAAAAAGTAATAGTAAACTAGTAATTATTTTTTTCATAATTCTTAAAAATCAATAAATCGAATATTTGCATCAAATGAAATGCCTTCCCATTCCCGCTCCACTGCCCTAAACCTATAGTATAAATACTCTCCATAATCATACTGTATTCTTTCGCTAAAGGTTGTAAAACGTTCAAGATAAATATCATCACTTTGCACGTAAAACTCACTAAGCGATGTACTATACTTGGTTGCACGATAGCAGCCCAAAGAGGATGAACTGGATTGCACCGTACCAATTGAAACCTCGTAGCCTACCGTCTCAGAATAATTATATGCACGCATATAAGTCACATCGTCAATTACACCAGAAAAATCATCGCTAAATAAATTACTCGTCCTACTAGACAAATTAATCTTTGGTTGAGAATTAAAGTTGGGTTGATAAATAGCTAACACTTGGTAGTCTTCTAAAATCAAAACCCCCTGTAATTTAAACAGGTCAGTTATATAACTAGATAAGTTTGTACTACGTATGGGCAGCGAGCCTGTATTAAATGTGATATTACCGTTATCATCAGCCATGTACAATATGCCATTCTGATAAAACTCAAAGGACACTACATTGGCAGAATTCGAAACTTCTTGGATTAAACTACCTGAGGTGTCAATTATTCTAACATTGCCAGATGCTGTTTTATATGCAACTCTGTCTAATTTATCATTTAAAGCCATACCTTCTATCCAAGCAGTACCTTGGTATATTTTTTTAAACTTATCAAAGTATGTATTCGTTAAAGTAATCGAATACTCATCGGCAAATACAATTGGCTTTGGATTTTTTTCTTCTATAATTGTTTCAGAAAGCGGCGTAGCACCTTCATGCTTTGCCTCAAACTTGGTACAAGAACTAACAATAAGAACCAAAAGGAGAATTAATATATTTTTCATAAAAAATCAGTTTAAAACAAATACCCTACTCCAATTCTAAATAAGAATAGATTCAAATTGGAAAGTCGCTGACGCAAAATTCTTTGTTGTTCTTTCCTATTAAAATATTCATATACAGTTTCATCAAAGTCTTCAATTACTCCATCAGTATATATATCACCTCCTATATACTGCGCAAAGTCCCAACTAAGATTCAATATGATTGCGTCTTTGACAATTCGATTATAACCGGTGGTAAAACCTACTTTATAAAATGAATTATTCTCAAGCAAGCCCAATGAATTTATAGCCCTACCCTCACTACTTTCATGATAATCTGTAATTCGATCTAGTATTTCTGAACGTACGCGGGTATAACCAATCCTTGGCCCAAAATATAATCCCAAGGGAGAAATAGAACCTTTCCTTCTGTTGAACATTCGCATTGCTAAAGAGAAGTCCGTAACATTTGCATTAAAAAACAGTTTGTGCCTGTCAAGTGATCCGTAGCCAGCGCCATTAAAAACAGAGACGGTCTCAAACCATTGCTGCTCATTTATATATCCGGTCTTACCATAATCCACACTTGCTTCAAACGAAACACGTCTACCCACTGAGCGATTAAGGGCAATACCATATTTGGTATTAAAACCAGAACCAAACTTAGTAGGCTCACCATTAAAAGCACTTGCTCCATTATTATTTGTGGTAGGGCCAAACCAAGCAAACGATGAGGATAAATTTAATTGAACACTCGTTTTCTTACCCATATACCCAGGCGATTGTGCAACTGCTGTACTATTTGATGCAATGCAAAGGACCAATAAGAAAAATGTGTAGGGGTTCTTCAAAAACATTACATCGAATTTAAAGCATAAAATGTTTAGATAAAAATATAATGCACCCCAAATAGAAGAAAGTAGTCTACCCTTTCTCTATTCTATCAAGATACTCAGTCATAAGGTTATTAAACCAGAATGTATAGTTGTTAGGATTTACCTTCATATCCTTTACCAGTTTATTTACTTCAACCCAATCCCAAGCCCCTACTTCATCAGGATTTACTTTAGGTTCTTCATTGTAGTTTCCTATCAATACATGGTCTAACTCATGCTCAATAAGACCATTACCAAACTCAGCACGGTATATAAAAGAAAAAGCAGGTGTAAGAGAAACGGTAAAGCCCATCTCCTCTTGCAAACGACGCTCACCAGCCTCAACGTTTGACTCATTTAACCTTGGATGACTGCAACAGGTGTTACTCCACAATCCTGGCGAGTGGTATTTATCATCTGCCCTACGTTGTAACATCATATGCCCCTTATCATTAAATATAAAGACCGAAAACGCTCGGTGCAAAACGCCTTTTTCATGCGCTTCCATTTTAGGCATTTCGCCAACTACTTCATCTTGTTCGTTTACTAATATTACGCGCTCTTCCATTTTGCTTTTAAATATTCAAAAATCAATAAATTGCCAAATAACATACTAAAGGCATATCCAATATCTTCAACAGGTATTGTAATTAATCGTACACCTAAATTTTCAGCATTGTTATACCACACTACGGGTTCTGGTATTCCCATGCCGGTCAAAACACCATTGACTATAAAAAAAGGAATTAGAATAACCAGAAAAGAAATATAAAATTTTTGAAGCAAATCTAATCGTAAGAAAAAACCAGTTATTAAAACAAAAACTAGCAGACTATAATTTACAGCTGTATACGCTTTGTCAAAATTGTATATAGCAAGCACAAAAACAAGTAAGAATAAAACAGCTGTAATAGCTTTTGTCAAATAAGGGTTTAATCCAAATTCAGGATATTGATATTGAATAGCGTAATGAATAAATAAACTACAAAAAGGAATCACAAAGAAAAATGCGCATTCTTCAAGGGGCATTTTAAAAACATCAATCCCCAAACAATAATACTCGTTAAAACCCCATACACCATGGTGCGTAAAAATGGCATCCCAGATAAGAAACACTACGGCTACCATAGCAGTGGAAACAAAAAAGTGCTTCCATTTTTTTATTACATCAATAAAAAAAAATGAAAATAAGGCAGGCACTAAAACACTCCCTGCCAAGAGGTACAAGTATAATGGCATTATTTTTCGCGTGCTATTTTATAATATTTCTTAGGTACATTCAACATACCAAAGCACTCACCATCTTCTTTTCCTAAATGCTTGTGATGCACCTTGTGCGCCTTACGCAAACCTATAATATACCAACTCTTAGAATTTTGAAACCAATTAAAGCGTCTATGAATAATTACATCATGCACAATAAAGTAAGCAATCCCATAAAACAATATACCCAAGGCAATAAAAAACTTATAATTCAACTCAGGGTTTACTCCTTTATAAAAAAGTAAGATGCTTGGAATCGCTCCAAAAACAAAGAACCAATCATTTTTTTCAAATGTATTTTCATACTTAGGTTGGTGATGATCCTCATGCAAATACCACAAGAAGCCATGCATAATATATTTATGCGAAAACCAAGTCATGGCCTCCATAAGCAGGAAAGAACCTATTGTGATTAATATGTAAATGGCAATCATCATAAGCTAGTATTTTTCTTGATAAATTTTTCTAAGTACACTTTTTTATTTGCTTGCAAAAAATACTTTTTCAATATCTTTTTATCCTCTTTTATAAACGCATTATAACCTATGAAAGAAGGTGTTTTTTCTTGTATAACCAAGCGCATATATCGCGCATGAATATTAGTAGGATTAGAAGCTATTAATTGATTTAATTCTTTTTTGTGTCGTTTAAAAATTTGAACTTTTTTAATTGGATTCATGGTATGCTCCGCCTGTTTCATTTTAGCAGCAATTACATAAGCTTTTATGGAAACTTTTTTAGACCCATTATACTTTTTAATAAACGCTAACTCCGCCTTCTCCGTTTGCAACGCATGAAACTCCGCTACTACATATTGCATAGTTACTAAGCTGGTTGTAAAAAAGAGTAGAAACAATACCTTCATTTAAATCAAATTTAGTTTATTGATTACATAAGACTTAGCCAAAAGAATAATTTTTCTAAAATTAGATACTCTAATTCGTTTTGTCATGATTACATCTGCTGAAGTATTGTTAATTTTAGTAAGCAATAAATGAAAATATTTATATGCCACTAATACTCCAAACCTAGCGCGTTTGGGCAATAGCTTTACACCTACCAAGGCATCTGCAAAATCAGCGTTTATATCAGCTACAATACGCTCCTTATCGCCTTCAGTTAATTCCTTAGGATTTACGTCAGGAAAGTATGAACGATTCAATGCATTAAAATCATGATGAATATCACGCAGGAAATTTACCTTTTGAAATGCAGAGCCAAGTTTCATGGCAGGCTCTTTCAATTTATCATACTCTGCTTGATCTCCTTCTACAAAAACTTTTAGGCACATAAGCCCTACTACATCTGCCGACCCATAAATATAATCCGCTATTTCAGCTTCATTTACATATTCCTCCTTGCTCAAATCAGCGCGCATACTTTTTAAGAAAGCCTCTACTAATTCTAAGTCAATGTCATAAGTATGTATTGTATCCTGAAAAGCATGCAGCACAGGATTGGAACTAATTTTTGTTTTAATCGCATGATGATAATCATCAACAAAACGATTCAACAATTCCTCCTGAGGATAGTCATGAAACGTATCAACAATTTCATCTGCAACACGTACAAAACCATAAATATTATAAACAGCTTGCCGTATGCTAGGCGCTAGCAAACTAACGGCAATAGAAAATGACGTGCTATACTCCTTGGTAATTACCTTGGATCCCTCTTGCGCTATTTTGTTATACAGACTGATCATTTACCCAAACTTTTTAAAATAGATTCTGCTGCAATTTTACCTGAAATTAAGGCAGGCGGCACACCCGGCCCGGGTACAGTTAATTGACCTGTAAAAAATAAATTTTTTACTTTTTTACTTTTTATACTTGGGCGCAAAAAGGCTGTTTGGGTTAGGATATTAGCTAAACCATATGCATTGCCTTTGTAAGAATTATAATCCTCTACAAAGTCATTTACACAATACGATTCCTTAAACAAAATAGCATCTTTCAATTCTTGCCCTGTTAGGCGCTCTAAGCGTTTTAAAATTAAATCAAAATACTTCTCTCTAATCTCTGGCGTATCTTCTAAGTCTGGGGCAATAGGAATTAAAAACGTTGCAGCTTCTTTACCTTCTGGTGCAAATGCAGCATCTGTTTTACTAGGAAAACTTGCGTAGAACAATGGATTATCAGGCCAAGCTGGATTGTCATAAATAAACTCAGCATGCGCATCAAATTCTTCATCAAAAAATAAAGCATGATGCTCTACCTCTTTTACTTTACGCGAAAAACCAACGTAAAATAATAGTGCCGATGGTGCAAATACTTTTTTCTTCCAATAAGCTTCTGAATATTGTTTGTAGGAGGTTGGTAAAAGCGTTTCTGTATGATGATAATCAGCACCGCTTAGTAGTATATCGGTTTCTATTTTTTCGTTGTTTACAACAAAAGAAGAAACCTCCGAGTGCTGATTTACTTGTATAGATTCTACCGCCGCATTGGTTACAAAAGTTACACCAAGCTCTTTGGCCATAGCTACCATGGCGTGTACCACTTCATACATTCCTCCTTTGGGGTGCCACGTTCCTAAACCAAAGTCAGCCCAATTCATAAAATTATACATAGCCGGCGTATTGCTTGGCTTAGCGCCTAAAAACAAAACAGGAAACTCTAAAATCTTTTTTAGACGTACATTTTTAAACCCTTTATTTACCTGCTTGCGTATAGCATAAAATAACTGGTTTAGTTTAGTAATCGTTTTGGGTGTAATCAATTCCAATGGAGAAACTCCCGGGCGATACACCAAATCTTTTACCGCTATTTCATAATTATTTTCAGCTTTAGCTAAGAACTTTTTTAAGGCATCCGAACTCCCTTTTTCTTCCTTCTCAAACACCTCGCATATTTCTTCTAGCGTGGAAGGGATACTAATATGATCATGCTCACCAAAATAAACTTGATATGCAGGACTCAATTTTTCTAGTTGATAATAATCACTAGGTTTTTTACCAAAATCAGCAAAGAACTTTTCAAAAACATCAGGCATCCAATACCATGTTGGACCTATATCAAAAAGAAAACCATCTTTCTTGTACTGTCGCGCTCTTCCGCCTAACTGTTTATTTTTTTCATAAACAGTTACATCCATTCCTTGAGCCGCTAAATAGGAAGCCGCCGCTAATCCCGCAAACCCTGAACCAATAATACTAATCTTCATAAAATTGTTTAGCAAATATACATTTTAATTAAACAATTATTAAGATAATGACTTGTTCATTGCCAATGTTTCCACCGTATCAAAATACTCAATACCACTACGCTTTCCTCTTTTCATATCACTATCAGACCAGTAGCGTCCTATAAGCCAACATTTGTCATCGCGCCCTTCCAGTAGGTCAATTATTGAATCCAACATAAGCGCCTTATTTTTTTCTGTTTTATCTACAACCATTCTATTTACCCAAATTATTTTTTTAAATTGATTTTTTAATTCCTCTAAAAACGGTACAGGAATTCCGCTACCTAAATATATTGTTTGTAAGCCATTGCTACGCATCACATAATTTAAAAATAGCAAACCAATCTGGTGCATCTCCCCTTCTGCCAAAAATAAAATATGCATTGCATCTTTTTCTGTTGCTTTAACTGGCTTTAATTGATGCGTATGCAAGGTAATTTTTTGATACAATAAGTTGGTAATAAAATGCTCATGGATTGGCTGAATCGCATCCGTTTGCCACAAAACACCTATGTGTCTTAGCACAGGAGCATAAACACTCACAAACAATTCTTTAAAAGATTGTTTCTTTATTTCCTTTTTATAAATTTTATCAAAAGCAGCTTCATCAAAAGAGAACATTGCCATAAGTACGCTATTGATTGCATAATCTTTTGAGCTATCCTTGAGCGCTGTTTCTTTTGCTTGTAAAGCAATTTCATCATTACTTAATTGTGCAATGGCCGATATTTTGTGGCCCGCATTATTTAACACACTTATGTTCAAAATCTTTTGCAAGCTTGCCAAATCATATACGCGCACATTACGGTTCTTGCGGTCCGGTTCAAATAAACTATACCGCTTTTCCCATATCCTTATGGTATGCGCCTTGATACCACTCAGGACCTCGAGATCTTGTATAAGGAATGTACTTTTAGTAGTGTTCACTTAAATTAAATTTTAGTTGAACAAATATAACGGAATAATTAGTCAACTAAATGCGTTTTTTTTCAAATCCAAGAACCGAATGCAATTGATAGGATCAAAACAGACAGTGCGTCTACTTTTTATTCTTCTTATCCATATAGGCTATTAGGTCAGCCGAAGGCATCATTAATAGAAACGAGATGATGGATAAAAAAATTCTTTTTGACTTTCTCACTTTATAAAGATACGAAAAACTAACGCTCTAGTTATAAAAACCAAGCGAGGCATAAACTACAATAAATTTTTTCCGTCCATAAGCTTAGCAAAAGGCAAGGTTCGTGGAAATTGCTCTAAGGTAATTTTTAGAAAAACAGTCATGGGTATAGAAAGTATCATTCCAGGCACACCCCATAAAAAGCCCCAAAACATAAGCATTACCAAAACCGTAATTACATTTATTGAGAACGTTTTGCCTAAAAAAACAGGCTCTAAAATTGCTCCAAAAATTACCTGTACAGCAGTAATGGTTAATACAAAAAGTAATAGAGTTGTATTAAAATCAAGCTCAACAAAGGCAAAAATTGAAAGTAGAATCACCGAAATGATAGAACCTACCATTTGAACAAAATTTATTAAAAACGCAAAAAGCCCCCAGAAAATAGGAAAACTTACATCAAACATATAACAAGCCAAACTAAAGCCAATACCCGTGCATAAACTAATAAGAAATTTTACCTTAAAGAATTTTGCAATGTCTTTCTCAATACGCCGAAAGGTTTTTACTGAAGCAAACTTCTTTTTAAATAAGCTAGTCTTGAGTACGCGCTCTACATTAATTGATTCTGCTAGAAATAAAACAATAAAAAAAGCCGTCATTAAAATCATGGTTAAGGTACGATTAGCAAAACCAAATACCTTACCCGCTTGCCCCATAAAGTTTAACGCTCGTGAGTAATAAGTAATTGGCTTATCCTTAGCAGAACGCTGCGTACCAAACGCATCCTCAAACTCCAAAATAAGATTAGTTACCTTAACCGTAGCACGCTCCTTTAACTCAGGACCAGCTGAGCGAATCTCATGACTAGATAAAGAAATAAGCGAAGCACCCACTTTAAATACACAAGCAATTATCAGTACCACTAATAGAATACCAACAACCTTTGGTACACGTTTATTACGAAGCCAACGCATAAGCGGCAAAAACATGAGTGCTATAAACATGGAAAAAATAAGCGGAATAAAAATAAAAGACAGCACCTTAAATACATAAAAGAACAAAGGGATCACCAAAATAATCAGTAGCGTATTCGTAGTTTTAAGTGTATTCATTTTACCAATTCAAGCTTACAAAAATAGGTTGAACGCACTTCTCAACCTTCTACTTTTTGTTGTGATTATTATAAAATATGATTATGATATAATTTAATACATTTGTCAAAAATATGAAATACGTCACATACTTACTACTTATACTCCTTACCACTAATCAACTCCTTGCTCAAAGTAACATAACCCAAGCCAAAGGCATCGCCTTAGGAAGTACCAAGGAAGAAGTAACCGAACTCCTTCAATCCAAAGAAGAGAACCCCCAAAAAGGAAATAGAGGTAATATGCTCTATGTCTTGGGAGGATATTTTGGAGGAATTAAATTAAAGGATACAAAATACTATTTTGATCATTTCAATAGGCTTTATGAGATTTCATTTGCTTTTTTTACTGAAAGCAATAAGGAAGTAAAAGCTATGCATAAAGAATTAACTCTAAATCTTACAGAAAAATATGGACTACCAAAAACTACTGACTCTCTTTCGGAAAAGAAAGTAAAACTAGGCAAATTGTTTAGCTCCACTACAAGCTGGAGCGACTCAAATAAAAATTTAAAAGGACGACATATTTACTTAAAAAATAATAAGCTAAAGAGACCAAAAGGAAGCGAAACAAATTTTATATATCTAACTTATAAAGACCTTGGATTAGAGTATAATTACAAAGCAGCTTTAAAAGAAAAAAGATCCGAGGATTATTAAATCCTTAAAATGCAGTTTGTAACAACGCTTGAATATTATATAGGTGTAGATACAATCTACACCTAGAGAGGGCTTCCCTTAGCTATCCCTTTTTAAATCCGTTTCAGTTACCGCTACGCTCAAACTAAAACTAGCTACCCTTTTTATTCATTATTCATTCTCCAACGAGCAGGGGTTGGAGAATACGCATCTTATGACAACGATACGGTTAAACGTATTAATGATATTCAAAAAATGGATGACAGCACCAAGTCAATACTTTTCAATGTAATTGATACCTATATCCAAAACTTTAAAACTAAAAAAGCATTCGCTTAAATTGATATGCTTCGCATGATATTATTAGTACTGAGATGCAATCTCAGCACAGCCTCAAACTCGTGACCTAACTAATACTAACGACAGCGGGGGCATACCTAAACAACCTCCTGTTGCCGTTACAAACGGCTAGCATTTTAAACCGTTTCAGTTACCGCTACGCTCAAACTAAAACTAGCATAACTTTTTATTCTTTACTCATTCTCCAACGAGCTGGGCACCCATACGTCAATTAGCGGGGGGATTATACCGCATTGTTTCATTTTTAACTAGATTAACATCAAAAACGTATCTATATTTTTCAATATCACTGTATAATTCTGAGTCTAGTTTTTTCGACTCTATAAATATCTTTTTGCCCTTATACTGCTCTCTTATATGTTTTCTCAAATACTTATCAAAGCTTTTTCTGCCTTGCAGCACACAAACCAAAACGGCATCCTTATCAACTCCATATTCTAAAGGCACAGCCACTAGCATTTTTTCGTCTCGTTTTGTAAACTCTTTTTTAGAAGAACTTTGTGCAGAAACTTGAACTGTTGTAAACATAAGTAAAACCGAAATAAATAATAATAATACTCTTTGCATCTGCGTCTATTTTTTGTTTTTTTGTTTTATACTATAATTGGTCATGCTAACGCATGAATATTATTTGTCCTGAGATGCAATCTCAGAACAGCCTCAAACTCGTGCCCTAACTAATACTAACGACAGCGGGGGAAACTGCTAATAGAAAAAGATATGCCTCGTGATGCCGTTGCAAACGGCTAGCATTTTAAACCGTTTCAGTTACGCTCCGCTAAACTAAAACTAGCAACACCTTTTATTTATCATTCTTCAATCAGCTGGGTTGCATTGCCCTCTTGGCTAAGGGATTCCCTTAGCTATCCCTTTTTCCAAATCACACGACTTCCTTTTAAAGGATCAATTTCATTCCGAATCATAAAGTTCAATCCATTTTTATTCATTCTGCGTACCCATGATTTAAAGCAAAAATAAAGTCTTTTTTCGCTTTTTTTAAAATACGGGTTCAGATAGTACAAAACGGGTGATCTCCCATTAATAGATTCACCTTCTTTAATTCTTGAGTCTAAACTCTCGTCCAACTTCTTGTCAAATAGAATAAAACAAGAGTCCGCTATGGTCGAATCAAAACAACTATATATCAAGTAATAGTATCTCATAAAATCTGGCAATCTAGGAGTATGACAATTTAAGCAACCATTAATATTGCATTCTGGATGACTCCAATACCTCAAACTATTGCCAAAAGATCGTGATTTTGTTAAAGAATCTAAATAATTATTAATGAGTATCTCCTTAATATAGTTAGTATCGTTGTTAGATGGGACAGACTGACCATGGGTGTCATTCGCATTAAAGACTACTAAAAAAATCATACAAAATGTTTTAATCATTCTCATATCTTATTCTTTTTTATTTTCTTTCTCAACAACCTCTTTCTTTATACTGTCAAATGTACTTTGTAAAACTGCATTATATCCCTGATTTCTTTGTGACCTTCTCAAAGGTCTTACAAAGCTATTGTTCGTTTTAGTATCCTTTATCCGCTTACGCATAACACTATACTTTCTATTCTGAATAAAAGGACTGTACTTTGGAGGAACTGGTCCATAATCTTTGGCGTAACCACCTTTGGTGGAAACCTTATCTGAAGATAGGTAAACCTCAAAATGTTCAGGATAACCAACTCCGTCAGCTTGATAAACCCCAATATCACCTTTTTCAGGCATTTCCCCTTGTTCAAGTTTAGTATACCCCTCCTCTCCAAGAATTTTGTTGGTTATATCATTGGCTGGAATGATAAAGGTTCTAATCTTCGTAAGAGAATTAGTAACGCAATTATATTCCAATTCTGGTCCTCTCTGCTCAGACCCTTCTTTGTAATAGCCATTTCCAAATTTACCAGTCTCAGAGTCTTTTAATTCAACAAATGTTCTTACCTCCTTAACTGTTGGAATAAATACCCTTATCTCAGTCCCTTTATTGGTCAGCACAGAACCCCATATCCCCCTCAAAACCTTACTTTCTCGATAAACTTCAGCTTTGCCATTTTTCATTCTAGTTTTCTCCGGACCTGGCATGACATAATCTGAATTATCCTTATTAAAATCTACACCTTCTCTTCTTGTACGTTTGAAAGTAACTATGACATTACCTTCTTTATCAGTGACAAACTGCCCTCCCACATCAATGTTCTTAATTGGATTATTTAATGAAAAAGAATAATCAGATTCAGAAGGATATAAATCGGCCATTGGATCTAAACTCAACCATTTACCTAATCTACTATCATAAATTCTTGCTCCAAAATCAAGACTATTTCCTATCCCTTTTATTTCATTATCCTTCTCTTGACCGTTAAAGCCAAAACGGTAGTCAGAGCTAAACTCCATATTATTAGCAAGTCTTTGCATTCTTACATGTTACGTCGATACTGCCCACCAACTTCAAACAAGGCACCAGTAATTTGCCCAAGGGAACAAAACTTCACTGTCTCCATCATTTCTTCAAAAATGTTTTCGTTTTTGATTGCTTTATCTTGTAGTTTCTTGAGCATCTCCTCTCCTTTTTTGCCGCTACGTTTTTGTAGGTTCTGGATAGATTTAATTTGATATTCTTTTTCTTCTTCTGTCGAGCGGATAACCTCTTGCGGTATCACCGTAGGCGAACCTTTAGAACTTAAAAAAGTATTTACACCAATGATAGGAAACTCTCCATTATGCTTTAATGTTTCATAATACAAACTCTCCTCCTGAATCTTGGAGCGTTGATACATGGTTTCCATAGCACCCAATACACCACCACGTTCTGTTATTCTATCAAACTCTGCTAACACAGCTTCTTCTACTAAATCCGTCATTTCCTCTATTATAAAAGCACCTTGTAATGGGTTTTCATTTTTGGCTAAACCTAACTCACGATTAATAATTAATTGAATGGCCATGGCGCGTCTCACACTTTCCTCGGTAGGCGTTGTGATGGCCTCATCATAGGCATTGGTGTGTAAAGAATTACAATTGTCATAAATCGCGTACAAAGCTTGTAGCGTAGTACGGATATCATTAAAATCAATTTCCTGCGAATGCAAGCTGCGCCCAGAGGTTTGGATATGATACTTCAACATTTGGCTTCGTTTATTAGCACCATACTTTAGCTTCATGGCTTTTGCCCAAATTCGACGAGCCACACGGCCAATCACCGCATACTCAGGATCAATACCATTACTAAAGAAGAAGGATAAATTTGGAGCAAAATCATTAATGTCCATACCACGACTTAAGTAGTATTCCACGAAAGTAAAACCATTGCTCAAGGTAAACGCCAATTGCGAAATAGGATTCGCTCCTGCCTCCGCAATATGATATCCACTAATACTTACACTATAAAAATTTCGAACTTTCTCATCAATAAAGTATTGCTGTACATCTCCCATTAGCTTCAACGAAAACTCGGTTGAGAAAATACAGGTATTCTGAGCCTGGTCTTCTTTTAAGATATCCGCTTGCACCGTACCGCGAACTTGCGCTAGAGTATCGGCTTTAATTTTTGCATATACATCGGCCGGTAACACTTGATCACCCGTAACGCCCAAGAGCATTAATCCTAATCCGTCATTCCCTTCTGGGATTTCGGCATTGTATTTAGCGTACGAATCACCACCCGCTTTTCTAAGCTCATCTACTTTTTTCGTCGTTTCCGCTTCTAAGCCATTCTCTTTTATATACAACTCACATTGCTGATCGATGGCCGCATTCATAAAAAAAGCAGTTAATACAGAAGCCGGACCATTAATCGTCATAGAAACAGACGTCTTAGGATCTGCTAAATTGAAACCACTGTAAAGTTTTTTAGCATCGTCTAAGGTTGGAACACTTACACCGGCATTTCCTATTTTACCAAAAATGTCAGGTCTATGATCTGGGTCGCCACCGTATAAGGTCACACTATCAAAAGCCGTACTTAATCGCTTCGCGGGCATCCCTAAACTTACATAGTGAAAACGCTTATTGGTTCTTTCTGGTCCACCTTCTCCCGCAAACATTCTGGTAGGATCTTCCCCTTCTCTTTTAAACGGATAGATACCCGCAGCAAAAGGAAATTTACCCGGGAAATTCTCGGTTAAGGACCACTGTAAAATATCGCCCCAAGCCTCAAATCTAGGCACGGCAATTTTAGGTATTTGCGAGTGCGAAAGACTCTCAGAATGTGTTTTTATATTGATCTCTTTATCACGCACTTTAAAGGTATAAACCTCATCTGTATATTGTTTTTTCGTCTCGTCCCACTGCTCAATGATTTGAAAATTCTTTGGATCTATTTCCAGTTTCAACTTTTCATAAACCTCTTTTAATTGTTTAATTAAAACTTCTTTATCCTTTGTTTCTGAACTAGTTATCGTATTTATAGTTTTATCTATTCCAAATAGCTGCTGCGCTACTTCGCTTTGCGCCTTAGCTGTTTTTTGATAATTTCTATTACCCTCGCTTATCTCACTAAGGTATCTGATACGTGCCGGCGGAATGATAAATATCTTCTCACTTTCCTCCTGATCTTTGGAGAAAGTTGAGGTCAAAGCACCCTCTGTTTGTTCGCCTAATTTTTCCATGATAGCCACATACAAACTGTTGGTCCCTGGGTCATTAAACTGGGAGGCAATCGTACCATAAATTGGCATCGTACTCGGGTCTTGATCAAACAATTTATGATTGCGTTGATATTGCTTTTTTACATCGCGCAAAGCGTCTTGTGCTCCTCGTTTATCAAACTTATTTATAGCTACGATATCAGCAAAATCAAGCATATCAATTTTCTCCAACTGCGTAGCTGCACCAAACTCTGGAGTCATTACATATAATGTCGTATCACTAAAGTCTGTAATCTCTGTATCGCTTTGCCCGATCCCTGAAGTTTCAAGTATAATTAAATCAAAGCCTGATACTTTTAAGATATCCAAAGCCGAATCTATATGTTTACTCAAAGCCAAGTTACTTTGGCGCGTAGCCATAGAACGCATGAATACACGCTCATTCCGAATTGAGTTCATACGAATCCGATCGCCCAATAGAGCGCCGCCTGTCTTTCTTTTACTAGGATCAACCGATACAATGGCAATTTTCTTTTCATTGCCTTTATAATCAATCAAGAAACGACGAACCAATTCATCCACCATACTACTCTTACCAGCACCTCCTGTACCCGTAATACCTAATATGGGCGTTTTGCTTTCTTTAGCTCTTTTAGAAACTTGCTCCATTAAAGCTTGTGTTTCGGGCGCATCCCCAAAATTCTCTGCC
>CALJNC010000064.1 GCA_937981995.1 uncultured Chitinophagaceae bacterium
TACTTTAAATTGAGGCTCATAAATTCCAACTAGTAAAACACTGAAACCAATTAATAAACCAACTAGAATATTCCCAATAAACAATTTTCGCTTAAAGCTCATAGAATAAACAACCAAGGCCGCTATGCAAAACAATTGTATCCCCATCAATCGTAACTGATTATTGTAAGCAAGCTTCGCCACCAAGGCAAGTGCAACAACGTTCAGTATAACATGCCATACAATCATGGCTTTGCGCGATATTGCTTTGCTTAGCACAAGCTTCTCAGGTTTATTTACTGCATCAATTCTTATATCAAAATAATCATTGATCATATAGCCAGCGGCGGCTATTAAAACTGTACTAAGTACTAAGAGTAAAAGTTGAGGTTGGCGAAGACCAATCGCAAAACAATTGGGGATAGGTAAAATTTCAGTAGTGATACAATAATAAACTAATACCTGTGTAAGCGCAATAAAAATTAAATTGGGCCAGCGTATAAGTTTGAGTAAGGCGGTAAGTTTATTCATAAGAAAAAACGTTACTGCCAGTCGTCGTTTAGTTTGAGTACTTTTTCTATAACGTCGCGCACACACCCCTTACCACCAATTACGGGTGAAACATAATGCGCTATTTCTTTAATCTCATTACAGGCATCAGCCGGGCAACACGGCAAAGCCACTTTTTGCATTACATGATAATCAGGCATATCGTCACCCATATAAATTGACTTGGATAAATCAACTTGATCAGCTATTGACTCCAATACCGCTAGCTTATCCTGCACACCTGAGTATAAATGCTTCAAACCTAATTTTTGTAGTCTGCTTTTAACGGTTGGATTATCTCCGCCTGTTATTATTACAATTTCATAGCCTTTTTTAATAGCTAGTTGCATAGCGTAACCATCACGGGTATGCATAGTACGTGCCAGTTCGCCATCTGATTGTAACAACAATGTACCATCGGTAAGTACACCATCTACATCTAAAATAAAATGTTTGATATCCTTAAAGCGACTGAGTACGTTCATAATTTAGTAAGTATTTTTTTTAACGAATTTACCGTTCATATCATAGGTTTTCCAATCGCCCGTTTTTTTGCCATAAGCATATTCACCTTCGGCTCTTAGTTTGCCAGTAGAATGAAACTCTTTCCATACACCACTTTTCTTGCCAGAAATAAATTTACCCATTGAAGTTACATAACCCTTACGATTGTAAAAAGAAGCTAGTCCATGCTTGCCACCAAAGGCATAGGTATACATGGCTGCCTTTTGTTTATTCTCATAGTAATAATGCTGCTCACCATTCATTTTACCATCCTTATATATTTCCTCAGACTCTAACTCGCCATCGGAATAATATTTTTTACGATAACCATTAATAATATCCTTGCTATAATACGTTAGTGATGCTAACTGACCATTGGAATGATATGTACGCTGCGGACCATCAAGCTTTCCCTTAGTATATAATGAAGTTTTAGATAATTTATTCTCACTAGAAAACTCAAGGCAAGTACCTTGCAAGGTATTATTGTTATAAGATTTTATTGACTTTGGTGTTCCCTCTCTAAAATAAACTGCCCATACACCTTCCTTTCCCTTAGCTCCTAAAAGCCCCTCACTCAACTCATGCCCACAATCTATTTGCAAAAAAGTACCGCCTGGTACTTTTTTGCGCAGTGTATCGCATGTAGTTTGAGCATGTGCGCCCAAAGCTAGCAAGCTAGTAAGTAAAACAAGAGAATAAAATTTCATAAACTAGAGGTGCAACTTCGCTTTCTTAGCTAACAGCTGCTCTTCAGTTTCAACAACATCTTCATTAGGTACACAACAATCTACAGGGCAAACTGCAGCACATTGAGGCTCCTCATGAAACCCTTGACATTCCGTACATTTATCAGGTGTGATATAATATACATCATTATCTACAGGAAGCATCCGCTTATCCGCATCTACTTCATTGCCATCCATTAGTTGAAAAACTCCTTTTAAGGAAGTACCATCGGCCATGTTCCATTCTACACCACCTTCATAGATTGCGTTATTGGGACATTCTGGTTCGCAGGCCCCACAATTAATACATTCTTCAGTTATTATAATTGCCATACTTTTGCGTTCGTTTTAAGTTTGTAAAAATACAACCAAAAATGTTGCAACAAAGAATAGAAGCCCTAATTAGCCTTAATGAAAAACTAAGGTTTGAAAATCCAGAATTTGCCCAAGTGGCTAGAATAGCAGAGCAAGAAAACCCTTGGTTTACAAAGGAGTTTATTGAACTAAGTATAAATAGTATCAAAAAAGCCTTCCTTGACGATAATGAATTAATTGCTTTTGCAGCTGCCTATAAACCTAATGATACCCCAAAGACTATTGGCCTTATATTGGCTGGAAATATTCCATTGGTTGGTTTTCATGATATACTGTGTGGTGTACTTAGTGGACACAAGATTAATATTAAAGTATCCTCTAAAGATAAAAGACTTATAACATTTGTAATCAATAAGTTACAAGAATCAAATGACGAGCTAAAAGAGAAGCTAAGTATCTGTGAGACTCTTAAAGATTGCGATGCATATATCGCTACCGGTAGCAATCAAAGCAATTTATATTTTGAGCAATACTTTGGCAAATATCCTAGTATCCTACGCAAAAGCAGAAGCTCAATTGGTATCCTACATGGACAAGAAACTACCGAAGAATTAAAAGCCCTAGGTACAGATGTGCATTTATATTTTGGCTTAGGTTGCCGAAATGTAAGTAAGATTTATGTTCCCAAAGGCTATGATTTTGTACCCTTAATCAACGCGTTTAAAGAGTATGAATACTTAGCAGATATGCATAAGTATAAGAATAACCTAGATTATAACTTATCGCTCCTTTTGCTCAATCAGAAAATGTATATGAGCACGCAAGCTATTTTAGTAGTTGAAAATGAAAATACTCACGCTCCTATCTCCGTATTGAATTATGAATATTATGAAGATGAAAAAGCCGTAAGAGCATCAATAAAGGACAATAAAGAAATTCAAGCAATTGTAAGCTCTAAGGACATTCCTTTTGGTGCCGCCCAAAACCCTTCCATTTCTGACTTTGCAGATGGTGTGGATACGATGGCTTTTTTGAGTGAATTGTAAACGAATACGTTTTACCATAAAAAAAGCCCCACGCAATGCGTGGGGTTTCATTATTTTAAATAATTAATTATCTTAGGGTAACCAACTGCTTTTTAATCTTACCATTCGTAAGTTCTATTACTGCCGTATAATTACCCTTAGGTAAATTACTTAGGTCTATGCGCTCATTCGCATTAAAGGATTGAATCAATCTTCCGTAAATAGTATAAACTTTTACTGAACTAACCGCCTCACGGGCATTGATAAACAAGTTACCATTGGAAGGATTAGGATATAACTGTACTGAATTTTCTAAGTCAATATCAATAGTGGATAATGGAACCTGCTCGCTAATTGTAACTACAGCTGTACCCGAAACATTAGAACCATCAGTAGCTGTAGCTTCTACAATTACTGTACCATCAGCTAAAGCGGTCATTAAACCATTTGCCGTAAGCGATGCTGCTCCAGTACCTCCTGGTAGCATATTCCATACTACATTTTGACTTACACCTACAGGATACAAATCGGCAACCATTTGCAGTTGACCGCTGGGTACACTTATTGTAAATATTCGACCTAGCCCATACACATCAATTGAGTCTGTTACAGGTGGTATTTGATTAGAAATAGTAATAACTGCACTACCACTAATATTAGTACCATCTGTTGAAGTTGCTGTAACGGTTACCGTTCCATCGGATATTGCCGTAAGCAATCCAGTAGCACTTAAAGTGCCCGAACCTGTACCATTTGCCAAGCTCCAAGATACCGCCGGGTTGGTAGCATTGGTAGGCAATACGCTTTCAATCATTTGCAATGAACCACCCATTGTGGTAATAGTGGATGCATTACCTACTCCGGCAACTGCTACTGAAGTAACAGGAATATTTACAGGTGCATTTAACGAGTTTGAGAAATACATTCCTCTACCATGAGTTGATACAATCATTTCCTTATTATTATTAATTTGAATCATATCTACACGCACATTTGCTAAACCAGTATTGGTAGCAGCCCAGTTTGTATTGACTCCGTCTAAATTATCAGTACTCCATACACCTAACTCAGTAGCTATAAATACTTGATCAGGATCATTAGGATTAAACACTGCCCAACGAACTGGCATATCAGGCAAGTTACCTTCTACGGAAGTCCAAGAGTTTCCTCCATTGGTTGATTCCCAAATGCTATTGGTTGAATAGTTAGAATAAGTAACTAATAAATGATTTTCATTACCATCTTCTACTTCTATGCAGCTTACATATTTATTACCAGGCAAACCTGTTGAAATACTAGAAACACCCGGTGAGTTTACATGCGCATTAGCTACTTTGTAAACGTTCCCATCATCATCACCAAAGTATACTTGGTTATTTACGTTAGGAGAAACTTTTACTGCAGATACCTTGCCGCTAAATCCTGCATTTACATTATCATCATCATTACCCGTTTGCGGATCGTTCCATCTAATATATCTACCATTATTTCTTGCCGCGTATAGTTTATTATTTACATTATCATAATCACTTGGATTGATAAATCGTCCTTGTGTGCTACTTAAATTTACATTGTTAAATGTGTTTCCTCCATTTGTACTTCTGCGGTACTGATTATATACATACTGCGTAAATTGATACTGCGGTTGATCCTGATCTATATTACAATAAGCACCATCACCACCTGTAACTTCTGTAGTTGTACTTAAAGAATTTGAAGTGTATTTATGAGAACCATTATCCTGCGCGCCGCCTAAGTAATAAGCATTGGTAGGATGCGCCGCACAACCGTAGAGTTGAAGCGTATTCATATTATTCCCTTTGTAATCAATAGAAGGAACATTTGCCGTACCATTTGTTGTTCTATAAATCCCTCCATCATTACAGAAATAAATATTGGCAGAACTAGAACCTTGGAAGCCAATAAAGTGTTGATCAGCATGAACTTCCTGATGACCAAAACCTCCGTACCAATGACTAATTTGCGTCCAAGACGAACCACCATTAGTGGTTTTAAATAAATCAATACCACCTACTAAAACTACATTTTCATCATTAGGATCTACAGCAATACACAAGTCATACCAAGCTTGCCCTCTACTAAAATCATTAGCAGGTATCCCAGGATCATCATCATTTGGCAAACTTAAGTTCGTCCAGCTTGAGCCACCGTTCGTTGTTTTTACAATACGATCTACATCATTGTTATCCTCAGTTAAAAGATAAATCGTAAATGCATTAGAAGGCGCACAAGCTATTTCAATACGTTCCGTATTAAAGCCTAATGTAATTGCACTCCAAGTTAAACCATTATCAGTAGACACATGTAACGAACCATCCAATGAAGCATAAACATCTCCGTTAGCCGCTTGTTTTATATCATGCCCGCGGTTTGAATTTGCACCAGCAGAAGCTGCAGAAAGCACTTTATTAAAAGTTGCACCTGCATCTACTGATAAATGAATACCCGTAGTAGTAGCTACAAAAACATTACCATTGCTTCCCACTGTAAGCTTTGCGCACTGGCGAAAATCTGCACCAGAAGTAGAAGGTAACTGGCTCCAAGTAGTACCACCATCAGTACTTTTAAAAACGCCCAGGCCTCTTATAGAGGCATAGCTACCATATGGCTCTCCTGTACTTGCATACATAATATTTGTTGAAGTAGGATCTTGCCCTAATGAAGTGATTGAAAGATTTTGCATAAACTCATCAATAGGTGCCCAGTTAGGACTTGACGAACCAATATTTGTAGTACGCCATATCCCACCACCTACGCTTCCGCAGAAAACAGTATTGCCGCTAGCATCATTTGCATCTACAAGCATGGTTTTAGATCTACCGGCTTGGTTAGTTGGCCCTAAGTTTGTCCAAGTAATATTTGGAATAGCAGCCGTTGTTTTATTTAAGGCGCCCATTACTTCTAAAGCATCTATTAATTTTTCTCTAGGCACTTCACCATTTTCATCTTTTGTCATTTCATACTCCTGCTCCATAGCAAGGTCCATTCTATCTCTCTTTGAAAGTTTTACGTCTGATTCAGAAGAATTACAAGAAGTGATTAGAAAGCTTGTAACAAGCCCTAAGAACAAGGCGGTAATAAGGTTTTTCATTGTTAAAATTTAGTATATAAAGATAAGTCAGAAACTGCATTGAGCAGTTAATGCGATTGTCATTTTTCAACAAATGAATAATAGATATTCCATTATATTTGAATCAATAAAATATAATGAGCCATTAATTTTAAGTTTATGCACTTTCAAAATGCCGGCACAAACACAGCAAACATTTATGGGTATAAAATATTTGAAATAGGTACCAGCTTATTCTACCACAACTTTTTTCATGTAACGCTCCTCATCTTGATCAATAAGTATCAGATACATTCCTGATGCAAAAGATGACAAATCGATTGATGTTTTATTTTCTAATGAACTACCCGTTTTTAAAACTTTGCCCAAGATTGTTTTTACTTGATAATTCATTTTGCTTTTGCTACTACTTTCAATTGTAATTTGCTGTGAAGCAGGATTAGGATAAATGCTTATCTGATTTGATTTGCCATAATTTTTTACACTTAAAGGAATGCAGGCATTATCCAACCATTGCCCATCTAACCAATCCATACGAGCACTTATAAAAGATTTAATATTTGCTACTTCTTCATTATAATCAGCTGCCATTGGCAAAGGCTCATTGATTAAAGGCGTTCCAAAAATGGGATATGAAGTAAAGTTTCTTGAAGCAGCATTCATTTGTACTAATTCATTTGAAAAAGAATCTATGAGCATAAACATATGCGTAGTATCTAATACATCACCGGCATAACGATACTTTGTATATCTACATTTTAAATCTTGCAGAAAAACAGTATCGGTCAATAGTTTATCCCACCAAAAACTCGGAAGGTTTGTCATTGTACCGCAGCTAGACGCTATATCAAAAGCAAAACCTGAAAATCCATTGCTACCACAATTTGCCGTATTGGCAAAAGATGCATCATAACCCCATAAAGGCCCTGGTCGCATTTTTTTACTCTTGTCTTTATACAAGTACATATCTGTTCGGTAAGCATCATAATTGCGTGTCACTTCATTTACTATTATAAAATCAATAAAGGCATTATTTGCTCCAAAGGGTCTCCAGCCTAGCAGCGTGTCTTGATAGTTTACTCCATTTAATCCTGTTTCAAAACTATCTACATATGACTGAATATAACTTTCCTGCGCAGGCGTAATATCTCCATTATCAGGATACTCATATAAATATTTAATTTGTTGTGCAGCACTTGCATTAGGTGGTGCATAGTTACTTATAAAACCTCCACCAGATTCATCATCTATTTGTAAAATGTAGCCACCTGTAAGCTCCGTTCCAAAATTATCTACCGTCTTTAAATTAGCTAAGTCTAAGCGTGACGTATCACGTTTTATTTTTTCACCAAAAAGATAAACACCTTGGTAAGCTGCATCAATAAACAACTCACAGTAAACCATTCTTGGCGCATAACGATCCATTTCATCATGCAACTCTAATGCAAGCTTACTTCTTAAAAGTGAGCGATCCGTATAAGCAGATAAAAGCACCCAATCATTTTCGGCAGGCAGGCCCAAAACTGAAATATTATTTGAAATATTAAAGCCAGTCCACGTTTCTACTGAGTATGATTTTTTAGGATAGGATTGACTTACGGCATTCCCTCGGAGTCTAATCCCTGCATTACTTGTCTGTGTTGCCGGATCAGCAAAAGTGTTTACACCAGATACATTATCTATAATATCCAATGTAGCCATCCTGTAGGAATCTACAACTGGCTGATTTAATGTTACTCTAAGAATAGGCAGATTCGTATTAAACTGTGCCTTGCTTACGATGGTTACCAAACTAAAAATAAATAAAAGTGTAAAATGCTTTTTCATACCTAAAAAATTTTGCCTTACAATAATACCAAATAAAGCGCTTATTGTGGACTATTTTTTTTGACCAGCAATAGAATAGGTCGTATTTTTAATATACTAAACATTCGTTATGAAAAATATAGCTAGCATATGCTTTTTGTTGTTTTTTGGATTGAGTACACAAGCTCAAGTTGTGATTAATGAGTTTTCATGTTCTAACTTGAGTATTGTACAAGATGCATTTGGTGAAAATGAGGATTGGGTTGAATTATTTAACAATGGAGCAGCGGCTGTAAATCTTACTGGCTATTATGTAAGTGATGACCCTAGTGATTTACAGAAGTTTGAAATACCTATGATAACACCCATAAACCCTGGCGCTAGAAAAATGGTATTTTGTAGTAATCGAAAAACAGTGCAAGCCAATGAAATTCATACAAGCTTTAAGCTAAGACAATCCAATGGCGAATGGTTTATTTTAAGTGATCCTAGTGGCACGATAGTGGATAGTGTGCACCTAGGTAGCCGCAGAACACAAATTGACCACTCGCATGGTCGCTCAACCGATGGTGCTGCAACGTGGAGCACATTTACAGCACCTACACCTAATGCTGCCAATGCAAATGCACGAATTGGATACGAAGCCCCTCCTACTTTTTCTTTACCAGCAGGTAACTATCCTGCTGCCCAAGCTATAACCTTAACGGCAGGACCTAATACAACGATTTACTATACTTCTAATGGTTCCATACCTACTACAGCCTCCACTGTATATGCGGGCCCAATTCCGGTAGCTGCAAATTTGGCTATACGTGCAATTGCTGTAAATGCAAACCCACAAATTTTACCTAGCCGTATTGAAACCAATACGTACTTTATAAATGAAAACTCCAACTTCGATGTAGTATCTGTTTGTGGTCCGTATACAGCAGCTTCTTCGAATGGTGGACCTTCACTTTTTAACGGATTTAATTTAAGAATTGGAAGTTCGATAGAATATTTTGACAATAATTTTAATCAACAATTAGAGTTGGAAGGACGCGCTTCAAGACATGGAAATGACTCATGGGCTTACCCACAAAAAGGAATTGACTTTGAGGCAATGGATGAAACAGGAACAGAATCAGAATTTAGGAAAAAACTTTTTGGAACGAGCTTACGAAACAAGTTTGATCGTGTAATGTTTAAGGCTGCAGGTTCAGATAATCTTAGAATGGGAGGTTTTCCTCCAAGTAATGGTGCACATATACGTGATGTATTTGCCCAAACGCTTTCGGAGAAATACAACCTTGAGATGGACTTTAGAAGATGGCAACCTGTATTGTTATTTATAAATGGTCAATACTGGGGATTGTATGATATGCGCGAAAGAGTAGATGCAGATTATTTTGATTATTACTACGGTAAAAAAAGAGATAAAGTTGATCACTTATCTTATTGGGGTGGATTGAGAGTAAGATTAGGGAGTGATACTGCTTGGACTAACTTGTACAACTATATTGTAAATAACAATATGGCCAATCAACCTAATTACGAATACGTAAAATCTCAGTTGAACATTAAAAGTTTTTGTCAGTACTTTATTATTAATACCTATCTAGTAAACCATGATTGGTTAAACTGGAATACAATGTGGTGGAGAGCACGTGGCAATAACAACAAAGTAAAATGGCGTTATGCATTATGGGATATGGATGCGATACTAGGATTAAACAATGCAAATTATACAGGCTTAGGCACTACAACCTTTGAAGCTGACCCATGCGAACCTACTTCCTTATTCCAAAATAGCAGTAACGTAAAGCATACTGATATGCTCACAAACTTATTAGACAATCCTGAGTTTGACAGAACATATAAAGAGCAATGGGTAGAGATGTTTAATGGCCCATTAGATTGCGATAATATGCTCAATCATTTTGACTCATGTATTAGCGTTATTGATCCTGAAATGGCAAGACAAGCAACACGATGGGGCATGACCTATGCAACATGGCAAGGCTACGTAACTGACGCTAGAACTTTTATAACAAACCGTTGTGCAGTAATTAGTCAAAAGCTAGATAGTTGTATGGAGTTAAAGCCAAGAGAATTAAAACTAAATGTATCTCCACCCAATAGTGGAATAGTTGCATTAGATGGTGATGTAAAATCACCATATGTTTGGGATAGAATTATAATGGCTGATTCAACTTATGAGTTAAGTGCTACTCCAACACTTGGGCCTTACTGGTCATTTGATCGTTGGGAGAAACAAGAACCAACTAACGTGTTTAACCCAAATGCAAATAGCACTCCTGCACAATTTGATTTCAACGATAAAGATTCTGTCATTGCTTATTTCAAATATTACAATTATGATTCCATTGATGTAACATTTGATGTACAAGCACCTGGTGCAGGAACAATAAAACTGAATGGAACTGTAATTCCAACCTATCCCACTACCATTCGCTTAAGTAGATTATTGTCTTATAATATAGAAGCTGATCCTGCTACCAATAGCTACTTGTTTACTAATTGGTCAAAGAATAATACAACTACAACCATTCCAAATGAAACAAGTAGGAGTACCACATTTACTTATGACACAACGGATGTAATAACTGCAAACTTTAAATTCTTACCACCGCCTATTCCTCCACCACCAATTCCGGTGATTGACAAGGCCGTATTTATTCCAAATGCGTTTTCGCCAAACGGAGATGGCAAAAATGATAATTTCCAAATTAGAATAGGAGCCGATGTTATAGGTATGGATATAAGAATATATGATCGCTGGGGGCAAATGGTTTACAGAACCAATGAAATGCGCAACGGTTGGAATGGCAGCTACAATGGCAAAGGAGAAGCTTCCATAGGAACCTATCACTACGTAATAAAATTAAAATACCGTGACGAAAGCACGGACATGCATCGTGGAGATATTACCCTTATTAGATAAATATTACCACAATGAAAAAATCAATTGTTTTAGTTACGAGCCTTTTCATGCTATTTGTAATAGCAATAAGTTCCTGCTCAAAAAATAATAAAGAAGATATTATAGCAGGCTTAGACCCCTGCGATACAGATAATGTAACGTACAGCTTAGTTATTAAACCAATCTTAGATCAATTTTGCAATACCTCAGGATGTCATAATTCTACGAGTGTAGCTGCGGGTTATAACTTTCAAGATTTTAATACCCTCAGCACTGCTGCACTCCAAGATGTATTTATAGGTAGTATTCGACATGAAACAGCCTATTCAAATATGCCAAAAGGTGGCGATAAATTAACGGATTGTCAAATTAGTCAAATAGAAACTTGGATAAGCGACGGTGCTCCAAACAATTAAAATAAATCATGAAGAATATAAAAGGAATCCTATTAGGCGTACTTCTTTTTGGAGTTCTAGCCGGTGGAATAATATTTTGGCAAGCAAATCAAACAGTAGAAGACCAAGCAAACGTAACTGCCGAAGCTGATTACCCCATGGCTGAGCTATTTGAACTGGATGAAGAAATTATTAATGCAATTACAGATAGAAATATAGCTGTCACGGGCATTATATGGTCAAATGAAGGCGATGATTTAGAACGGACTATTACCTTAGGTGTAAATGAATTAAACTCAATCATATGCCAAATAGATAACAGACATTTAGGAAGCATGGCTAAACTATCTAAAGGCCAATTTGTCAAAATTCAAGGTACAGTTACGGGTCATGACTTTGATGACATGTTGGGCAAAACCATTCAACTAAAAAATTGTGCCATGGGCAAATTTAATTAATATCATTATGAAAAAAATAATCGCAGTTTTAATAGCAAGCACTATTGCTTTTTCAAGTTCGGCAGATAAATATTTTACTAAAACGGGTAAAATAAACTTCTACTCCAAAACTCCAATTGAAAATATTGAAGCACAGAATAACGCAGTAGGCATTTTACTTAACACAACTACCAGTGAACTTAGTTTTTCGGTATTAATAAAAAGCTTTGTTTTTGAAAAAAAATTAATGCAGGAGCACTTCAACGAAAACTACATGGAGAGTAGTAAATACCCTAAAGCAAAATTTAGCGGGAAGGTAAAAAACATGAGCAGCGTAAATTTTAATAAAGACGGCACCTACCCTATTGTAGTTAACGGTACACTTAGCATACATGGCAAGAGTAATGAAGTAGAACAAAAAGGTTTTATTGTTATAAAAAATGGTGCAGTAGCTATTTCTTCAAACATGAGCGTTTTACTATCTGACTATAATGTAAAAATACCACGCGCCGTAAGAGATAAAATCTCTAAAGATGTAAAAATAAAAATAGTATCCGCCCTGCGTAAACTATAAAAAACAAATCAACCCAACCCAACCCAAATGAAAAAACTAATCTTGCTTTTGCTCACTCCCTTGAGCTTATTTTCTCAGACGAGTGAACTAGACGACTTACTAGGCGACCAAGAACCCAAAACTACCTTTATAAACAACGCGTTTAAATCAAGCCGAGTTATCAATGGCCACTCCATGGAAATGATTGGCGAAGGCGTTTTGGATTTTAGAATACTTCATAGATTTGGTGTTGTAAAAAATGGATTAAAAGATTTGTTTGGTTTAGACCAAGCATCAATGCGTATGGGATTTGATTATGGTATAACTAAAGATCTGACAATAGGCATAGGCAGAAGTACCATTCAAAAAGAACTAGATGGCTTTGTTAAATATAGAATTACACAACAGCAAACAGGTAAGAAAAACATCCCAGTATCTATTATAGCAATAGCTGGTAGCACTATTCGAACTTCAGCTTTTAGCAACACTGCTTTTAATGATTTTGAAAACAGAATGGGTTATTATTCTCAAATAATAGTGGGAAGAAAGTTTAGCGAAAACATATCACTACAAATAGCTCCTACCTACGTACACCGTAATCTTGTACAAACAGCTGCAGATAATAATTCTTTACTTGCATTAGGAATAGGTGCAAGAGCCAAAATATCAAAACGAACAGCCATTGTAATTGACACCCACCCTATCCTATCAGGAGCCCGCAAAAACTATAATAGAATGCCATTATCAGTGGGTGTAGATATTGAAACAGGTGGTCACGTATTTCAATTACACCTTTCTAACTCAAAAGGCATGAATGAAAAAGCGTTTATTGCTGAAACACTTCAAGACTGGGGTCAAGGTGAATTCCAAATTGGTTTTAATATCTCTAGAGTATTTACTGTCAAAAAAAATACAAGTACTTCATTCTAAAATGAGATAAACATTAAGTTCTTAGAGTGATTTAAGTATATTTAACGTCTAAACGATAATACTTCATTCTATGAAAAAAGCATTTGGGCTTATAGCAGCACTTTTATTTATAATCCAATTTACATCTTGTACCAAAGAAGCTGGATTTGGCGGACTTGCAAATATCCAAGGCAAGGTTTATGCAAAAGATTTTACACCAGACTTATTATTAGAAGCGGAAGGCTATACAGCTGATATGAAAGTTGTAATAGCAGTTGCCGGCAGCAAGACCATTCTTGATGAAACAAAAACTGATTTAAAAGGAGAATTCAATTTTGAGAACCTTCGTAAAGGTGACTATGAGATTTGGACCTTTACTGAATGTGATACTTGTACAAATAATGAAACGCCGGTAATTCAAACGGCGACCATTAGCGGCAAAAAAGAAACGATTACCTTAGATGATTTTAATATAAACATTTAGTGGAGGCCTTAAATCAAATCATAACACAATTTGAACTAGTAACACTGGATCAATTAAATGAAGTGAGTCTATTACAACGTATAGACACTAAATACATCTTGCATGTATCTCAACTATGTGATGTATTAGAAGATTTGATTTCGGATCAATATATACTTGAAATAGCAGAGCAACGAAAATTCGAATACCTTACTCACTATTATGACACAGAAGATTTCAAGTTCTATATGCATCATCATAATGGATATGTAAATAGATTAAAAGTTCGCACACGATCTTATGTAGATTCTAATCTTAATTTTTTTGAAATAAAACATAAAGAACGCGGTACTAGAACTAATAAGATTAGAAAAGTAATGGAGGTATTGCCTGAAACCTTAGGCAATAAAGAATACGAAATGATCGAAAATAAAAGGTACAATGGTGAAGAACTCATTCTTAAAATGACCAATTCATTTTATCGTATTACACTATGTAATAAAGCCTTTACTGAACGCATTACGATAGATACCGACATTCGTTTTTTCAATAGTAAGCGTATCATTAAAAAACCTTTCCTAGCTATAATAGAAGTAAAACAAGGAAAGAATGACTATTACAGTCATACCATTCAAACATTAAAAAAGCATGGTATAAGACAAGCAAGTTTTAGTAAATATGCAATTGGTATAGCCATGCTCGAAAAACAATTAAAAAGAAACAAATTTAAACCTACCCTTCTCAAACTTAAAAAAATGGAATTAGCATATGCAGGATAAAGGATACCAAGCAGCAAAAGCATTAAAAGATAGTATAAATAAAATTGAAGCAGTTGTAGATGGCATGATTAAGGCAGGAGCACCTGAACAGTTTGAATATTTTGAAATTATCATGCGCTTTGGAGTAAACTTATTAGCCATGTTTATCTTGGTGCGATTAATTTATTATACCACACATAAAAACAAGGACTATCTATTTACCTTTTTCCTTTTCAATATTTTAATCTTTATTATTTGTTTGCTCTTAGGCTCTACCAAAATAAAAATGGGCTTTGCCTTTGGTCTTTTTGCCATATTCTCCATTATACGATACCGAACCGTCACGGTACCCATTAAGGAAATGGGCTACTTCTTTACCTGTGTAGCACTAGGGCTAGTAAATGCCCTGGCAGAAACCGATGGAAATTTCTATGTAATCATTGCTTGTAATGCAACGGTAGTATTACTTACACTTTTCTTAGATAGGTATATTGGGCTAAAACATGAAAACTCTAAAGAAATTGTATACGAGCGTATAAACTTAATACAACCAGATAAAAGAGAAGAAATGCTCCAAGACTTAAGGAAACGTACTGGGCTGCCCATACATCGGGTAGAAGTAAGGAATGTCAACTTCTTGCGTGATACTGCAAATATCTATGCATACTATTATGCTAATACGAATGAGAACCGTAAAGATTTATCTAGTCAGAATGCCGAGAATTAAGCATATATCAATACTAGTCCTTTCCGTACTTTTAAGCGTCCAAGTTAATGCTCAAGAACAAGACCTTGGTTTTAGAGGTGAGACAGGCTTGCGATACCGTATTAATAAAAAGTCAAACATTGATTTTAGTTATCGCGTAGACTTAAAAGAAAACCTAGGTCAATTTAGAAGGGCAAACTTTTCTTTTGCTTACGAGCGAAAAGTAAATAAATGGATTGACTTGCAATTATATTATAGATACATTACTAGTTATAAGCAGGACAAAAATAGATTTAGAATAGCCCTTAGCACCGATAAAAAAATATACAAAAAAACAAAACTTCAGTTTAGAACTTTGTTGCAACACGATGTAGAATATTTTGATGGAGACTATTTAAGAGAATACAAACCTAGATTGGTTTGGAGAAACAGACTTTTATTAAGTAGACGATTAAACAAAAGATGGTCTAGCACTATCTATACAGAACCGTTTATTAGTAAAAACTATAAAGGGTTTCACCCCTATAGATTAAGAACGGGTGCAAGCTTATCTTATGCTAAGAAACGATGGAAATACTCAGCTGAGTACTTTTATCAAAATGAATTTTACTTTGAACAATCAAGCTTACATGTGATTGGCCTTGGCGTACGATATGATATTACAAGAGTCATACGACCAAAGAAGAAGAAAAATAAAAAAAAGTCAAAACAACTCAGTAACAAGCAACTGAAATAGGTTGTATTTTTGTCTTACTAGCTCATGAGCACAAATTCTCTTTTTACTAAAATAGCAAAGCAAAAAGTCTTTATAATAGGCGATGTAATGCTTGATAATTATTGGTTTGGCTCATCCGATAGAATGTCACCGGAAGCGCCTGTACCAATTATCTCACTTAAAAAAAAAGAAAGCCGTTTGGGCGGCGCCTTGAATGTAGCTGCTAATTGTATTGCCTTAGGAGCAAATACACATATATTATCTGTTATTGGAAAAGATGAAGATGGTAAAACACTTTTGAATCTTTGTAAGAAAGAAAAAATTAAAACAAATTTTATTCTGCAAGATGAAAAAAGAATTACAACTACAAAAGCTAGAGTAATTAGTAGTGAAAAGCATATGCTTAGAATAGATCATGAGCAAACTACCAAACTTAGTAGAACAATCGAACATCGGTTTATAAATAGCTGCTTAAAGGCAATTCAAATTGAAAAACCTAATGTAATTATTCTACAGGACTACAATAAAGGTGTTTTAACGCCTACGGTAATTAGAAATGTAATTCGTCATGCTAAAGAGGTGGGTGCAACCGTTTGTGTAGATCCTAAACTCACTAACTTTTTTGCTTATAAAGGAGTTGATATTTTTAAGCCCAATTTAAAAGAAGTAAAAGAAGGCTTGAATATTAATAAGCTATCTATATCAAAGACAAGCCTAAAAAAAATACATCAACGATTACAGGATAAATTAAAACACCAAATTTCGCTGATTACATTATCTGAGAACGGTGTATTTGTTCAAGGACCCCAGGATGCCCAGTTGTATAAAGCTCATAAAAGAAATATCGTTGATGTATCTGGCGCTGGAGATACCGTTATTGCCGTAGCTGCCTTAGTATATTCAGCAACATACAATAAGGAGCTAATGGCGCAAATAGCCAATTTGGCTGGTGGATTAGTTTGCGAACAAGTGGGAGTTGTAACAATTAAGAAAGCCATATTAAAGAGAGCTACTTCCATGCTCAAACTAGCTTAAGTTTCCATTTGTTAATTTTTAGTTACTAGATTCAGCCTATGCAATAAAGCACACTCATGCCACGTTACTGATACAAATGAAATCATATGAAACACATATACTCCAACCACCTTATAGCCTATCTATTCGAGGAAATAGACCCTGAAACCAAGCAAAACATAGAACGCGAGTTAGCTTCCAATTCAGCATTGCGCAATGAATTGCAAGAACTTCGTGAAGGATTAACCATACTGCAGAATTGTGCACCTTTATCACCTAGTAGCCAATCTATAGAAAATATACTGGATGCTACTGAAAACGCAGAAGCTATTCCGGCTCATTAAGTTTACTATTCTGTTTGCTGTAAAGGAAATAAATTGCAATTCCTATAGCTAACCAAACCAAGAATCTAAACCAATTTGTTGCACCTAGCGTGCTCAAAAAGTAAAGACAGAAAAGCATTCCTAACATAGGAATAATTGAAAGTTTTTTGGTAAAAGAAAGTACCGATAAAACAATCAGCGATATATAAAATAGAATGGTAGGAATCTGTTGTCCTATTTGTTCAGTTGAATTGAATAAATTATACGCACAAGAGTCCGTCGTATTTTTGGTAGCAAATAACCAAAAAAATATCCCAAGTGTAAGTAACGGCATTAAAAACTGCCCGGAAACATAAGGAACTTTAAACTTAGGACGCTCCTCATCTTTTCGCATATGCATAATAACAATACCTCCGCACACTAATGCAAATGCAAACAAGGTTCCAATACTGCACATATCTGTAACCGAATCTGCATCCATAAATAAAGAAGGAATCCCTACTAATAGCCCTGTAATAATAGTTGCAAACGAAGGTGTTTTATAACGCTTATGTATTTTAGAAAAACGTTTTGGCAACAAACCATCTCTGCTCATACTCATCCAAATCCTCGGTTGGCCAATTTGAAAAACCAGCATAACACTGGCCGTGGCAATCAATGCACTAAAGGCAATAATCCCTCCTATCCAATCAATCCCTCGTGATAAAAACGCATTCGCAAGGAACGCTTCATTATTTAATTCAGAATATTTAACCATGCCCGTTAGTGCTAATGCTATTAAAATATATAATACTGTAGCAATTAGTAAGGAGTTAATCATTCCTTTAGGCAAATCTCGTTGAGGATCTTTACACTCCTCAGCTACAGTAGCTAAAGCATCAAAACCAATGTAAGCAAAAAAGACGGCAGCTACACCTTTTAAAACACCACTTGCTCCATTAGGCGCAAAGGGAGACCAGTTTTCGGGGCGTACATAAAAAAAGCCAAGGACGATAATCAAAATCACGACCAAGACCTTAAAAATCACCATCCCATTTGCTACGCTCCTACTTTCTTTAATTCCTATATATACTAGCGCCGTAATTAAAACTGTAATTATAAAAGCGGGTAAATTAAGTATCATAGGCATGCCCGCAAAACTTGGTGCATTTAGCCACACCGAATTCATCTCCTGCATATAAGCCGTTATTTCACCTCCTGAAGCGGTAGCTACTGCAAACTCAGCAGCTACTTTTTTTACTTCCAAATAGCCATGAGATAAAAAGCCTGGTACATGGATTCCTAATTGCTCTAAGAAGGTAGTGAGATTACCACTCCAAGAAATAGCAACGGTAACATTACCAATAGCATACTCCATGATTAAATCCCAACCAATAATCCATGCAATCAATTCACCAAAGGTGGCATAGGTATAAGTATATGCACTCCCACTTACTGGAATACGCGATGCCATTTCGGCATAGCAAAGAGCTGACAAACCACAGGCAACAGCTATAGCAATAAATAAGAAGATGATAGCAGGCCCTCCATCAGCACAAGCTGAACCTACTGTGCTAAAAATTCCCGCTCCAATTATTGCTGCCATACCAAAAAAAGTAATATCTCGTACACCAAGTACTTTATTCATTTCGTGCCCTTCACCATCACCGTAGCCGGCTTTTACATCGCTAAGAATTTTTGACACACTTTTTTTACGAAATAGGTTTTTCATCGAAATAGGAATTGAGCTTTGAAAATAAGACTTATTTTCGAACCGTGCGAATAACTAAACATGAAGGCAAGGAGTATATCTATGATATTATTCGCAAGAAAGATATTATTCTTACCCCGGAGGAATGGGTTCGGCAACAACTTATTCATTATTTGATTGATAAAAAGAATTATCCACCCTCCTTATTTTCAATTGAAAAACAAATAAAAATAGGAACGCTAAAAAAACGATATGACATCGTAATCTATAAAAAAGACACGCCTTGGCTAATTATAGAATGCAAGGCAGAAACGGAAACATTAAACCCAAATACGATACAACAAATACTAGCGTACAACAGTCAACTGAAAGCCTCCTTTCTTGCACTAAGCAATGGCAAAGAGATTAAAGTTTACGATGTAATTCAAAAAAAGTGGGACAACTTTTTTCCTGACTATATACCTAAAGTGTAAAGGCCTGATCAACAATTGCTTTTTGCTCAGCAGCATGTTGCTTAGCATAACCTGTGGCAGTAGCAGCAGATGCTTGACGTGCTAAGTAACCAATATTAAATTTAGGATCCAATCTTAATTTAAGGAACGCTATGGCACCCATATTATAAGGTTCTTCTTGCACCCATACATATTGAGCACTTGCATACTTCTTACGTATTAAATCTATTTGATTTTGAGGGAACGGATACAACTGTTCTACTCTAACAATAGCAATATCTGTTCGTTCTTCAGCTTGTTGTCTTTCTAATAAGTCAAAGTATATTTTACCTGAGCACAACAATACACGCTTTACTTTAGATGTTACACTAATCGATTTATCATCTATCACTTCCTGAAAATACCCTTCCGTAAACTCAGACAAATGAGAATAAGATTTATCCAATCTCAAATTTGCCTTAGGCGAAAAATTAATTAATGGCTTACGGAAATTAAACTTCAACTGACGTCTTAATACATGAAAGAAATTAGCAGCCGTAGTACAATTAGTTACTATTAAATTTAACTCAGAACAAGCTTGTAAAAAACGTTCAATTCGCGCACTAGAATGCTCAGGACCTTGCCCTTCAAAACCATGTGGCAATAACATTACTAAGCCATTATTCTTACCCCACTTAGTTTCGGCACTAGTAATAAATTGATCTACGATCACCTGGGCACCATTAAAGAAATCTCCAAATTGCGCTTCCCAAATTGTAAGCGTTTGAGGATCTGCTAAACCATAACCATACTCAAAACCAAGTACTGCATACTCACTCAATAGGGAATTATAAATTTGAAACTTCCCTTGCCCTTCTTTTATATGATTTAATCTATTGTAAGATTCATGTTTCTTCTGATCGCGTATAACAGAATGACGATGACTAAATGTACCTCGTTTTACATCTTGACCACTCATGCGCACATTGTGTCCTTCATTTAATAAGGTAGCGTAGGCCATCAATTCACCCGACGCCCAATCCAACTGTTTTTTCTCAGCAAATAGCTCTCGTTTATTTTTAAGCAGTTTATCAATCTTTCTCATTGAAGAAAAATCTTCTGGCAAATTCATAATAGAATCAAACACCTTATTAAAGTCTTCTTCAGTAACTGAAGTTTTTGGGCTTTCAAAAAAGTCGTCTGGTTTAGCTTTCTTTAAATTTCCCCAAGCTATTTCTGGCTTCTGTCTTTTATACTTAAGTGGTTCTTGTTTTACTTCATCCAGTCGCTCCTGTAGTTGAGCCCAAAATTCTTCTTCTAATTCTTTCGCGCGTTTTTCATCTACCAAGCCTTTTTCTTTTAGCTTTTCAACGTACAGCTCTCTTGGGTTTTTATGCTTTCCGATCAAATCATACAACTGCGGTTGTGTAAACTTAGGGTCATCTCCTTCGTTATGCCCCCACTTACGGTAGCATACCATATCTATAAATACATCGGTATTAAACTTTTGTCTAAACTTCAGCGCTAGCTCACATACTTTAACAACCTCCTCGGGGTCGTCTCCATTTACATGAAAAACAGGGGCTTGTACCATAGATGCGATACTGGTACAGTAGTCTGCACTACGTGCATCATCAAAATCAGTAGTAAATCCTATTTGATTATTTATTACAAAATGAATAGTTCCGCCCGTATAATACCCGCGAAGTTTACTCATTTGTAAAAGCTCGTACACTACACCTTGACCCGCAATAGATGCATCACCATGTAATAAGACAGGTAAAATTTTATCATAATCACTATCGTATAGTGTATCTGCTTTTGCTCTTGCAAAACCTTGCACAACAGGATTAACCGCCTCTAAGTGAGAAGGGTTGGGTGCTATTTGAATATTTACTTCCTTGCCATTGGCCGTTTCAACATTTGAACGAAAACCTAAATGATATTTCACATCTCCACTACCCATCGTAGTATCCTCAGGCATGGTACCTTCAAACTCACTAAATATTTGCTTATATGTTTTCTGAAGTGTGTTAGCAAGTACATTCAGTCTACCGCGGTGCGCCATTCCAATTACAACTTCTTGCACTTGATTATCTGCAGCTTCGTTTATAATTGCATCCAAACCTGCAATGGTACTCTCGCCTCCTTCTAAGGAAAAACGCTTTTGACCAACATACTTCGTATGCAAAAATTTCTCAAAAATTACACTCTCGTTGAGCTTTTGTAATATTCTTTTTTTCTTCGCTTTAGGCAAATCGGCAACCATAGCTGCTTCAAATTCTCGCTCTACCCACTTACACTTTTCCTCGTCATTGATATAGGTATATTCAATACCTACTTTGCCAGTATAAATTTCTTTTAATCGACTTTCAATATCGGCAAGCGTTGCTTTTCCTAAGCCAATAAATTGACCTGCATAAAATTCAGTCTTCAAATCAGCCTCACTAAGCCCTACACAATCAATTGTCACACACGCTTTTCTGTCCTTTCTAGGACGAATAGGATTGGTATCAGATACCAAATGGGCACGTTTGCGATAGGCTCTTATAAACATTAAAACAGCAAACTCCTTATTTGAATCAAAATCAGCCGGCAATGCGGCCTCCACAGCAACTCCATTTGAAGATGCTTCGGCTGTACTGCCATTTGCATGAACTACTGCAAAATCAAAGCCTTCAAAGAATTTTTTAAACTCTGGGTCAATAGATTCAGGGTCTTTGACAAAGTCCTTATATAGGTTATCAATATATTCAGGGTGTGAATTCGTAAGAAACGAAAAATCTTTCATTATTTTGCTTGAATTATGGGCTCCGCAGCGAAGTTAAGACCTAATTAGTAACCTATAAGGCACATCTTAAAAAAAGTGAGATTCACATATTTTTTTTATTTCTGGCGTTTTTTTCTAGAAAAAATGCATAAATTTGCATTCCAATTTTAAATTAGATATGGCTAATCACTCAGCAACGAAGAAATCAGCTCGTAAGAGTATCAAACGTAGAGATCACAATCGATACTATGCTAAAACTATGCGTAATGCATACCGTAAGTTTGAAGGCTTAGAAAGCAAAAAAGAAGCAGAAGAAATGCTTCCTACCCTTTCTTCAATGTTAGATAAACTAGCTAAAAGAGGAGTAGTTCATAAGAACAAAGCAGCAAACCTAAAATCACAAGCAGCTAAGCATGTAGCAAAGCTTGCTTAATAATATTACACATAAATACTACTACTATTAAGTTCTTCCTTTTTGGAAGAACTTTTTTTATGAATGCTCAGTTTCATTAGCAATAAGCACAGCTGCTTCTAATACTTTTTCCGAGGCCGCGTTAATATCACCCAGCTGTTTATTATTCTCAGCAATCTCTTTTTTCATATCCTTTAATGAGTTTATTGAATCCTGAATACTGCTCTTATATTTTCTGTTTTTGCGAAGCAGATAGGCAGTAAGAAACATAAAGAATGTAAGCCCTCCAATGATTATCTTAACCGTTACAGACAAACTATTAATTTCATGAGGATTCAATACATCGTTTATTAATTCACTATTGCACATTTGCCTAAATAAATGAAAGGGAGTAATTTTTTCCATTATAAATATAAAAATAAACGTCCCTAAACTAAAAACATACAATAGGTACTCAAGCACTAGTGCCACGCCAGCATTAAATGCTCTAGAAATTTTTCCCGAATAAGTATTTTCAACCACATCGGTAATCGTTTCAAGAGCCGTTGCATTCCGATCTTTAATTTCAACAAGTATTTTATTATTATCCATTGCTTTAAATGAGTTAAAAAGTTTTGAAACTAAAATAAGCCATTATTTTTACAAACTACAATGAAGAATAAAAAGGACCTACGTATCATATTTATGGGAACACCTGATTTTGCAGTAACTGCATTAGATGCTCTACTAAAAAATGATTTTAATATCGTAGCTGTTATAACCAATATTGATAAAAAAAGTGGTCGAGGCATGAAAACTTCTTCTTCAGCCGTGAAGGTATTTGCAGAAGCAAAAAATATCGCTGTATTGCAACCCAAAAATTTAAAAGCACCAGAGTTCCTTGAAGAATTAAAAAGTTACAAGGCAGACCTTCAAGTAGTGGTAGCTTTTAGAATGCTGCCGGTTGTTGTTTGGGATATGCCCCCCTTAGGCACTATTAATATACATGCATCGCTTCTGCCTAATTATCGAGGTGCCGCCCCTATCAATTGGGCAATAATTAATGGTGAAGAAAAAACTGGTGTTACAACATTTCAATTGAAACATGAGATTGATACGGGTGATATGCTTTTGCAAAAAGAAGTACCCATTACAACACAAGACACTGCGGGTAGCTTACATGATAAACTAGCCATTAAAGGAGGGGATTTAATTTGTGAAACACTTGAGCAACTTTGTAATAAAACGCTTGAGGCTAAACCTCAACTCATTAGCGCAGACAATAAAGATGCTCCAAAAATTTTCAAGAACGATTGCAAAATTGATTGGAACAAGACTGGTGAAGAAATTAAAAATTTTATAAGAGGCATGAGTCCCTACCCTGCAGCTTTTACAAACTTTGACGATAAAAAAGTAAAAGTATATACTTGTGCCTATAGTCCCAATGATAAGGAGATAGCAAATGGAACTATAATAAGCGACAATAAAAAGTATATTAAAGTAGCCTGCGCTAATGGATGGATAGAACTATTAGAAATTCAGGTACAAGGCAAAAAACGAATGCAAGTAGAAGATTATCTAAGAGGAAACAAAGTGTAATAATCCTATATTGTAGATGTATAAAAAAAGCCACCACGCTAAACGTGGTGGCTTTATATTTCTAAGTTCAACTGATTTAGTTTTTCACAAACTTAATATCAGCCAATTTGGTATTATTGTCTTTATCAATAACTTTTACGATATACATTCCAACAGGTAAGCTTGAAATATCAAACACTTTATTTGTACGTCCTTCTGGTACAATAAATTGATCTGATAATACACTTCTACCTTCTACTGAAACTAGTTCAACTTGAATATTCATTTCAAGATGCGTATTCATTGCAAGGTTTAAACTGCTTTGAGCAGGATTTGGGTAAACATTTACCAAGAATTGCTTCTTGCTACATTCGTTTTCTACTACTCTTACAATAGAATAGGCAAAACGATTATCCGTATCAACTGCTTTAAATCGATAGAAATATTGCTTAACATCTTGGTCCAAATTCCAATCTTCAAATTGGTAATTATTATCAGTACCATTTAAAGCTACTACCTCTCCTATTTTTTCGTAACGTTCACCATTTTCACTGCGTTCTACTTCAAATTGTTTTACTCCATCTTCTTCACGCGTACCCCACGTAAGACGATTAGAACAACCGTTAGGAATTGCCGTAAAGTAAGTATAATTCTGTACTGGTAAAGAAGCATTGAAACATGGATTATTTAAAGTAACCAATGAAGTATTAGGACAGAAGATAGGCTGTACAGCTACATTACTATTTAATACTGCTTGTGTATCTGATTGAGTCATTCCCATCCAATCGTCTAAAACAGAAGCATAAATATCTTTGAAATCATGCTGCATAGGCACTTGATCACTAGCGGTAGCATTCATTGGGATATTTGGGCTTGTTCCTAATATTGTTGGATTAACATGCTTACCAAATACAAATGATGGACCAGCCATTCCATGGTCAGTACCAATACTCGCGTTTTCTATGATACGTCTTCCAAATTCAGAAATTGTCATCCCTGCTACATTATCATCTTTACCTAACATTTGTAAATCAGTTTGGAAGGCAGTAATTGAATCACTTAAGTCTCGTAATAAATCTGCATGACGACCTATTTTAGTATCTGTTTCTACTTGTACAAAGTGTGTATCATAGCCGCCTTGATTCACAATGTAAAAAGGTGTTTGCAAACCTCCTGAAATTAAATTAGCAACAATCTTTAATTGATTGCCAAGCGAAGTTGCTGGATAAGTAGTAAGATTACTTCCCATATTAGCAGCTTGCTGTATTACTTGGTTGTACGAATTAGTTTGTTGGTTTATATAACGTAAAAAAGTTAACTCATTACCCGCTTTTGTGTTAGGCGCAGGGTCAACTGTATTATTTATAATATTATAAAAGTTATTAATGTTACTGATAGACATACCATTCACACCATTACTTCCTGCCAAGAACAATGAGGCCGATGAGCCAATTTCAATTGCTAATGGATCTGTAAAGGAGGAAGTAGGATATGCTTGAGGTGCTCCAGGTAACTGGCTTTCTAAAGTTCTTCCTAACCAACCTGTTTGACTATTCACACTTGCGTCGGCACCAGCCATATAAATATCCGTAGCTCTAAAGTGCGAGTAACTGTTGTTAGCATAACTTACTCCTTGTAATACATTCAATTTACCGGAATTATACAAACCTTGCATACCCGTCATGGCAGGGTGCAAACCTGCATTTAATTGACCAGTCATTGAAAGTACATCATTAGCATTTATCATTAAATTAGGTCTTGCAGAGGCTAGCTCCGAATACTTATCTAAAGGAATTAAGGTATTCAATCCATCGTTTCCTCCAGCCATGCGTACAAAAACCATTATGTTCCCGTTCGTTGCTCTTCCATTTAACCAATCACCAAATACCGATTCCTTGCCTAATGCATTGATAGGAGTACCTGATACAGCGATACCTGCTGATGCAGCTGCTGTCATTTTTATAAAATCTCTTCTTTTCATTCTTCTTAAATTATTTATTAAATTATGCTAAATGATGTTCTGGTAAACGTAGCATTTCAGTGAACATATTTCTCAATCGTGTTTCAACTATATTTCTAAAAGTAACATTTGTTGGGTTTGCCTTATAATCATTCCAAGCAAATGTCCAATAGAAATCAGAACTTTGACCTGATAGTAATATTGTCTTGTAATAATCTTTAGAAGCCTGACTTAAACCAACCCCCAGGAATATATCAACAAATTCACTGATCAAAACATTAGGATCTGAAACCGAAGTTACTGGTGGCGCTAAGGTCAACTCAATATCTTCAACTAGTCCAATTAGATCTATTTTAAAATAAACTCCAGGTCTAACATATGCACCTGCTGATCGCATGAAATAATCAGTATAAACCATTCTTTTAGGAGCAGTATCTGTATTCATCCATATTTGATTAAAAAATGGAATTTGATAACTTGAAGGCCAGCCACTTACATTGGGAGGATCTCCAAGGCTCTGACTATTTAACGCCAAGTAGTTATTATTTAGTCGTTGGAAGAAGCTACCGCGATGCTCATGTGTTGCCGTCGCCGGTATTTCAAAATTCATATTTCTAAATAAGCCAATAAAATATTCAATAGGTGACTTAATTATACAATCCATATTAGCAACATCAAAAAAGTGATCACTTTTAAACAGTTGTTTTAAAACTGGTTCGATCTCCCAATTTCCATTAATTAATGTTTGCGCTAAAGGAGTAATTATAGTAGATTCTACCGTGGCATCTATGTCATAGTAAACAAAGAATCTATACAGTCTACGAACAAATAATTTTGCTATATCCTGCGCTCCATGCGTAAAAATCATATCTACTAAATCATCAACCTCATTGGCACCATAGCCAGCCGGGTTTGAATTATCAGGTGATATAGTAGCGTTATTATAGTAACTAGAAAAAGTTTTAGTTGTTGTATCATGCGACCCTGCACTAAAATAAACTTCCCAAGGCGTAGTTGGACTGGCAGCCGTTTTTTCTCTAGTACGCCATCCAGTAAGCACTTTAGCTGCAGCTAGTACATCAGGTTCGTTGAATGTATTCCCTTCTTTACCTACAGTAAATAATTCTTGCAGCTCGCGCGCATAGTTTTCATCAGGTGCCGTTTTAGTATTTACTCTACCATTCAAGTACCATAGCATAGCGCCATCAATGGTTAGTTCCTTTACAAAATCTTTTAGATTACCCAAACAATGTTTTCTGAAAAGCTCTACATGGTGATATTGAAAATTAGGGCGCCCAGAAGCATTATACATTTCAATAGGATATTGCGAGTGAAAAAATAAAATCATTTTTTCTTCAATAGTCATATCCTGGTGCATCATATTGTCGAGCCACCATCCTTTTAAGGAATAAATTCTATACGCACGGGTTGACCCAACATACCGCTCAGCTCCAACCCATGTTTGACCATAAGGAACTAAAGCACTATCCGGGTAAAAATTTTCATAATAATTTATTGGAGGAGCTGGTGCGACAGCATTTTTCGTAATCATAGCATCCACAGCTTGATCAGCTGTTATCCCATTAAGAGATTGCATATTACCAAGCGTTGATCCAAAGGTTAACCTTCTTAATAAGTGCGTTTTATGTTTCTTAGTAAAAGCACCTTGATAGGGTGTTAAACCAGCACGTGATTTTTTCTTATTCAATGGCAAACTTTTGTTTGCGTATTTTCTAAAAATTTTATCCTCATTAATGTCGAACGTAGGTTGATTTGCCTCACTTGAAAGCTCTTTTTCAACTACATCATTCTCGTCGTTTAAAATAAAATCTGACTTATTTCCTTTTCCCATATATATACAAATATTTATATAACTAAAGCGTTAATTTACATAACACTTAAGCTGCATCAAAAATAATGCCCAATATTGAAACTTACAAGAATATTGTTAAAAAAACATCACGTTTACAATTTTAATTCATGTAAACAACAACCCCAAACTTCAAATAAAATAGAATATTACAAATCCAATAAAACCTGATCTACCGGCTTAGCCGCAATCATTTTGGTAGGGTCTTCAAGCAATTCTTTAACTCGTACTAAGAAGCCAACACTTTCCCGACCATCAATAATTCTGTGATCATAGCTCAATGCTAAATACATCATAGGCTTAATAACAACTTTGCCATTTACAGCCATGGGACGATCTTCAATTTTATGCATACCCAAAATAGCCGATTGAGGCATATTAATAATAGGCGTACTCAATAAAGAACCAAATACTCCACCATTGGTCAAGGTAAATGTTCCTCCTTGCATTTCGGCAAGGTCTAATTTATTTTCTCTTGCACGCAAGGCTAAGCGTTTTACTTCTTTTTCTATACCGTCCATGCTTAAGCTCTCAGCATTTCTTATTACGGGCACCACCAAACCTTTTGGAGCAGAAACCGCTATAGAAATATCTACATAATCATGGTAAATAATTTCATTACCATCAATATAGGCATTTACACTAGGCCACTCTTGCAATGCAATGGCAACCGCACGGGTAAAGAAACTCATAAAGCCAAGGCCAATACCATGCTTTTCTTTAAACTCTTCTTTATACTGTGTACGCAAAGCTTTTATAGGCCCCATGTCTACTTCATTAAAAGTAGTAAGCATAGCCGTGGTGTTTTTAGCTTCAACTAATCTACGACTAATCGTACGACGAAGCTTGCTCATTTTCTTACGACTTTCATCGCGTGTAAACGGCGCTTTTGCTCCATCAATCGGACCAGCTAAAAATTCTAGTACATCACTTTTTGTAATTCTACCATCAGAACCACTACCAGCTACTTTACTAGCATCCACATTTTTATCGGCCAGCATAGCCCCGGCTACTGGTGTAGCTTTTACATCGTTGTTTGCAGCAGGAGCTGCTTTTTTCTCTTCAACTGCTGCTGCTTTTGATTCAGCGGCTGGTGCTTTTTCTGCAGGTACTGCAGCGTTCACATCAATTTTTGCAACTACCCCACCAATTTCTAAATCGTCCCCTTCGGCAGCCACAAAGGTTATTGTACCCGCTTGCTCAGCAGGAAAATCTAAGGTTGCTTTTTCACTTTCAAACTCACAGATAATCTGATCACGTTTAATATAATCACCTTCTGCTACTTTCCATTCGCTTAGGGTTACTTCACTAATACTCTCACCTATAACCGGTACTACTAAGTCTACTAACTTAGGCGGGCCAGCTGGTTTAGAGGCTGTAATTTCTTGTTTTGCTTTGTCCAAAGCACTCTTTTCTTTTGGAGAAGCTTTTTCTTCAGCTGCAGGAGCAGCTGTTTCAGTTACCTCTTCTTTAGGAGCCATAGCGGTTTCATCTATTTTACATACTACCGCACCTATTTCTAGGTCGTCATCCTCTGCTGCTACAAACGTAATAGTGCCTGCTACATCACTAGGAAAATCAAGGGTTGCCTTCTCACTTTCAAACTCACAGATAATTTGATCACGTTTTACATAATCACCTTCTGCTACTTTCCATTCAGCTAATGTTACTTCTGTTATACTCTCTCCTATTTCTGGAACTACTAATTCTGTCATGATTTTAAAAAAGGTTGTCGCAAATTTACGACGGAAATAAACGTTTCTGAAATGTAAGAATGCAAATTGCTTGTGATTAGTAATTGTTAGCATCATAGTTTATTGGCCTCGTGTTTGCCACCCCGTCTTACACTATGTGCAAGCCACCCCTCCAAGGAGGGGAATCTGTCATTGGCTAGATCTAATTTATTAAGTTTATGATGGCCTCGGAAAGAATTGCAGCTTGCCACCTTTAGTGTGGTTTCAAGAAAATTAAGCTTCGAGCCGTAAAGAAATAATCCATTGTTTGAGCGCATGGAGTGACTAATTTAATAAGATACTTTGGCGCGAGTCTGGATTACTTTAGGCTTGGAGTTTGATTTTTAGTTATTCTTTCCAAGCCTTGAACTTTTGCTTCTGGCGTTTACCACCTTGAGCGTGGTTTCAAGACAAAAGAAGGCCCACTCAAAGTAACCGAGCAAAATAAAAAAAGGGCAACAAACGTTGCCCTTAAAATATATTCAAAAGAAAAACTACCTTTCCCGATTCTCAACTTGCCTGCCGGCAGGCAGGTCTTATTAACCTTCTCTATCAGCAATCTTCTTAACCATATCATCTAAAATAGACTCCACAGCCACCGCACCCAAATCACCTTGACCTTCTTCACCTTGTCCTTGTACACGTACCGAAAC
>CALJNC010000065.1 GCA_937981995.1 uncultured Chitinophagaceae bacterium
ATATAGTGGAGTGTAGGCGTGTGTATCCGTTTCTATCCGTATACCTACGATTAATAACTTTTTTTAAGCGGGTCCAACTAAGCCTTGTATGTATCTAACCTTTTATATTGGATAGGGGGGCGTAGTTGCAAACTACGCCCAGACGGATAGAGTTTAAAACAGATTATAGTTTCGTACCCTTAAATTCATAACGAGTTAATTGATGATGGCCACTGTTTCCATTTCCTTCTTGGCCAGAGATTTCTAGGCTATCATAGCCGCTAAATTTTGCTCTGAAAAATGTCCATGAGGAATAGGCGAACCTATAATCAAATAGGTCATCCGAAAAAGTAGTAAAAACCTTATCGCCAACAAATTTTATTTTAATGGACTCATTATTTATTTTATTGATCCAAATGGTGTCTTGAAAAGTTATATCAGAATGTATGACTGCTTGGGCGCCTCCAGACTGTGTTTGAAAAGCTTTTCTTGTTTTTCCTGCATATATCCCAGCAATTACTTTTTTAGATTCGTCAAATACTTCATATTCTTTTTTGCAACCTATAGCAAAAGCCAGTAAAAAAAGTATAAAAATGATTCTGTGTAAAGGGGGCTTTCTCATGTAGATATAAAAGTATTGTAATGTGTTTTAATTTGAAATTGATATGTATCATGGTTCGGTCAAATTTGTACTTCGAAAGTGTACTTTTGCATTTTACAAATGTTAGAAAACTTCAACCCAAATAATATAGCACTAGAAGATAATAATATCTTCGGTTTGCCTACAACGGCAGAGAATGCCGACTTGATTATTATTCCAATGCCTTGGGAGGTAACGGTTTCCTATCGTAATGGTACGGCTCGTGCCCCAAAAGAAATATTCGAGGCTAGCAAACAAATTGATTTATATGATGCCTATGCTCATAATATGTGGAAGCATGGATATTTTATGGAGGAGCTTGATGAAGATGTATGTAATAAAAATAATCAACTGCGTCAATGTGCCGAGTTGATTATTTCTAAGCTTTCTGTAGGCGATCAAACGGCAGAGGACGAGCAGCTTTCAAAAAAATTAGAAGAAATTAATAGAGGGTCACAGAAAATGGTGGATATGCTTAATGAGAAAGCAACTGCCTATTTGGATCAAGGTAAATTAGTAGCTCTTTTAGGTGGTGATCATAGTACACCACTTGGATTAATTAAAGCAATTGCTAAAAAATATAATGATTTTGGAATACTGCAAATAGATGCCCATTTTGATTTTAGAAAGGCGTACGAAGATTTTACATATAGTCATGCTAGTATAATGTATAATACGTTGGAGCAAGTACCACAAGTAAAAAAACTAGTACAATTGGGTGTAAGGGATTATTGTGATGAGGAACTGGAGTATATGCAATCAAAAGGGGATAGAGTAAAAACATTTTTTGATCAAGATGTAAAAGAGCGTTTGTATGAAGGAGACACCTGGAAATCTGTTTGTGATGACATAGTAAACGAGCTACCGCAAAGTGTTTACATTAGTTTTGATATAGATGGTTTAGATCCTAAATTGTGCTCTAATACTGGAACGCCTGTAAGTGGAGGATATGAGGTAGAGCAAATTATGTACCTATTTAGAAAATTAGTTAAAAGTGGTCGTAAAATTATTGGTTTTGATTTAGTAGAGGTTGCTTGTGGACATTCAGCAATGGATACGGTGGACGCTAGTATTGGTGCACATATATTATATAAGCTTTCTAACTTATTTATGAAAAGCCAAAAAGAAAAAGCGTAGTGAAAAATCAATTCTTCTTTTTAATCGTTCCTGAGAAATACGATAAGTATTTTAGACAAATGAAAGCTATGCATATCATGGCTTGTATTTTCCTTTTGATTTATGGTGTACTATTATTAGCTGATTGGGATGCCAATTGGATGGAATTAATAGGGTTGTTACCTACAACTTTAGCGGTTTTGTATTTTGTTCTTTTTAAAGGCAAAATGCTTAAGGAGGTACAAATAAATCAGGTGTTGCGTTTATTCGAAATTGGCTTCTTGGGTATAGCTGCAAATTATTTTTATTCGGCTAGTCAGTTTTTACCCATGGTTTTATTTGGAGCTGTTGCTTTGTTTATTTTAGTGCTGCTTATTATGGAAAATAAGATATTCTCTGATCGCTTTATTGAGCTAAACGACAAAGAAATTATTTGGCCTCAATTATTTACTACGCGTAAGATTCCCTGGCAAAATATTGAAAATATAGTGTTGAAATTTCATGTACTCACTTTTGATATGACGGATAAAGGCTATCAGCAACAAGACGTTTATCATAAATATGATGAGAATGAATTAGCACAGTTTGATGATTTCCTAAAACGCCAATTAGCATGACCTTTGATGAGACCTTAGATTTTTTGTATAAAAAATTGCCTATGTTTTCAAGGCAGGGTAAGGCGGCTATAAAAAAGGATTTGAAAAACACCCTTGCCCTTTGTGAAGCTTTGGGTAATCCGCAAGAGAAATTTAAAAGCATACATATTGCAGGTACCAATGGTAAAGGCTCGGTAAGTCATATGCTAGCATCTGTTTTACAAGAAGCGGGTTATACGGTAGGATTGTACACGTCGCCACATTTAAAGTCTTTTACTGAGCGCATTCGTATCAATGGAGTAGAGGTGCCTAAGCAATGGGTAGCTAATTTTGTATCTGCTAATGTGGCTATCATAGAAGATATAAAACCTTCTTTCTTTGAAATAACGGTAGCCATGTCTTTTGCCTATTTTGCTAAGCAAGAAGTAGATGTTGCCATTATAGAAACGGGTTTAGGCGGCAGACTAGATAGTACCAATGTAATTACTCCTGAACTTTCTATAATTACAAATATTGGATTGGATCATACAGATATGTTGGGTGATACGTTGGAATTGATCGCCGCAGAAAAAGCAGGAATTATTAAAGAGAATATTCCCGTAATTATAAGTGAAACACAATCCGAAACAGAGCAAGTGTTTTTTCAAAAAGCGCATAGCCTTGATGCGCCAATTGTTTTTGCCGATAGGATTTATTCCAAAGTAAAATCGAATGGTAAAACCATTTTAGTGAATCAATCGAATATGCAAATGACGAGTATAGAATTAGACTTGCATGGTGATTATCAAATCAAAAATGCGCGAGCAGTTTTATTGGCTAGTGATATGCTTGTACAAAAGGAATTCTCAATTACTAAGGAAAATATTCAAAATGGCTTATCCAGAGTAAAGCGAAATACAGGCTTGCGTGGTCGCTTTGAAATAATTCAAAAAGAACCATTAATCATTTTTGATGTAGCGCATAATAAAGAAGGGGTTTTGCAATCGCTCGATGAGTTAAGTAAGCACTCCTTTAATAAGTTGCATATTATTTATGGTTGCGTAAATGATAAGGATGTTTCTACAGTGTTGCCCTTGTTTCCCAAAGATGCAATATTCTATTTTACGCAGGCCGATGTTCCTAGGGCTTTAGATATAACAGAATTGCAGTCAAAAGCAAATGAGCTAGGAATTGTAGGCCAGTCCATTAAAGCGCCGCCAGTGGCTCTTGAGCAAGCAAAGGATGTGGCTACTGTTGATGATTGTATCCTTGTAATTGGAAGCTTCTTTATTTTGGAGGACTTGTTATAAGCTGTTTTAGAAGGAAGTTGTAAATTACAGCGTCTAAACAGACATAAACACTACATTTTATGAAATATATCTATATTCTACTTAGTTGTTTTTTATTAACTTCTATGAGTTCCAATGGACAAGGAATCCCTAATCAATGGGATTTTATTAATAACCATACCCAATTAGTTATGGGTAAAGAAGGACTTAAAAACCTTTATAATGATTCCATTATACGAAAGATAGATTTAGTGTTTCCTCAGTCAAACCACTGGCAGCTAATGACCCAAAATAAGAATGCCGCGATTAATATACCGGCAACCTTAACTTATGAGGGAACGAAAGTGCTGGATAGTGTAGGAGTTCGTTTTAAAGGAAATACATCTTATTCAAAAGTAAATGGAGATAAAAAGTCTTTTAATATTGAATTGGATTGGATTAAATCAGAAAATGATATTAGCGGCTACCATACCTTGAACTTAAATAATGCATATCAAGATGAATCCTTCTTAAGAGAAGTAATGTATACGCATATGATTCGTCGTCATATACCTGGTTTAAAAGCTAACTTCTCTTGGCTTACAATTAATGGAGTTGATTGGGGTTTATACCCTAATGTGCAGCAATTAAATAAGGATATGTACTCTGATTGGTTTGTCTCTAATGATGGCGTAAGTTTTAGAGCACAAGGTGTGCAAGGCGGCGGAGGCGGTGGACCTGGAGGCCCTAATTGGGGTGATGGTACAACCGCTTTGAATTATCTTAATCCCAATCAAAATTATCAAACCTATTATGTTTTAAAGTATTCTGATTATGCTAATCCGTATGACGAGCTGGAGTCTTTGTGCGATAAATTAAATAACACACCCTTAGCTCAATTAGAAGATACTATGAAAGTATATATGGATTTAGATAGAACGCTTTGGTTCCTAGCTAGTGAAATTGCTTTTACGGATGACGATGGTTATGTATACAAAGGGAAACAAGATTATTATGTTTTTAAAGAGCAAGCTACCGGCCAATTTATCCCTATGGAGTTTGATGGTAATTCACCAATGGCTATGAACAAAGCATCTAGTTGGAGTCCGTTTCATAATGAGACGAATGTAAATTATCCTCTTTTAAATCGTTTGTTGCAAGTGCCGAGTATTCGACAGCGCTATTTAGCGCATATGCGTACGATTATTGCCGAGGAGTTAGATCAAACTGCTTTTGAAACAAGATTAAATTATTATGTTTCGTTAATTGATACAGCTGTGCAAAATGATACAAAGAAATTATACTCTTACAATGATTTTATTTCTGAGGTAGGCGTACTTAAGAATTTTGTTTCTACAAGAAGAAATTCTTTAAATAATAATTCAGAAGTGTCACAGGCGGCGCCAACTATTTCTGCGGCTTCTCATTATTCTAATAATGTGCAGTGGGCACGTCCCGCTTCTAATCAAATGGTAAATGTAAGAGCTACGGTTTCTTCTGGTAATGGAATTGATGCTGTTTATATGCATTATAGTGGAGCAATTAATGGTCAGTTTATAAAAGCACTTATGTATGACGATGGTACCCATAATGATGGCGCGGCAAATGATGGAGTGTATGGAGCAAGTATTCCAGGACATGTAGGAGGTACTTGGGTACGATATTATGTTGAAGCAGTAGCTAGCAATACTGCAAAAAGTGTTTCGTATTTACCCGTAGGAGCGGAGCATGACGTTTTTGTATATTTAGTAGAACCCGCTGTTGCTTCTAATTCAGCTATTGTAATCAATGAAATTATGGCTTCTAATCAAACAGCCATTACCGATAATAATGGTGAGTTTGATGATTGGATTGAATTACACAATACATCAAATAACTCTGTTGATATAAGTGGTTGGTCTATTACAGACGATCAGTTTAATCTTACCAAACATGTATTTCCGGTAGGAACAGTTCTTAACCCAGGGGCGTATTATATTCTATGGGCCGATGAAGATGGTAGCCAAGGTGCTGATCATGTAAACTTTAAATTATCAGCAAGCGGAGAGGAGCTACTCCTTTTAAATCAAAATGCTGAGTTGGTTGATGATATAACTTGGGGTGCGCAAACTACAGATCAATCCTATGCTCGTAGCCCGAATGCTACAGGGAATTTTGTAATAAAGTATCACACTTGGGCATTGAATAATGATAATCCATTAGCCATTGAAGATGCGGTAAATGATCGTCAGATTACAATTTATCCGAATCCGGCAAATGATGTAGTACGCATTAATATTTCAGAAAATGCATTAAAGTATATTGATCAAATTGAATTATTTGATATTACAGGTAAAAAAATAAACTCAATAAGTAAAGCAAAGGAAGTGCAAGTTTCAACGGTTAACTTAGCAGAAGGAATGTATGTATTGCGTTTTGGAAATGTAAGTAAGAAGTTTGTGGTACAACACTAAATAATTTTACTACTGCCTATAAAAGTAACAGAGCCTCTTTATAGTAAGAGGCTTTTTTTATTCTAGTAAGTCGGGTCTTCTTTCTTTAGTGCGTTGCAATGCTTGCTCATTACGCCATTCTTCAATTTTAGGAAAGTTGCCGCTAAGTAAAATTTCGGGTACTTCCATTCCATTAAAATCTGCGGGTCTTGTATAAACCGGCGGAGCCAATAAATTATCCTGAAAACTATCTGTAAGGGCTGAGGTTTCATCGTTTAATACGCCAGGTAGTAACCTGCCAATACTATCTACCAGTACCGCTGCAGCTAATTCGCCTCCGCTTAATACATAGTCTCCAATAGATATTTCCTTGGTAACATACTTGTCGCGTATGCGTTGGTCAATACCTTTATAATGACCACAAATGAGCATTAGATTTTTATTCAAAGAAAAGGCATTGGCAATTCCTTGATTGTAAGTCTCACCATCTGGTGTTAGAAAAATAACTTCATCGTAGGTCCTTTCTCCTTGTAGCTTTTCAATTTGATTTGCCAATGGTTCGCACATAATTACCATGCCTGCTCCACCGCCATATTGGTAGTCGTCTATTTGACCATGTTTATTGATTGCAAAATCTCGTAATTGATGACAGCGAACTTCAAGCAAACCTTTTTCTTGTGCACGCTTCATTATAGAATGAGCAAAAGGGCTATCAAGTAGTTCGGGTAGTACGGTAATGATGTCTATACGCATAAGCTAAAGCAAATGTAATTAATGCAAATCACTTCGAGTGTAGTCTTGGCAGAATGTAAAATCTTACTTTATTAGTCCATCAGGTAAATCTGCTATGAGTTCTTTTTTATCTTCATCTACTGAGAGGATTAGTTCCTCATTTGCAGGGATAAGTAATTCATTTTCCTGATTCTCAAAAATGATAAACAATGGGTTTGTTTTAGGATTTAGAATATTATCAATCGTTCCAATTTTTTCTTTTTTATTAAATAATGTGTAGCCAATATAGCTATCCGCTTGCGTAGTAATTTGTAGGCTTTCGTCTGCCGCATTAGGTGAGAGGTATACATTCTTTTGAAGTAATTCCTTAGCAGCTTCAGGAGAATCAATCTCTTCAAACTTTACAAGGAAAGAAGTATCAGATTGTACTTTAATATTAGAAATAAAAAACGGAATTTTGCTTTCAGGAAGTAACTCAATCATAATGGCATCCCAGCTATCAAATTGAATTTCTCCTTTTAGTTGATGTTCTAAAACAACATCTCCTTTTACGCCATGCGTACCTATAATTCTTCCGAAGGTTTCCAATTTATTTTTTAGATTTTATGGCGTCCATATACTTTTTAAGTTCATCTCTTACTCTTGGAGCTAAAAAGAATAAACCTACCATATTAGGTACCATCATAGCAAAAATCATAGCATCGGAAAAGTCAATTACTGCGCCTAAAGAGATAGCAGCACCAATTACTACAAATATGCAAAACAAACCTTTGTAAGCATATTCAGCCCCTTTGGAGCGTCCAAATAAATAGGTCCAAGCTTGGTAGCCATAGTAGCTCCATGAGATCATGGTAGAAAATGCAAATAGAATTACCGCTACTGCTAAAATGATTGGAAAAAATGAAATTTGAGAAGCAAAAGCATTTGATGTTGCCGTAACGCCATCGCCCACATCTTGTCCGTAAGTCATAATACTTCCATCGCCATTGGCTATTACAATTACCAGTGCAGTCATTGTACACACGATAACGGTATCTATAAATGGTTCTAGTAATGCTACTAAACCTTCACTTGCTGCATATTTAGTTTTTACAGCTGAATGCGCAATACTTGCCGATCCAATACCCGCTTCGTTTGAAAAAGCTGCTCGTCTAAACCCTTGAATTAATACACCTACAAAACCACCACCAATAGCGGTAGGAGCAAATGCGCCCGTCATAATTTCACCAAATGCACTAGGTATTGACGTAAAGTTCATTCCTAAAATAATAAGCGCAGCTAATACATAAATCCCCACCATGAAGGGTACAATTTTATCCGTAACATTAGCAATTGATTTTATACCTCCAATAATTACAATACCTACTAGTACGGCAATCACAATTCCGAAAGCCCAACCATAGCCGGCTAAAAAACTTGATTCACCACCGGTTACTGATTGTAACATTTGGAACGCTTGATTTGATTGAAACATATTACCGCCACCAAAGCTTCCGCCAATACACATTACTGCAAATAAACCAGCTAATACTTTGCCCAATCCGCCAGCTTTAAATTCTTTTAATCCTTTTGATAGGTAATACATAGGTCCGCCATAAACAGTTCCGTCTTCACCAATTTCTCTATACTTTACACCTAGTGTACATTCTACAAATTTTGAACTCATGCCTATCAGGCCAGCTACAATCATCCAAAAAGTTGCGCCTGGTCCACCGATTGAAATAGCAACAGCTACACCCGCTATATTGCCTAAACCTACCGTCGCAGAAAGGGCAGCCGTTAAAGCCTGGAAGTGCGAAACTTCTCCTTCATGGTTTTCAACTCGTATTGTATCTGGGTTATCTCCTTCATCATCGGTTGATACATTTTTAGATACTTCTACTTTTCCTCCTTTTTCTAAGTCATCGTATTTTCCTCTTATAATATTTACTGAGGTCATAAAACCTCGGATGTTTATAAACTTAAAGTATACCGTAAAGTAAAGTGCACTTACTACCAATACAATTAGTACCCAAGGAACTTCTACACTACCAAAAGGAATGGTCGCAAAAATTAATTCAACAAACCAGCCAGTATAATCACCAAAAATTTGATTTATTTTTTCATCAATTCCATTTGCAAATGCTGGGGTAATCATTAAAAGAAGGGCGAGTAAACTTGATATTTTTTTCATAATACGAACCCTAAATATAAACACAATTTTTATTAAGACACTATAGAGTATTACACAATAGTTATACCTTTATCAACTATTGAAAAGCTATGAATTTTAAAGGCACTTTTCGCGTATTTAGTTTTGTGATTTTGGCGTATACTTGGCTTATGGCCTTTGGGCCTTCTGCTCAAGATGCAATTATGCATGATGATGCCACGGAAGCTAGTTTGAGAAAAATAAATAATAATGGAAAGTAAAAGAGTATTTATATGTGATGTGGATTATTTATATACCAAGGAAGCTGAGGAGTTTGCTACCTTGGAAGGAGGTGCGGTATATGTTTTTGTAAAAGCATTTGATGTTAGAGAAGTGCTTGAACTTTTGCTAGCCGATATGAAAGTCAGAAATTTGGAAGCAAGAGAAATAGTATCTATTAGTCCTTACAATGTTGAGCAAGAGTGGGCAAGTGAAGAAGAGCAAAAACATTATTTGTATTTATACGCTGAGTGTGAAAAAGTAAGCCCTGTTGTGTTTGATAATTTTGCTGCTTACGAAAGACAGTAATTATATTACATAATTATTTTTCCGAAAACGTTTTACCCGTAATTCCTTTATGTAAAAACAAAAAACCTAATGCAATAAAAGCGCTAAGTGTTACCGTGCCCAGCATTCCTTTAATAAGAAAGGATTGTATAAAAATCCCAGAAAGGAATGAAAGTACGCCAAGTGCGTTTGCTGTTTTATTTGATAAATTTTTCATCCAGTTTTCCATACTACTTGATTAGTTCTCCAAGATAATAGGAAAAATGGCTAAATCAAAATGAATAAGAAATAAGTGAAATGTACAGGTTTAAGCTTGATTGCTAAGTATATGTTTATCTATGTAAAAGGTGCCAAATGGAATAAAACTTGCTAGTATTACTTTCCATGTAGTTTTGGTATGGGACCAATTGTATTTTTGGCTTACTAAGATTGTAAAAACTATATAAAGTATAAATAATAGCCCATGCGCATAGCCAACAGGTGGTGTAAGCATTGTATTATTAAAAAGATACTTCATAGGCGTAGCTACAAAACATAGGATAATCAAAGAGATGCCTTCTAAGAAAGCGATAATACGCAGTTGACCAATTCTTGTTTGCAGCAGTTGTTTAAGCATAAAAAGTAGGACAAAGTTAGAGTAAATAAAACGTAACGATACTTTGTGAAGTTGTTGTTTTTTAAAAAGATAAAAAATCTCATCTTTGCTTTTTAAATTATTTCATACATGCACATAGAACAAATTTATACGGGTTGCTTATCGCAAGGTGCTTATTATATCACAAGTGGTAAAGAGGCAGCTATCATTGATCCCTTAAGAGAAATTCAGCCCTATCTGGATAGAGCGCAGCGAGATGGTGTAGAGATTAAATATATTTTTGAAACGCATTTTCATGCCGATTTTGTAAGTGGGCATATTGATTTGGCAAAAGCTACAGGAGCCAAAATTGTTTATGGTACCAATGCCGATACCTCTTTTGATGCGCATATAGCAGCAGATAATGAAGAGTTCCCGCTAGGTGACGTAACTATAAAATCCTTGCATACGCCGGGGCATACAATGGAAAGTACCTGTTACCTTTTATTGGATACTGTTAAAAAAGAACACAGCGTATTTACGGGTGATACCCTTTTTATAGGCGATGTAGGTCGTCCGGATTTAGCGCAGAAAGCAGCTACATTAACCCAGGAAGAATTAGCGGGCATGCTATTTACTTCTCTAAGAGAAAAAGTAATGACTTTGCCCGATGAAACAACCGTATATCCTGCACATGGTGCAGGAAGTGCTTGCGGCAAAAACATGAGTAAAGAAACTGTTTCAACTATAGGCGAGCAAAAGAAAACCAATTACGCTTTACGCGCGGATATGACGAAAGAGGAATTTGTAAAAGAAGTAACTGATGGTTTAAAACCACCGCCAGCTTATTTTCCAATGAATGTTGCTATGAATAAAGGTGGGTACGATGCCATAGAGGATGTAATGAATAGAGGCTTGCGTGCTTTAAGTCCCGAAGAATTTGAAGTAGCCGCCAATGAAACCCATGCCATAATTTTGGATACTCGTAATCCTGAAGTTTTTGCAAAAGGATTTATACCTAATAGTATAAGTATAGGATTGAATGGAGGTTTTGCTCCGTGGGTAGGTGCCTTAATTCCTAATGTAAAGCAGCAAATATTAATCGTAGCAGAAAATGGGAAGGCTGAAGAAGCAGTAACTCGTTTAGCTCGTGTAGGTTTTGATTATGTGCTAGGGCATTTAGAAGGAGGTTTTGATTCTTGGGCAAAATCGGATAAAGAAATTGATCAAGTTGAACGTTATACGCCCGAGGATTTGCAAGCTAAATTTAATGAGGCAGGTAGCGAAATTATAGATGTACGTAAATGTTCGGAGTATAGTGCAGGGCATATTACAGGTGTAAAAAACTTGGCGCTTGATACTATAAATGAAGATTTGGCTTCCTATCCTAAGGATAAAAAGTTGGTGTTGCACTGCAAAGGAGGATATCGTTCTATGATTGCGGCAAGTATTTTAAAATCGCGCGGTTGGTCAAACGTTACTGATGTTATTGGTGGTTTTGATCAAATTCAAAAGTTAGATTTGCCATTTACAAATAATACAGAAACGGTATAAGATATGTTTGAAGCAATTAAGAATTTTTTTAAAGGTGTAAGAGTAGATTACGCTGAGTTGATGTCGCAAGGTGCTGTAATTATAGATGTACGTACTCCGCAAGAATATGATAGAGGTCACATAAAGGGTTCTATGAATTTGCCTTTGGCGGAGCTTCCTAATCGCTTAAAATCTATAAACGATAAGGATAAAATTTATATAACAGTATGTGCTTCGGGTATGCGATCTGCTTCTGCTAAATCTATTTTGAAAAGAAATGGATACCAATCCGTCTATAATGGTGGAGGCTGGCAAGGCCTTCAATCTAAAATATAAATTATGGCAACAACTTCTTTTTCTGAACTTATAAGCGGCGACAAGCCTGTGCTGATTGATTTTTTTGCGGAGTGGTGCGGTCCATGTAAAATGATGCCGCCAATCCTTAAGGATGTAAAAAGCAAATTAGGTGAGGATGTAAAAGTTATAAAAATTGATATTGATAAAAATCAAGCCTTAGCTAATAAGTATCAAGTGCAAAGCGTACCTACTATTATGATTTTTAAGAATAATGAAATCGTATGGCGTCAGTCCGGGGTAAGACCTGCACATGAGTTAGTCAAAAAAATATCAGAGTTAAATTAATTGACAACATTCAGCTTTTTTAAAGTGAACTAGGTTGTATTTTCACCATTCCTTATGAGTGATCAAAAACCGGTATATTACAGCGATTATCTACAATTAGATAAAATATTAAATGCTCAGGATCCTGAAAGTGCAAAGCATGGTGTGCGAGCGGATGATGAAATGCTATTTATCATCATTCACCAAACGTACGAGTTATGGTTTAAGCAAATGTTTCATGAAATAAATTTGGTTCGTGAAATTTTTCAGAAGGAGAGTGTAGAAGATAATTCAGCAGATTTATTTAACGCGGTACACCGCTTAAATAGAGTTTCGGAAATACTTAAAGTATTAGTAGATCAAATGACGATTATGGAAACCATGACGCCACTTGACTTTTTAGACTTTAGAGATTTCTTACGTCCTGCTTCGGGTTTTCAAAGTATACAATTCAAAATAGCAGAGGCGATGCTTGGCTTACCTTATGATCAACGTTTTGGGCAGGAGTATTACTTATCGCAGCTACGTGATGAAGATCGCAAGTTGGTTAAGGATTATGAAAAAGAAGAATCACTATTTGTATTGATAGAAAAGTGGTTGGCGCGTATGCCATTTACTAAAGATGGTTGGGAAACGCAAGACGGTTTTTGGAAAGAATATAGAGATGCTTATGCTGCAAGTTTACAAGAAGGTGAAACAGCGAATGTTGATTATTTTGAATCTATGTTTTTGGATAGTGGCACCTATCCCGAGGGTTTACGATTAGGCAGAGATGCTTCACGTTCGGCCTTGTTTATTATGCTTTACAGAGATAATCCTTTATTAAGTGATCCATACCAATTGATTAATTCATTACTTGATATTGATGATTTATTGGCACAATGGCGTTACCGTCATATGAATATGGTAAAAAGAATGATTGGTAGGCGTGTAGGTACGGGTGGAAGTACGGGTGCTAAGTATTTACAAAAAGCTGCTCAAAACCATTATATTTATAAAGAATTCGCTGATTTAACTTCTTTCTTATTACAACGTAATCAGTTGCCTAAGTTGCCAGAAGATATTCAAAAGAGTTTGGGGTATAATGTTTAAAAAAAAACGAATTCAGTTAAGATAATCGATTAACTGTTTTATTTAAATTTAGGATGAATGGCGGCCCTTTTTGACTGGGCTCCCAACCTTGTTTAAAAGCCTGTTGAATAAAAACGGAAATATGCTTCGGAGTTAACTTAGGATAGTTTTCGCTCGATTTTATTTCATAAGGAAAATCTAACCAAAAGTCTCTAGTTACTAAACCTTGAATTTTTAGTATTTTACCTACACCGGTCGCTTCTTGTATGGTTACATTTAGTTTAAATTTAGTTGGGGTATTTTTCCCCAAAGAAATTATATATCTAAAAGCAATGTCATTTACAGATATTGGTCTACTTTTTTTTGAAGGTAAGGCCATTTAGAGATTGTAAATTACGGAAGAATAAAATCTTCATGATTAATGGGCCATACACCAATTGTATCATTGGTAAACGTATTTTGGAAACCATTGGAAATAATGGAATAGTTTTTACCAGGTAGTAAAGTGTCCGGTCTCCAATCAGTATAAATTGGATTTTGATTACTAGAATTTTGGAGTTCCCAATTATAAATGCCCGCCGGTATGGTTACCCAACCATTCGTCGTACCTAAGGCTGTGTTTGTAGCAATTGTTGAGCCGTCTATTGTGTTTAACAGGTCTAAACTTGTTGCATCGGGTACCATTTGAAAAAAGCGTACGCGGCAATTACCAGCATCGGAACCAGCTAGGCTATCCGTAACAATTTGCATTTTGAAATCTAACGGCTTGTCATAGAAAACAAAAGAGCGAACAGCGCCTTCCTCAAACGTCAAATTAGTATCAATTTTTGTACTACCAGATACAATTACTTTAAGATTGCGTACGCCGCTTAAAACATCTCTATAAAATGTATTGCTTGTATAAACTAATGGTTGTAGAAGAAGAGGTTTGTCATCTAGTAAAAATTCAATACTTGGTGCATTAGGTGCAGCATGTATTATCATGAATTTTGATGTAGATTCAACAATTTTATTTTTTTTGCAAGATGATATGCCAATAAATAAAACTATAATTAGTACTAAATTTCTCATTACACTTTAAAGTTATTGGAAATATGGGATATTAATGAGTTTATTC
>CALJNC010000066.1 GCA_937981995.1 uncultured Chitinophagaceae bacterium
ATTTTTTTAACCATTTGGGATGACTTTTTATTAAACTCCTCTTTGTCTATAACGCCATCCTTGTTTAGGTCAAGTTTCATTTGCTTGTTTCGTCCGTCTTTTGATTGGCCAAAAGTGAATACACTAATGCATAAAAGACTAATCGTAATTGCTATTATTTTTTTCATTTGTTCAGTTTTATGATTTTTAGACGCTGCTTTTTCCTAAAAGTTTCGCTCCGAATGTAAAAGAAAACTAATTATTTCTGCGAGTATAGCGCAGTAAATAGGTTAATACAAACATGCCAAGTACTGCCACACCAGTTACTACAAGCCAGGTACTGTCAAACCCAAGATGGTCAATACTTTGCATACCAATATTGTGGCCAAAAATGTGAGCTACTGAAAAGTTCATGGAAAATAAGGCCATATAAGCTCCTTGGTTTCCTTTTTTAGCACGTTGCACCGCCAAGGCATTGCCAAAAGGAAAGACAAGCATTTCGCCTACGGTCATAAAAATAATGCTAAACACAATAATGCCTGTCCATGGAATAAAAGGTAAAATGACAAAGCTCATGGCTAGTAAGCCAATTCCAATAATTAGTAATTTTATTTTGTTATAATTTCTACTTTCAAAAAACTGGACAAAAGGCATTTCGAACAAGAAAATGAGCATTCCGTTTAGTCCCATAAGTAATCCGATTTCTCCTTCTGTGAGAAGTTTTACTTCGCGGTAATAAACAGGCATGGTTGAGAAATACTGTAAGAATACGATTGTAAAAATGTATATGCCTGCTAGTAAAAGTAAAAAGTATGCGTCCTTATAAGGCGAGAGCGGATTGGAAACCGTTATCTGTTCATCAAGTATTTTTCGTTTTTTAGGATTTAGTAAAAAGATAAGCAGCACACCCGCCATAATATTTGTTATGCCATCAATCCAAAAAAGTGCTGCGTATCCAAAATAAAGAATGAGTGCACCGCCAACTGCCGGGCCCATAGACATTCCTAAGTTAATTGCTAAACGAATTAATGTAACGGAACGTGTTTTATTCTCAGGCTTTGAGTAATTACTCATTGCTACGAATAGTGCAGGTCTGAAAGCATCAGCCATAAGTGTTAGTAGAAAAACTCCTATGCATAAAGGTTGAAAATCATGCAAATATTGAATAGCAATATATCCAAAACCTCCTAAAATAAAACTGCCGAACATGACTTTGTAACCTCCAATTCGATCTGTAAGTTTCCCGCCCGTCCATGCCCCTAATAAGGAGCCTAGGCCAAAGCAGGTCATAACCCATCCTACTTGTTGGTACGTTAATCCAATTTCTTTGGTTAGGTAAATAGACAAAAAAGGGATGACCATCATACCCGCTCTATTAATGAGCGTAATGCCAGCGAGTATCCAAATTTCTTGGCTTAGCCCTTTAAAGGTGTCTATATATTTTGCAAAAAGCTTTTGCATGAATTGATTGATGTAAAATTCAAAAGTAAATTAGAGCTAGGAGCTTATAATTTCTTTTGCTACTTAATTTGAGCAAGTGCCTGCTGTAAAACTATTCCAAAGGTTACACTTACATTTAAACAATTAGTATGTCCTTTTTGCGGAATGTAAATAGCTTGATCACAAAGACTTTCAATCTCAGGAGGAAGACCTTCTTTTTCACTACCCATAATAATTAAATCCTCTTCTTTAAACCTAAAGTTGGATAGTGTAGTAGCCTTATCATTAACTAAGGTTGCTATTTTGCGTCCTTTATAATCTTTAAGATATTCTTTTATGTTATTGAGTGCTTCAATTTCAATGTGTTCTATTGCACCGGCGGTCCAAACGCGCGCCATGTGATCCATTTCTGCCCGACTAGTTTTATTGTTGGGGGGAGAAAGTAAATTATTTTTATCGAAAATGAGTACCTTTTTCAATCCATAGAACTCCGCTGTACGTATCATGTTTGATAAGTTCGGACGATATTCAGGAGCGTAGAAAAGGATTTGCATTATTTTCTACTTTCTAATATTTTATCAGCCAGTAATTGAGCATCTTGGCAATATTTATCATCGCCTTTTAAAGTCCATTTACCTGTTTTTCTGATATAAAAATATACGGTGTCTTTTAGCACTTTTTCATATCCGCCATGAGCTTCCAAAACGCTAGTAACTTTTGTTGCATAATCTTCTTGGCTTAAGGAGCCGTCTTTTACCCGGTCCCAGTTTTTGTTCATGCGCTTTGCTTGTTCTTTGATAGCTGGTTTGCTAGCTTTAAACGCCATTAAGTAAAGCGAAAGTGCTTTTGCTTCCGGACTGGGTTTGTCTGCGTTTTTCATCTTAATTATAAAGTTGAAAATTAATACATAGCAAACGATTTACTATTTATTAATCAACTTCTTTGTTTGCTTTGTAATGTTTGTTGGTAGCATTCCATAAGTTGCTTACTAAGTTTTTCAGGAGAGAACATTTTATGCGCATATTCATAACCAATTTCTATCATAGATTCTCTGTGGTTTTTATTAGTAATTACCTTACTTATAATTTGAGCAAGCTCCTTGGCATCGGTTGGATTGAAGTATTCTGATCCTGGTCCTCCAGCTTCTGGTAGAGAGGATGTAGTTGAAGTTATTACTGGTGTTTTGCATAGCATAGCTTCTACTACAGGAAGCCCTAAGCCTTCATAGTAAGAAGGATAAATTAATGCAAGGGCATTTTGATACACCGTGCGCAAGTGAAGATTGTCTTTTAAACCATTGATCCAAAAAATGTTTTCTGAAAGTCCTTTTTCTTCAACGGATAGTTGCATTTCTTTTTTGTAATTCTTGCCTCTGCCAACAACGACTATTGGTATGCGCAGCTCAACAGGTAGTTGCTCATAGGCATCAATAATTACCTTGAGGTTTTTTCTTTTTTCGATGGTGCCTACATACAACAGATATTTTTGCGGGATGCCGTATTTTTCTAAAGTTGGATCATTCCGTTTTTTTTCTACTGCTTCATAATAGATTGGATTGCAACTTTGATAAATAACTTCAATTTTATCAGGATTGATATCATAATGTTTTATGAGATCCTTTTTTGTGCTTTGGCTTATCGCAATAATTTTATCTGCCGTACGGCAACTTTTTTTAACTTTTGCATTATAAATCAAACGGTCCATTAAAGGATAGGTATCGGGCAAGGTTTTAAATATTAAATCATGGATAGTTACCACGGTTGCAATTTTTGTATTCTTTAAGCCTATTGGTATTTCATTGCTTAAGCCATGATACAATTCTATCTTATCTTTTTTTAATTGTTTTACTATTGAAAAGCTTCTCCAATATGATTTAAAAATTGTTTTTGCAATATGGCTTTTGAAGTTAGAGCTTTTGTGGAAGGCTTCTGTTTCTGGACTACTTCTTAGTTCAGGGGAGTATAAATTATATGTAAGATTAGGATAAAGCTGCTGTAGATTTTTTACTAAGGTGCGGCTATAATTGCCCAAGCCCGTAAAATTACAAAACAGTCTTTTCGAGTCAAATCCTAAATTCATTTTTCCTAAATTCTAAACAATCTCTTTAGATGCCTAAGCGTCTTATAGCTTGTTACTTCAAATGTAATGCAAAGTGCGGATTATCAAATCTATATCTGATTGATTTGAAATAGTTTGTTGGTGATAACAATATAGGCGACTGGCACAAGAACCCTGGGCTAAGGCTTAGCTGCATTCTTGCGCCAGTTGGATTTCTGCTGTAATCGATTTCAACTTTAGCAGTTGTTTGCATAGTACTATTGGACCTAGGTTAAAAGTTAGAGGTAGCCGAAACTCTGGTGGTCTGGATTGCAAAGAAGATACATTTTCTAAAGCAAAATATTTGAATGTAAAGTGGCTGGTAAAAGTTTAATAAAACAGCAACAATCCTAATGCTCCAAATATCGCCCGTCATTACTATCTTGCAGCTTCAATTATGTCACAATTAAATTTTAAGTATCTCGCACCTTATTTCAAAGACAAAAAAGTATTTGTAACGGGGCATACTGGTTTTAAGGGGGCGTGGCTT
>CALJNC010000067.1 GCA_937981995.1 uncultured Chitinophagaceae bacterium
ATATCTCAAAGTTTAAAGCGGAGGCTAAAGAAGTTATCATGAAGGAAAAATTGGGCGATGAAATTGGTAAAGGAAATTGGTCGCCGCAAAGTTTATCTAAAGTAGCTGTACTCTCTGAGCAAATTACTGATGCAGAAATTATAAAGGAAGCTAGCAACTTAGCTGCAGCTAAAAGCAAAGGCGTTTTGGGCTCAATTAAAATGCTGCCACGCGCACTTAAAAACTTTAAATGGTTAGAGCTCTTGTTAGCCGGGTTGACCATTTTTGTTATCTATGGGTTTAAGAAAATTACTACCAAAATTCCGAGTACGCTTGTCGCCCTATTATTAGTATCAGGGGGAGCATATTTTTTAAATGTAGATTACTTGCCAATTAAAGAAATACCCTTGGGTTTGCCTTCTTTAAATTTGGACGTATTTACAAAGTTTAGTTTTGCGCAAGTATCTCCCTATATTTTTACAGCTTTAACCTTAGCATTTTTAGGGGCTATTGATTCTCTTCTTACCTCGGTGGTGGCAGATAATATGACCAAGACGAAGCATCGACCCAATCGCGAGTTAATTGGTCAGGGAATCGGAAACTCAATTGCTGCTTTCTTTGGTGGTATTCCGGGAGCAGGTGCAACTATTCGTACGGTAGTTAATATTAAGTCTGGCGGGATGACTAAAATATCAGGCATGATTGCAGCTGTTTTATTATTCTTGGTTTCAGTTTTTGTAGGCCCCTTGGCTTCAAAAATACCAGCAGCTGTTTTAGCGGGTATTTTAGTTACAGTAGGTATCGGTGTAATGGATTATAAAGGGTTGAAGGCAATGAATAAAATGCCAAGTGATTTAAACTTTGGTCCTATAAAATTAAGTTCAGAGGTATTAATAATGATAGCCGTAATGTTGCTATCTGCCTTTTGGGATTTGATTGCAGCCGTTGGCATTGGTCTTATTATTTCTTCTTTAATTTTTATGAAAAAAATTGGAGGTTTAACTGCATTGAAATCAAAGGTTACTCCTTTAGATCATTCACTTGCTTTAAAAAAGCCATGGATTGATGAAAATAATTTCCCAGAGGAGCTTAAGGAAGAGGTTTATATCAAAAGATTGAATGGTCCTTTGTTCTTTGGATATACTAGTGATTTTCAGGCCTTGTCAAAAGAGATTCCTTCAACAGCTACGCATGTAGTTATACGATTAACACATATGCCTTACATGGATCAATCGGGTTTATATGCCATGGAAGAAGTGCTTTTTGATATGCACACAAGGGGAGTGAAAGTTATTTTTGTTAATCTGCAGGAGCAACCAAGAATCATGATGGAGAATATCGATATCATTCCTGACCTGGTACCTGAAGATTTAATTTTTGAAAATTTTGAAGGTGTTACAACTTGGATTAAAAAGAACATTAACGACAACGAGCATTAATTATGAATCAAGAATTTGATGTCGTAATTATCGGAGCTGGTCCGGCTGGGACAACTTGCGCTTTAGCATTGAAAGATGCTGGGCTAAAAGTGGCTTTGTTTGATAAAGAGTTATTTCCACGAGATAAAATTTGTGGCGATGCTATTCCAGGTCCTGCATTTAAACTCATGGATAAAATGGATACTTCATGGGGTAAAAGTTTACGATCTTATGCTGATAGTTCAAGCGTAAAGTATTCAAAGGGTTTTTCGCCCAATGGTAAAAGTTTTACAGTGGGATGGGAAACTTTTTCATACAATAGCAAACGTGAAGATTTTGACAGTTTTCTTTTGAAGTTAGTAGCTGAAACTGAAACAAGCGTTTATCAAAACCAAAGAGTAGATACTGTAAGTTATATTGATAATGGAGTACTTTGTACTTTAGATAGTGGAGAAAGGATTAAGGCTAAATTGGTAATTGGTTGCGATGGTGCACGCAGTATTGTAAGTCGCCAATTAGCTAATTATGATATAAAAGAAGAAGCACCATTCTTAGCCATGCGCACCTATTATAATAATGTGCAAGGTTTGGAGGCTGATACAAATGAGTTTCACTTTTTTAAAGAGATTATGCCTGGTTACTTTTGGATTTTTCCATTAGCTAATGGTTGGGCCAATGTTGGTTTTGGTTTTTTGAGGCCATACAACTCTAAGCGAAGTCTTAATATGCGTAAAACCTTAGAAGAGATTATTTCCAGTCATCCGCGTATTGCTCCAAGATTCATTAATGCTTCTTTAGAAGATAAAGCCAAAGGGTTTGCATTACCTATAAGTACAAAAAATAGGAAGTTGGTCGGCGAGCGTTATTTGTTATGTGGAGACGCGGCTTCTTTAATTAATCCAATAGGAGGACATGGCATAGATACTGCTATGTGGAGTGGATACCTTGCTGCGCAACAGGCAGTAAAATGTTTTGAAAAAGATGATTTCTCTTCAGATTTTTTAAATGAATATAATGAGTTGATTCATAAGAAATATAAAAAAGGATTTAATAGAAGTTATAAAGCTGCTAAGCTTACCATGACTTCGCCACGATTAATGAATGCTATTTTTAATAATGGAAAGCTGATTAAAAAATTGATAGATATTTAATAAAGCATGATAAAAGAATTAGAAGTTAAGCTTCAAAAACATTTTGGTTATAGTACGTTTCGTGCACAACAAAAGGATATTATTTCCAATGTGTTGAAAGGCAAGGATACGATAGTGCTTATGCCTACAGGTGGCGGAAAATCCATTTGTTATCAATTGCCTTCAGTTATGCTGCCAGGATTGACGATTGTGGTTTCCCCCTTAATAGCGCTTATGCAGGATCAGGTGCAAGCTTTGAAGGCCAATGGAATATCGGCAGCTTATTTAAACTCTACTTTGAGTCATGAGGAAGAAGATTTATTGATGCAAGACATTAGCGCAGGTCGTGTAAAAATATTATATGTAGCACCTGAGCGGTTGCTCTCGTCTGGTTTCACCTCTTTTCTTACTGAACTTTCTGGAAGTATTGGGCTTTCATTATTTGCGATTGACGAAGCGCATTGTTTAAGTAGCTGGGGGCATCAGTTTAGACCGGATTATAAAAAACTAAAAGCCATCAGAAAGCAATTCCCTAAAGTGCCAATTGTTGCTCTGACCGCTACAGCCGATAAAACGGTACGTAAAGAAATAGGGGAGTTGTTGAAGTTGAAAAAGCCTGATTATTTTATTTCCTCTTTTGATAGACCCAATCTTTCTTTGGCTGTATTGCCTGGTCAAAAGAAATGGGAGCAGCTAGGAAAAATACTTACACGACATAAAGGGAAGTGTGGTATTATATATTGCCTGAGTAGGAAAAATACACAAGAACTTGCTAAGAAGTTACGTGATGATGGTTATGATGCTCAAGAGTATCATGCCGGTATGAATGCCGATAAACGCCAAAAGACACAAAATAATTTTATTGGCGGTGATTTAAAAATTGTGGTAGCAACGGTTGCCTTTGGAATGGGGATTGATAAAAGCAATGTTCGCTTTGTGGTGCATTACAATATGCCGGGGAATCTTGAGAGTTATTATCAAGAAATTGGTAGAGGAGGACGCGATGGCGAGCCCGCGGAAGCTGTTCTTTTTTATAGCTACAGAGATGTTCAATTGCGCGAAGGCTTTATACAAGATATAGACGACGACCAGCAGCGCAATATCCAAAAAGCAAAACTAGATCGCATGCGCGAATATGCGGAGGCGCAAGTGTGCAGAAGACAAATTCTTTTGACCTACTTCAGCGATCGGATAGAAGAGCATTGCAATAACTGTGATGTTTGTAAAAATCCGCCGAAGTACTTTGATGGTACGGTTTTAGCGCAAAAGGCAATGAGTGCTATTAAGCGCAGTGAGCAGCAATTAAGCGTAACTGTATTAATAGATGTACTAAAAGGAACAAATAGTTTAATCGTTCAAGCTAATAATTATAGTGAGATAAAAACGTTTGGTGTGGGTTATGAAAAAACAGTTTTTGAATGGCAATTGTTTATACAGCAGTTTGTACAATTAGGATTAATTGAGGTGGATTATAAAGATGGTTATCGCCTAAAGATTACACAATTTGGGGAGGACGTTTTATACGGCAAGTATCCAATAGATCTTGTAACGCCCGAAACAATTAAGAGTCGTCAACAGGTAAATAAAGAAGCCGTTGCTAAGATTTCAAGTAAATCCAAAAATAAAAGCACCTTCCCGAAGGATGATGACTTATATGAAACGCTCCGACAGCTGCGAAAGAAAATTGCGGATCGAAATGGCAAGCCAGCCTTTACAGTTTTCTCTAATGCAACACTTGAAAATATGAGTGCACTCAAGCCAAAGACTATGAGAGATTTTTTAGAAGTGCATGGGGTTGGAGAGTTTAAGGCAAAGAAATTTGGAGCAATGTTTATGAAGGAGATAAAGGCGTTTTGTAAATAAAAAAGAAAATTATGCCTATTGAACAACAAAAAGATTTACTCGAAGATATTGATCATGAGTTTGTCAATAGAACCTGGATTAAAAAAATATTACTTCTTGAAATAGTTACTCTGTTCGTAATTATTTTAATCCGTCGAGTTTGTGATGTTTTTCCAAAGGTTTTATATGAGTTGCAGGGGGCAAAGTTTTATACATTTGGAATATTGGTTCTCTGTATTTTAATATTCAATTCATGGCGGATTCCTAAAATATTAAATAGGGCATTGCCTAAATTGTCAATTTTATCGATTGACCTTATCGCTTTATTATGCTTGTTTGTAATTACTGCCTCTTTTAAACTATTTGATTTTGCTCTAAACGGATATGGAGTTTATGAACTTGACTTATTCGGACTTTTAATCGCCTCGTTTGGCATTGCTTTTTTTTGTATGCTGATTGCTAATATTAGGATCTTCAATTTAAGAGGCAAGAGTATTTTGTTGCCTGTGATTTTATTTATTGGAGCACTCTTATTAATAGGGTTGTTTGCCGATAAACTGTAAAGCTTGTCTAACTCTTCGTTTTAAAAAACAATAAAGCCATTTTAATCTCGTCGTAAGTGTATTGCTTATTAAAGTATTCATAGATTGGCGTAGTTTTCAAACTGCCATCTCTATATAAGTTGTCTTTATTTTTAGAGAGAACTGCTGAAGCTACAGCAATACTTTCAACCACTTGCTCATCAGGTTTGTAGGTGCTTAGTTCTAATTCAGGATATGAGTCCGCTAGT
>CALJNC010000068.1 GCA_937981995.1 uncultured Chitinophagaceae bacterium
GAACTCGTTTATAAAATTTGTAACAATGGGAAGCATGTAAAACCAAAGTTTACCAAAGACTATTATAAAGAAGTAAGCGTGGGAATTGATTTTACCGCTCGCGATATCCAAGAGCAAGTAAAAGCCAAAGGTCTACCTTGGGAAAGAGCAAAGGCATTTGACCATAGCGCAGTAGTTGGCGACTTTCTGCCGATTGATGAGGTAACCAATTCTGAAGGAAATATAGAATACACTTTAGACAAAAATGGTGTAAAAGCACAAACGGGCAATACCGAACTAATGATGTTCAACATAGACGATATCATAGTTCAGATTTCTAAAATCTTTACACTCAATATTGGCGATTTAATTTTTACAGGTACACCTGCTGGTGTGGGTCCAATAACCATTGGTGATTCTTATGTAGGCAAGTTTGGAGATAAGAAAGTTATGCGCTGTGCTATAAAGTAAGCGAAATCAAATAGAGCTTAAGTTGTGATTAAAAACTAAGAACTAAAAACTAAGCCTTCAACATTAAGCATTTAATTTGCAGTTCAAATTAGAAACAATGCAAGCACTTCTTAAAAAGCTAAACTTAAAGAAAATAAACAGTGGGACATCAACTGGTAAAAAATGGTATGCAGCAAAGCACCAAATATTAGAAAGTCATTCGCCTACTAATGGTAAATTAATTGGTTCGGCTTATTCTACGCGCAAAGCAGATTATGAGCGTGTAATGGAAACAGCCGATAAAGGATTTAAAGAATGGCGTACCTGGCCAGCTCCTAAGCGTGGTGAAGTTGTTCGTCAACTTGGCGTAAAACTTAGAGAGAACAAAGAAGCTCTTGGTAAGCTAGTAAGCTACGAAATGGGCAAAAGCTATCAAGAAGGATTAGGTGAAGTACAAGAAATGATTGACATCTGTGACTTTGCGGTAGGTTTAAGCCGTCAATTGCATGGATTAACTATGCATAGTGAGCGCCCAGGTCATAGAATGTATGAGCAATGGCACCCAAAAGGTATTGTAGGTATTATTTCTGCATTTAATTTCCCCGTAGCCGTATGGTGCTGGAATACAGCCTTAGCTTGGGTATGTGGCGACGTTTGTGTTTGGAAACCTTCTGAAAAAACACCTTTGACAGCAGTTGCTTGTCAATTGCTTACGCAGGAAGTATTTAAAAAGAATGGTGTGCCCGAAGGTGTAAGCTGTTTAATCAATGGTGGTCGCGAAGTTGGAGAATGGATGAGCCATGATAAAAGAATGCCTTTAGTATCTGCTACGGGAAGTACTCGTATGGGTAAAGCCGTTGGCGCAGCAGTTGGTGCAAGATTAGGAACAAGCTTATTAGAGCTTGGAGGTAATAACGCTATTATCATTACTGAAAATGCTGATTTAGACATGACGCTTGTTGGTGCTGTATTTGGTGCGGTTGGTACTGGTGGGCAGCGTTGTACTTCTACTCGTAGATTAATTATTCATGAAAAAGTCTATAACAAAGTAAAGAACAGCTTAGCCGCTGCTTATAAGCAAATAAAAATAGGAGATCCTTTAGATGAGAAACATCATATGGGACCATTAATTGATACAGATGCCGTGCAGCAATACCTAAACTCTATTGAGGCTGCCAAAGCACAAGGCGGAAAAGTATTGGTAGAAGGTGGTGTACTTAAAGGTAAAAAATACGCAGGTGGCTGTTATGTAAAACCATGTATCATAGAAGCTAAAAACGAAATGGAGATTGTTCAGCATGAAACATTCGCTCCTATTTTATACATTATGAAGTATAAAACCTTGGACGAAGCCATAGCAATGCAAAACGATGTACCTCAAGGTTTATCGTCGGCTATTATGACCAATAACTTACGTCAAGCAGAAGCCTTTTTATCTGCGTCAGGTAGTGATTGTGGGATAGCTAATGTAAATATTGGTACGAGTGGTGCTGAAATTGGTGGCGCCTTTGGTGGTGAAAAAGATACAGGTGGCGGCCGAGAAAGCGGAAGCGATGCTTGGAAGATTTACATGCGGCGTCAAACTAATACCATAAACTATACTGCGGAATTGCCGCTAGCCCAAGGCATTAAGTTTGATCTATAGCTTGTTTTAGTCACATGGCTCTTTATTGATTTAATGTAAAGAGTTTTACTTAATTTGCAGTAGCATGTTGCTTACTACACCAGGTAAAATAGATTCTATTAAGATACAGAAAATTGCCTTTCTGACTCTTGGTATTGCCTTAAGCGTTATTGTAATTTATCGTGCGGCAACACTCTCCTTTACTCATGACGAAAGCGGGTCCTACTTATTTTTTCATAACAATACGATATGGGAATTATTTACTGATAAGGAAGTTTGGTACAGTGCAAACAATCATATCATAAATACAATTTTGTATCAGATATCAATTGGGCTCTTTGGCCATAGTGATTTTACTATGCGCTTGCCCAATGTACTTGCATTTATTTCTGGTTATACATTGTGTTACGTATTCATGTTTCGTTATTTCACATCGGTATGGGGTCGCATAGCTATCGTTGCTATACTATTTGCCAATCCTTATGTTATTGATTTTTATTCCCTTTGTCGCGGGTATGGCTTAGGTATGTTTTTTAGTTTTGCTGCCTTAGTTTTTATTTATAAATACTTGCAAAACGAGAAGTCAACTCAACTAGCAATAGCCTATTTATCTATTTCTTTAGCTTCGCTTTCTCTTCTTTCTAACTTAATTTTTCTGCCCGTATTTACCTTAGCTCTTTGGATCATACTACGAAAAGAGCTTTTGAAGAAAAAGGAAATCCTTTGGATACCTAGCTTGTTTACATTGGGCACACTGCTTTTAGTAGCGAAACCAATTTATACTTTATCTGGGAATAATGAATTAAAATATGGTTTGCATTCTATCTGGGAATCTTTCAAAGGATTTATAAATGGTAGCATACGTTTTCATAATTATTTGGGTAAAGAAACCTCTTTCATTTTCACCATTCTTTTTATCATCGCATTATTACTGGCTGTATATTTTTCTTTTAAAAAACAACGTAATGTTTTTTATGCAGTAAGCTTTATTATTTTAATTATCACGTTGCATTTCACCTACTATGCCTTTGATTTTTATTTTCCTTCAGAAAGGAAAACTACTTTATATGTTCCGCTTTTAGCTTTCCTTTTTGCAGGATTACTTCGCACAGCTCAGTTAAACAAATCACTTACAATTATAGCTGGATTACTCATTGCGTTTTGGAGTATTCATTTTGTAAAAACAATATCTTACAAGGATACAATAGAATGGTACTATGATGGCGGAACAAAAAATAGAATCCTATCATTACCTACAGATAAGGAAATTACACTCAAAGCTCATTGGAATTTTCATCCAACCTTAGAATACTATACGCAAACAAAAAAACTATCAAACATTTACCTTTTGCCGTATGATAAGAACTTCAATATGGATTTAAAACCAGACTATGTAATTGGCTTTACAGATGAAATGAAAAAATATTCTAATTATAAATCAACAGAACCAAATGAAGCAATCGCTTTGTTTTATAAAATTAAATAATGGCATTAACACCTTCTCATTCTATCGCACTTGGTAGCCCAGCTTTTGACTTTGAACTATTAGATACACAAAGCAACACCCTTAAAAATTTAGAAACTTTGAAAGGCGACAAGGGAACAGTAATTCTTTTTATTTGCAACCATTGTCCGTTTGTAATACATATAAATTCTACCCTTGTAGCATTAGCCAATACATATCAAGCGAAAGGAATAAATTTTATAGCTATAAGTAGCAATAATGCAATTGCCTACCCACAAGACGGGCCAGACATGATGACTAAATTAGCGCAGCAAGAAGGATACCCATTCCCTTATTTATATGACGAAACGCAAGAAATTGCCAGAGCCTATGGCGCAACCTGTACACCAGATATTTACCTATATGACGAAGGCTTACAATTAGCTTATCATGGTCAGTTAGATGACTCAAGACCAGGTAATAACAAAGAATGTGATGGTGCTGACTTGTCAAATGCTATGGAAAACTTATTAGCAAATAAGCCAACAGAAAATCAAAGGCCAAGCATTGGCTGTAGCATTAAGTGGAAATAAAAAAGGGAGTCTAAAAGACTCCCTACTATTTTATTTTTTTTAAGGCACTTAACGCATCAAGGTTACATTACCTCTAAATGAATTTTGATAGCCGTTTCTCCAACGTGCAATTATTTGATAAACAAATGCTCCAGTAGCTTGATCCTTACCACCAAACTTTCCATCCCAGCCTCTGCCATCAATCTTGTCAGTAGCAAATATTAATTCACCCCAACGATTAAAAATTTTCATATCAAATTCAATTAAGCCTGAGCTTAATAATTGACGTGGCATAAAGTAATCATTTCGTCCATCACCATTTGGCGTAAAGCTGTTAGGAATATTTAAGTAACAATCACGTTTTACCCATATACTATCTGTAGTAGAACATCCTTGCGTTTCAACTCTTGCCCAATAACGACCCGTTTTATTTGCAATAATAGATGAGCCTACATCTCCTGTGCTCCAATTCATTATCTCGCTTGGGTTTTCAATATTTTCTAACACGACTGCCGTATCCAATCCAGGACAAATAACACGATCCTCACCTAGGTTAATTAATGGAAAATCATTTACTGTAATAACTACATCTTTCACCTCATCCGGACATATCAAATATTCTCCTGTAAGACTTACATTATACACACCGCTTTTTTCAAAAATGTGTGTTGGGTTATGCAATCCTGTAAGCACGATTCCATCGTCAAAATCATATATCCAATTAAACGTATGTTGCGCAATAGAATCATAGAATTGAACTTTCTCACCAGCACATATTTGAGTAGGATCCGCCGACAGTTCCACATAAGGTGGCTCATCTACATAGACAGTATGCATCACGCTATCGGTACAACCCGCTGTATCTACAACATATAGTTTTACATTATACGTACCCGGATTAGGATATGTTTTTATTTGATTTATAGGACCTGCATTACTTACGGTAGTACCATCTCCAAAATCCCAACTATAAGACAATGGGCCTAACCCTTGAATAGGAAATACAAGTGGAGTAAAAATAAAACCAGTTCCTAAACAAACAGAATCCTCTGGTTGAGCAAACATGGTATTAGAGATATTAAATTCAGCACCCAGAGAATCAATGATTTCAATTATTAAACTATCAGCTAAAGCTGTAGAACAAAAGTTTTGTAAGAACAATGTAATTGTTTCAGTTCCTTCAGAAAGATTATCCTGATAAGCTGAAATACAAATTGTTCTAACAGTATCGTTAGGGTCAGGACTAAAGACTATGGTATCAGACAAAAAAGGATAATCAATCGAATTTAAAGCAGTTCCCTGTATTACAAAATTGATAGTATCAAAATTAGGAATACCATATTTCTCAATTTTTACATCTAATTTAAGCGAATCACAGCCTTCAATAATTATGGGATTACCTGATAATGAAGTTAAACTAGCGCTTAAATCAATCCCAACTGAATTAGCTGTAAAACTACCCGACTCAAGCATTACACCTGAATCCAGAATGCCATCAAATGCATCAGCAATGGCAACTTTAAAATGATAGGTTGTACATGGTATAATTTGAGCTGCTGCCGTTAAAACAGTCGTAAAACCTTGGTAATTAACCGTACTTCCTGGAGCATTATTACAAACAAAATAGTTGCAAGTATTATTTGTTGCATTAAACATGCCACAACCGGTTGTTAGGTTAAAACAGTTCGTATTCGTTGTATTACAACACCCTGGATTATTAGGGCAATAAATTGTGCTTACTCCCACTGGGCAGGTCCCTGCACTTCCGGGTACGGTTGCTATGTTTATAGCACCATTAGAATAAGGACCGGCAACACCAGGACCACTTAAAAAGAAACCAAATACATCATTAAAATTAGAGCACGTAAAACTAGGATACTCGCTCGAACCAAAAACATAATTAAATTGTACTGAATCACCTGTTGTTTCAAAATCAAATTCGAGTATACAAGCATCATTTGTTGTTTGACCACATAAGAGTGACAAATCTGCATCTCCCGGGGCTGTATTACCAGTAGAAGGCCCTAAAGCAGGACCATTCATACCTTGAACAGTAGCCGTAGTAGCTGCAGTACCAGAAGTAAGTACAATACCACTATCTAAATTAAGGTTAGATGCTGTAACTGTAAAGTCTCCCGAAGCTAAGGCTGGGCAATTTAAGGTAGCATTTGTAACGTTTACACCTGAACCAATCAAGCGCGAAGCCAAATCAGCCGCGTTGGTATTTGTATTTACTGCAATCTGAGCTTGTCCGCCCAAGGCAAACAAAACCATAATAAACAAAACACTAAACTTTTTTAATCTCATAAGTATATTATAAAGTTATTTAAAAAAATCAGATTAACCAAGGCCTTTGGTTTATTAGAATTCTTATAATCAAGACGTTCATTAGCTTCTTGAGGTTAGTACAAAATGATTTTTTTTAGATAAAAACATCACCTACCATAAGCAAAGCCGTATTTAAAGCCTCTTTATCCAATCCATGCTCTATTTCTTTCTTCTCTAAAAACGCAAGCATATCCTCAGTAGCCATATTGCCCACTAGGTCATTTTGAGCCATTGGGCAGCCTCCTATACCCTTGAGCGCACTATCAAATCGAAGGCAACCATTTTCCAGCGCAGCTTCAAGCTTTTCCTCTCTAGTTTCTGCTGTAGAATGAAAATGGGAGCCTATCTCAATACTACTTCCTTTAAATTCTTTATTTAATTCAGAAAAAATATAACTAATATTTTCAGGATTGGAAACACCTACCGTATCACTCATCGCAAAGATGTTGATACCCATTTCTGATAACTTGCTTACCCATTCCATAGCAATTTCAGCATTGTAAGGGTCGCCGTATAGGTTACCAAAACCCATGGAAATATAAATTACTAATTCTTTATTTTTTTGAGCACAAAGATTTTGAATTTCATCAACTCGTATCAAGGATTCTAATATTGAGCTATTTGTATTTTTTTGTTGAAAGGTTTCAGAAATAGAAAAAGGGAAGCCTAAATAGTGAACCTCATCATAGGCTACAGCATCAACCGCTCCTCTTTTATTTGCAACAATCGCAAGCAGTTTAGATTTCGTAGTATCCAAATCTAACAAAGGAAGTACATCCTTCGTATCCGCTAGCTGGGGAATCGCTTTTGGCGATACAAACGAACCGAAATCTACTGTATCAAAACCAACCTTTAAGATTTGATTAATGTAAGCTGCTTTTTTCTCTGTAGGTATTTGATGTGCCCAACCCTGCATTGCATCTCGTGGACATTCTATTAATTTAATATTCATAATACAAGGCAAATTTACGAGTAAATAAATTACGGAATTCTTAATTCAAATTTAGCTTTTCATAATTTGCTAGGTTGTAACTTTGTGAGCCATGGCAAAATCAGATTTTATAGCAGTTCCTTATGGTCAAACAGTACACGGACAGGAAGAAATTGATGCAGTAGTAAACGTTTTAGAAACATCAACCCAAATGGGAAAACATGTAAGAGAACTTGAACAAAAGGTAGCTTCTCTTTATGGAAAAAATTATGGATTGGGCGTAAACTCTGGCTCAAGCGCTTTATACTTAGCAGCAGAACTTTTAGACTATGAAGCAGGTACAGAAATTATTACACCTGCACTTACATTTAGCACAACTGTTGCACCATTGGTAAAAAAAGGCTGGGTACCTGCTTTTGTAGATGTAGAAGAAGGAACGTATAATATAGACGCCAATAAAGTGGAAGAAATGATTACGGATAAAACCAAAGCATTATGGATTCCTAACTTAATGGGCAACTTACCTAACTGGGCACAATTAAGAGAAATTGCTGATAAACATAACTTATTTGTAATGGAAGATAGTGCCGATACGCTTGGAGCAGAAATTAATGATAAAACATCGGGGCGATATACTGATATGAGTACTACTAGTTTTTATGGATCTCATATAATAAACTGTGCTGGTAATGGTGGTATGCTTTGTGTAAATACGGATGCACATATGGAACGTGGTAAACTACTTCGTTCATGGGGGCGTTCGTCATCCTTATTTGTAGAAAGTGAAGCAATTGAAAATCGATTTAATGTAGAAGTTGATGGCATTCCTTATGATGCAAAATTTGTATTTGAAGAGCCTGGATTTAATATTGAACCGAGTGAATTAGGAGCGGCTTTTGGACTTGTACAATTAAGCAAACTAGGATCCAACATTGATATGCGTACGGATCATTATAACAGATTACGAAAATATTTTGAGCAATATGAAGAGTATTTTGTGCTACCAAAACAATTACCCGATTCTCGTACTGCATGGTTAGCTTTTGCAGTTACTATAAAAGAAAGTGCTCCGTTTAAAAGAAGAGAAATGCAAATCTTTTTAGAAAACAGAAATATCATGACGCGTACTGTATTTACGGGAAACATTTTGCGCCAGCCAGGATTTAAAAACATCAATCACAAGGCAGCGGCGAGTGGCTACACGCATTCTGACAATGTAATGAAAGGCGGTATGCTTATAGCTTGTCATCATGGTTTACGCAATGAACAAATTGAACACATGATGGAAAGTATTGATTTATTTATGAAGGCGAATGTTTAACTTATTTGACAAATCTCCTATTCTTATTAAGAGCATAATTGTTCTTGCTCTTGCATTCTTTCTTCATTGGTTTTTAAAAAGAAGTATTAGTCTTGCTTTAGCAAGGCTAGATGACAAAGGTTATCAGACTACTAAGATTAAGTTTATCAAAAACTCGCTTGGGTTTATAATTTATGGTGTTGCTGTAATACTTATAATTTTAAATGTAGATGAACTCCGTAGCCTTGGAGCATCATTATTAGCCGGTGCCGGAATATTTGCAGCCGTACTAGGTTTTGCATCAAGAGAAGTATTTGCTGATATTATGAATGGTGTTTTTCTTGTAATATTTAAACCCTTTCAAATTGATGATGTAATCGAGATAGATACTGGCATGAAAGGTATTGTTACTGATATTACATTTAGACATACTATTATTCAAGATTTTGAAAATCGAAAAATCATTATTCCTAACTCAAGGATTGGAGATAGTACAATTATAAATAGCTCCTTGGATGGCGATTATATTCGAAAGCAAATTAATTTTCATATTAGTTATGAGAGTAACGAGGATAACGCTAAGCAAATCATAAGAGAAGAAATAGAAAAGCATCCGCTTTGCCTTGACAGAAGAAACCCACTTGAAAAGAAAGAAAACAAACCAAGGGTGCCTGTATTAATGACCGAATGGCTTGACTCTTCAATTAACCTTAGAGCTTACGTTTGGACTGCTACAAACGCAGACTCTTTTACACTTCAATGCGATGTATTAGATAGTGTGAAAAAGCGTTTTAATCAAGAGGGAATTGGCATCCCTTACCCGCAAGTACAAATTCATAAATAAAACATTTAACACGCCATTGCCTTTAAACAAAACTTTTGGCATTAAATTGGTACTATTACTTATATGAAAATCAATCTAAACTATTTTCTATTCCTTATTGTTTTAATTCCGTCTTTTGCTTTTGCAAATGCAGGTGATTCAACACAATTTGCAGGTCAAAAAAATCCGTGGATATCTATTTTAAATTTAGAATATGATAATGTAGAAACTGTAGAATGTGTAACATCAGATTATTGGGTAAAAGGCAATGAATCTAAATTATACGTTTATACCAAAACAGGAGAGGTTCGATATTTTATGATTTTCACACCACCAAAAGAAGAAAAAGGGAAAAGAGTAATAAAAGAAAAACGACTGAAGAAAAAACAGCAGGATTACTATAAAGACCTTTTAAAGAAATTACGAGCTAATAATTTTACTAATATTAAAAAGTCAAGGCTCAATATAAAGCAGAGAGCAAACGGCGAATTCTTGAAAATTAGCAATGGTACATCTTTTAGATTTAGATACATTGGGTATGATTACTATAAAGATTTTTATAGCTATGCTCCTCAAAAATATGTTGACAATCGCTACCCTGGTTGGCAGGAAAGAGTAAAACTCTTAAACTTGATTATTGATTTTAATAAAATGGCTAAGCGCTTGCAAGTAAATTAATAATTACATTTGGCATAGCATGTCATTGCAAATAGTTCAAACAAAAGATGTTGATGCCAAATTTGATTCCTACCCAATAGAGTGGCAACCCAAAATGCGCTACCTAAGAAAGTTAGTTTTTGAAACAGCTAAAGAATTAGGAATCACTACACTGGAAGAAACATTAAAATGGGGCGAACCGAGTTACATAGCTCCCAAAGGAAGCACTTTACGCATGGATTGGAAAGCAAAAAATCCAAATCAGTATGCTATGTACTTTAAGTGTACAAGTAAATTAGTAGTAAGCTTTAAAGAAGTATTTAAGGATACATTTAAATACGAAAACCATCGTGCAATTCTTTTTAGTATGAATGATACTATTCCTAATAAAGAATTGAAAAAATGCATTGCGGCGGCTTTGCAATACCACTTAATTAAGGAGGAGCCATTACTAGGCTTGAAATCATAAAATAAATGGTAAATAAGTTGGGTACATCTCCTTTTTACTTTTTATAAATTAAAAACTATCTTTCGGGAAAATTATACAATTTGTCATTAAGTAAAATCTGGAGTTGGTTTATAATTGTTGCTTTTGGAGTTGCAATTTTTAATTTTCTTTTTAACCCAAACGAAAAACAAATTTTTGCTCAAATGGTTACGGGCAAGGCGCGTGATACCATTAAAGTAAATACGCTAACAGCTTTTGATTTTACCCCTGCCAACAAAACAAAATTGAGCGAGGGTAATATGGTCAAGCAAGGCCATTATTTCTACAAATCAAATGAGGGTAAAATTGACGTATTTAAAGTACCGCAATCATCGGGCATAATAGGCATAGCAGAAGTTGCTGTTGAAATTAGTTTAGGATTAATAGGCGTAATGGCTTTATTCATGGGCCTCATGGCAATTGCCGAAAAAGCAGGAGGCATACGCTTCCTAAGCAGAATTATTGGCCCATTTTTTAATAAACTATTCCCGGGCGTACCAAAAGACCACCCTTCTATTGGTCATATGATGATGAACTTCTCAGCTAATTTACTAGGACTTGATAATGCTGCTACTCCTTTTGGTTTAAAAGCTATGCAAAGCTTACAAGAATTAAATCCTAGCAGCACCGTCGCATCCGATGCTCAGGTTATGTTTTTAGCACTACACGCATCTGGGCTAACATTAATTCCTGTAAGTATTATAGCTATCCGATCCTCAATGGGCGCTAGTGACCCAACAGATATATTCATTCCGTGCATGATTGCAACTTTTGTGGCAACCATGACCTCAATGCTTATAGTTTCATTTAAGCAAAAGATTAATGTTTTTCAAAAAACGATATTAGCATGGGTTTTAGGGATTAGTGTTTTTCTAGGCTTATTTGTAACCTTTCTTACTAGTTTACAAAGAACTGTATTACAAGATTTTAGTAGCACTTTAAGCAATGGACTTATTCTTGCAATATTCTCAATTATTGTTCTTGTAGCTGCTTTGTATAAAAAAATTGAGGTGTTTGATTCGTTTATAGACGGAGCTAAAGAGGGTTTTGATGTAGCGGTTAAAATCATACCTTACTTAGTGGGCATATTAGTTGCTATTAGCTTACTACGCACAAGCGGTGTTTTTGAAATTGTAATGGATGGTTTTCGCTTTGCATTTTCAGCCTTACCAGATACTCGATTTGTAGATGGCTTACCTACCGCAATGATAAAACCATTAAGTGGTAGTGGCGCTAGAGGAATGATGGTTGATGCCATGACTACATTTGGACCCGATAGCTTTGCCGGTAAATTATCCGGCGTTTTACAAGGAACAAGTGATACTACTTTTTATGTTGTGGCCGTTTATTTTGGTGCAGTGGGCATAAAAAACACTCGATATGCTATTGGCGCTATGCTTTTAGCAGATTTAGCAGGTATTATTACATCTATTCTATTGGCCTACTTATTCTTTGGATAGGCTTCTATTTTATTAAATAGAAGCTCTTAACTCTACAAAAAAGGGCGTTTTAACCGATTAATTACCTTATTCTTACCTAGTAATTGCTATTATGTATACTTTTGTGCTCGAATTCGCAAAAGCAGAATCCATGAACTTTAGACGAACCTTAGTTTTTGTTGTGATTTTTATCAGTACAACTTTTGTTGCTACTGCATTTCCCGATCACAAGAATGTAAAGAAAGACAGCGCACGCGCTCATTTGAAAAAATGGTCAACAGAATTAAAAGAATCTGTACAGTTTAATTACGGAGTACCCTTATCAAAAAAAGTATTAACAGCACCTAAGAAATTTACCACTTCGGTTGATGAAGGAGTTAGTTTTTATAATTGGATTCAAAAGAAGTATGCCAAGAAAATGGATGTACACCCTTCTGAAATTACTAATACCAAGTTATATAATTTTATAAACGAGTGGTATGGTACTAGGTATGTATATGGAGGCACTTCTAAAAGAGGTATTGATTGTAGTTCGTTTGTACAAAAATTAATCAAGGCAACTTTTAATGCAACTATGCAGCGTACAGCCGCAAACCAAAAAAGAACCACAAAATATATAGGCAGAGATCACCTGCAAGAAGGCGACTTAGTATTCTTTAAAATTAAAGTGCACCGTATATCACATGTAGGTATTTACTTACAAAACAATCGTTTTGTGCATGCATCAAGTAGCCGTGGCGTAATGATTAGTAGTTTAAATTCATCTTATTGGAGCAGATACTACGCTGGTGGTGGACGCATCATTCAATAATTAATGGCAACCCAAGAGCAATATCAAGAAGTTACAGCCGTTTTAACTGCTGAGAGTCCTACTTATACAATTGTTTTATGGAATGATGATGTAAATACCTTTGATTGGGTTATTCAAGCTTTGGTTGAAATATGTGACATGACTGAAAACCAAGCAGAACAATGCTCATTAATCGTTCACTTTAAAGGCAAATGCATTGTGGCCGAAGGCGAATACAATGACTTAAAGCCAAAATGCTCAGCAATTACAGATAGAGGAATCCAAGCAACAATTGAGCAAGTAGCTACGCGATAAGCTCTTGAACCTTTTCTTTTAACTTATTTTCATTTTTTGGGAAACCTCCCCATGTTTTACATTTAAATTCAAGAATCGCTTTTGATACTTCCAGCGCATCTTGATTATAAAATGTAAAGAGATTTAATTTATTTAAATGCTCCGCTAAATACTCTTGTTCCGTTTGACCTGGTGTAGGAATTAAAATTGCATGTTTATTGATAGCTAGTAAATCCATAATCGTGGTATAGCCGGCTCTTGAAATAATAATTTCACTTTGCTTAGCCAACTCTTGTAACTTATCAGCGCTCAGGTGATTATAAAATGTAATCCCCTCATGCTTTGGAACATCCTTTTCTTTTGGCTTAGCCCTAACAATGGCTAACTTAATTGTAAGTTCTTGTGCCTGAGCAATGATCAAATTTTCCAATAAGCTACGTTGTGGTTCTGGACCAGATAGTAATACTAGTAAATCAAAGCGCCTCTTATTCGGCAATTCTTTCTGATGCCACCTTGACAAACTACCCAGATAAATTACTTCACTTCTAATCTTAGTTTTATTTGACAAACAGCCGCTCAAAATTTGACTTTCCCAATCGGGTACACCTACCCTATCATATTTATTTATAAAATAGGAATTTATCCAATTGGCACATCGCTCAGCAATTTTTGATTGCGGCACACTCAAATTAAGCTGATGGCTGATAAATATATTTCGGCAGTTTTTATTTCTTACCCCAAATCGATTATCAGATAGTATGATATCAAAACCATATCGCTTTTGTAAGCTTTGCGTACGTTTTCTTTCTTCTCTAACCGTTTTAGCAATACCTGGTGTAAGCTTAAGTATATGGTTTAAAAATTGCTTCCCATTTTTAGGGTACGTAATGGAATAAGATGGAAAAGAATGAAATGCCAAATCAGGAAATTCAGATCCAAGTAGCGAATTGGTAATATCCGTGCCACCAATATGTACCTCATGCCCGAGCTCAATAAGCACCTTAATTATAGGAATACAACGCGTAGTATGACCCAAGCCCCAATCTAAGGGTACAATCAATATTTTTTTTGAATCGCTACTTGCCATATCTTTATAAAACAAAGATAGATTGTGAGAAGGAATATAAAACGAAGGCTGCAAATTATCATTCTATTAGCAGCAGCTAGCGGATTAGTTTTTTTAAGTGGCTGTGCCGCAAAAAAAGGATGTGGTTGTGGTAATAATGTAAATGTCTATAAACCTAGAAAGTTTAATAAATAGGATTACTAAACCGCAGCAATAGATTAAATCTAACAAACCTTTTTTACCTTTACCATTCAAGATGAATTTCTCTTCAAAGCTTATAACCGATGCAGTAGATGCATTTAGCCAATTACCCGGCATAGGTAAAAAATCTGCCCTGCGCATGGTTTTGCATTTGCTTAAGCAAGAAGAAAATATGGTAAGTCAATTTACCAACAGTATTCAAGACATGCGTATGAATATTAAATTCTGCAATGAATGTTTTAATGTATCTGATCATGATTTGTGCGGCATATGTGTGCAAAGTTCAAGAAGAGCAAGCTCAATATGCTTAGTAGAATCAATAAGAGAAGTTATTGCTATAGAATCTACTCAACAATACAATGGTCTTTATCATGTATTGGGTGGTTTAATTTCTCCCTTAGATGGCATTGGCCCAAGCGATTTAAGAATAAACGAACTAGTAAAACGAGTTGAAGAAAACGATACACAAGAATTAATTGTAGCACTAAGCCCAACCTTAGAAGGTGACACAACGACTTACTACATTTCAAAACAAATAGATCCAACAATTAAAATAACTACCCTATCAAGAGGTGTTGCCTTTGGTGGCGAGTTAGAATATGCCGATGAAATGACCTTGGCAAAATCACTAGAAAATAGAGTACCTATAACACAAGTTGTAAAAAACGACGATTAATATGAAAGTTACAGAACACATAGCCAAAGCAAATGGCAAACCAATTATCTCTTTTGAAATACTCCCTCCTACCAAAGGAAAAAGTATTCAATCTATTCATAAAATTTTAGATCCTTTAATGGAATTTGATCCAGCATTTATAAATGTTACTTATCATAGAAGCGAGCAGGTATTTAAAAAAAGAAATGATGGTTCGTTTGACAAAGTAGACATACGTAAAAGACCTGGCACAGTAGGTATATGTGCTGCCATCATGAATCATTATAAGGTAGACGCTGTTCCTCATTTAATTTGTGGAGGTTTTAGTAAAGACGAAACGGAGAATGCCTTAATTGATCTTAATTTCTTAGGGATTAACAATGTACTTGCACTACGTGGCGACCCTCCGCATGGAGAAAAATATTTTAGACCACATGCTTCGGGTCATAATTATGCCATTGATTTAGTAAAGCAAGTAGCGGCATTAAACAATGGAAGTTACTTGGAGGATGATATTACCAATGCTGATGCAACAAATTTTTGCATAGGTGTAGCAGGTTATCCTGAAAAGCATTTCGAGAGTGCCAATCCAATGCTGGACCTAATGCATTTAAAACAAAAGGTGGATGCAGGTGCTGAGTATATTACCACTCAAATGTTTTTTAATAACGATAAGTATTTTGAATTTGTAGAGCAGTGCCGTGCAAATGATATTAATGTACCTATTATTCCAGGCTTAAAGCCATTGAGTAGCAAAAGACAGCTATCTATGATTCCTTCGGTATTTCATGTAGACTTGCCGGAAGAACTTGTACAAAATATGCAAAATGCAACAAGCCGAGATGAAGAAAAGAAAGTAGGTGAAGATTGGTTATATAAACAAGCTAAAGGACTACTAGATAAAGGAATCCCAGGTTTACACTTTTATACATTGGGCAAACCGGACTTGGTATATAACGTTATGAAAAAGCTTTCGTAGTATACCGAAAGTTAGCGTACGGCAATCATACTAATTTCAACATTTACATTTCTAGGTAAAGTAGAAACTGCAACAGTTTCTCTTGCAGGATACTGATCTTTAAAGCATGTTGCATAGATTTTATTTACGTCATCAAATAAATCCATTGAACTTAAAAAAATGGAAGCTTTAGCTACATCAGCAAAGCTCATATCATACTTCAACAAAATAGCTTGTAAGTTTTTTAGTACTTGAGTTGTCTCCTCTTCAATGCTCCCAATTTTTAATTCATTGGTTTGAGGATCCATTGCTATTTGACCTGAGATAAATAGCATTCCATTCATTTCGACCGCTTGAGAATAAGGGCCTATGGGTTTAGGTGCTTTGCTTACTTCTAAAATCTTCTTAATCATGGCATAAATGTACGTTGAAAGGAATATTTTTACCAAATTCTTATAAAGGTGAATTTATACATTAATACTTCCGGAAAAAATTGCGAGATAGCCCTTTTCAATAAAGAGCAAGTTGTTGTACACAAATTACATGTAGAGGAAATGACACACAGCACTGTACTTCATGATATGATACATGAAATTCTGGTTTCTGCTAACATCAAATTTGAAAATGTAGAATGTATTTCTGTATTAAACGGCCCTGGTTCCTATACCGGCCTTCGTGTTGGTCTAGCTGCGGCTAAAGGTCTATGCTATTCGCTCAATATACCTTTGATTCTTTTTAATAAACTAAGCCTTCAAAGCGATTACTTCTTAAGTATAACTAAGTCCATTGACCAAGTAGCCTGCTTAGAACCTGCTCGAAAAGACGAATTTTTTTTTAGCATACAGTCGCGCAAAGAAGTTATTTGCCAGCCAAACGTAAAATTCACATCTGATATATTGGTAGAATTAGAGAAAACGAATACTTCAATAATAATTAGTTCCCAAGAAGTATTAGTTGGTTTAGACAATAATATAAGTAAAGTCATTGCTCCTTTGAGCTATATTGCTGCAGAAACTCACAAAAGACTATTAAACAATGATTTAAGTGATATTTTTAGATCTGAGCCGTTTTATCTCAAAAAAGTGCATATAAATGTTGCTAAAAGCAGGTTTTAGAGCCTAAATCAAGTAACAATTTTGTTAATAATCATAAAATGCACTAATTCATTTTGATATATATATAATTTTTAGTAATTTAGCATTTTAAATACTATATCATGTCAGAAGAACATTTCACAAATAATATATATTCTTTCTCAGATAAGGAAATAACAAATACTTCTAAAGTTAATTACTTAGATATAAAAAAAACAGCTTCAATAATTAGAGCTATAAATCACAAGTTGCGACAAAGCATCGTAAAACTTTTAGAAGAAAGTGAAACATTAACCGTTACTGAGATTTATGTAAAACTACGAATTGAGCAATCTGTGGCTTCTCAGCACCTTGCTATTTTACGCAGGGCAAATTTTTTAAAAACCGACAGAAAAGGAAAAAAAATATACTACTCTTTAAATCACGAATATTTAGATCATGTAAATAAGTTTATTTCTGATCTACTTGAAGTACAGGATTAAGCATCCTGTTCTAAGTCTTCATCTCCTAAATCCTTCTCATCTTGAGAAGGATTTTCGCTTTCCGGGCTATCAACTTCTTCGTCAGCAACTTCACCTTCTACCTTTTCTTCACTTGGAGCCTCGCCTAATGCAGTCTCTTCTTCTGTTTCACTTAGTTCTATCTCACCGTTTTCATTTACAACCATTTTACTTTCACCTTCATCGGGCAAAGCCTCAGATGAGTCCGTAGGTATAATTTCCTCGTATTGGTTAATCTCATTAAGCTTAGGCAATTCCTCAATAGAATTAATGCCTAAGTAATCCATAAACGTATGCGATGTACCATAAAGCAATGGCTTACCTACTGCTTCTTCATTACGACCTAAAATAACAATCAACTCTAAATCCAGTAATTTCTGAACCGAGTAATCAGCATTTACACCACGTATGTATTCCATTTCACTTTTAGTGGTTGGCTGCCTGTATGCTATAATAGCTAATGTTTCCATAGCAGCTGCTGAAAGTCTTTTTCTGAATTTAGTGCCATTCAATTTTGCAATCAAAGGATGAAAGTTTGATTTACTTAAGAACTGATATCCACCACCAGACATTTTCACTTCAAAGGGATAAAAGTCCGCATTATATTTTTCTACAATTGCTTCTAAGGCAGAAGATAATTTTTCAAGACTTTCATCTTCAACGTTTTTGTTCTCTTGTAGTGCAGTAGCAATCTCGTCCTGATTTACAGGTCGGTCTGCCGCAAAAATGATAGCCTCAGAATGAAGCATTAGTTCTTCTAAATTCATACTCATGTAAAAATAACGGAGTTAAAGCATATTGCCTTATACAGTAATACACAGCTGTGTATAAAGAAAATGTCTATTAAGCTCAATTGGAGCCTTCTACTTCTTCTTTCTCATGCCTTGTAGATGCCATAATACCTCACCTAAGTCATTTACTTTGTCAATTATCAGCATAAAATTCTTGCCTATATTCTTAAGGTGCGCCTTGCTGGTACCAGTTTGAATGTAGCTCATAATGTATTGAAATACTTCACTTTCAAAATAAGGCGATTCAGGATCGGATATAAAGTACAGCCTGAGCTGTTTTTTTCGTAAAATCAATTTTTCAAAACCTAATTGCTTAGCTACCCAACGACAACGAAGAGCAACAAATAAATCCTCAACCTTACGCGGGATAGGACCAAAGCGGTCTTCTAACTCTTGCGAGAATGCTTTAAGGTCCTCTTCTTTTTCAAGCCGGTCTAGTTTATGATATAAGAATAATCGCTCTTGTATACTCTCAACATAATCTGTAGGTATTAAAATTTCAGAATCCGTATCTACTGTACAATCACTCACATAATCTTCTGCTGTATCATTTTCTTCATCCTCATCAAATAAGTGCTTTAAATCTTTTTGCTTCAATTCTCTTACTGCTTCATTTAAGATTTTATGAAACGTTTCCAAACCAATATCAGAAATAAAGCCACTTTGCTCCCCTCCTAATAAATTACCAGCTCCACGGATATCTAAATCGCGCATAGCTATCTGAAAACCACTACCTAATTCACTAAACTGCTCCAAACTTTGTAAACGTTTTCTGCTTTCATTAGGCAATGTGCTTATTGGGGGGGCTATTAAATAACAAAATGCTTTTTTATTACTTCGCCCTACTCTGCCGCGCAATTGGTGCAAATCACTTAAACCAAAATTATGTGCATTGTTTACAATGATTGTATTAGCATTCGGAATATCTACCCCACTCTCTACAATATTGGTACACACCAATACATCAAACTTATGCCCTACAAAATCAAGGATAGCCTCTTCTAGTTCATTTCCTTTTAATTGACCATGAGCACTCCCAAAACTTACATCGGGGCATAAATTTTTAAGCAATGAAACCATCTCTCCTAAATCCTTTACTCTGTTATGAATAAAAAACACTTGTCCGTTTCGCTCTGTTTCATAATAAATAGCATCTCGTATTAGCTCCTCATTAAAAATACGTACTTCAGTTTCTACGGGCTGCCTGTTAGGTGGTGGTGTATTTATTATACTAAGGTCTCTTGCTCCCATTAATGAAAATTGCAACGTCCTTGGAATGGGTGTAGCCGTTAAGGTAAGAGTATCTACATTGGCCTTAATACCGCGTATTTTTTCTTTGGCAGAAACACCAAATTTTTGTTCTTCATCAATTACCAACAAGCCTAAATCTTTATACTTTACATCTTTACCTAATAATGAATGTGTGCCTATAATGATATCTATTTTCCCTTCTTCTAATTTCTTAAGCGTTTCTTTTTTCTCTTTGGTAGTTTTAAATCTATTGAGATAATCAACCGTACAAGGAAAGTCTTTTAGGCGTTCACTAAAGTTTTGATAATGCTGATACGCTAATATGGTAGTAGGTACGAGAATGGCTGCTTGCTTGGAATCTGTAACTGTTTTAAAAGCTGCCCGTATGGCAATTTCTGTTTTACCAAAACCTACATCGCCACACACCAATCTATCCATGGGCGATTCTTTTTCCATATCCTCTTTTACATCAGAAGTAGCCGTGCTTTGATCAGGCGTATCTTCAAAAATAAAAGAAGCTTCTAGCTCAGTTTGCAAATACGTATCTGGCTGATGCGCAAAACCCGGTATCGCTTTGCGTTTTGCGTATAATTTTATTAGCTCAGCAGCTATATCTTTTACTTTCTTCTTGGTTTTATTTTTAAGCTTTTCCCATACTCCACTTCCTAATTTATGTACTTTAGGCTGCGTACCATCCTTACCAGTAAACTTTGAAATCTTATGTAACGAATTAATATTTACATACAAGGTATCATTATCTCTGTATATAATTCTAACCGCCTCTTGCAGCACACCCTTTACTTCTATCTTTTGTAAGCCGCTATACATTCCAACTCCATGATCTATATGACTTACAAAATCTCCAGGCATAAGTTCATTTAGCGCGCGCATAGTCATAGCCTTTCCTTTGGAATAAGCTTGCTTTACTTTGTACTTATGATACCGTTGAAAAATCTCATGATCCGAGTAACAAATAACCTTTAACTCTTCGTCAATAAAACCACCAGAAATTGAAATAGGCAAAGCAGTAAAAACAATATTATGACCAAGATCTTCAAATATGCTTTGCAATCTTGCTGTTTGCTTTGTGTTTTCAGCACATACAAATAGCTTGTACATCTCTGCACTTTTAGTTTTAAAATGCTCAATAAGCATATCAAATTTTCTATTAAACGCTGGTTGAACTTTTGTAGTACAATCAATTGTTTCTATCGTATTTATTGCAATACTATTTTGAGCATTATTGCTACCAAAATCTATAACCGTGCGCTTAGCCAATTGATTCAATAGTTCGTTGTAGGTAGTAATATTATTTTTTTGCAGAAGTGTTTCAACACTATCCTTTGCAATATACTCTTGGTACTTTTCAAATTGGGAGCGCAGTTTCTCAATTACATACTCAATATCATTTACCCATACTATCGTATTCTTAGGCAAATAATCAAATAAATTCATTCGATTTTCTTGATCAAAATCATGCTCAACATTGGGCACAATTTTTACCTGCAATAATTGCTTTTGAGAAAGCTGTGTAGCGGGATCAAACATTCTAATACTTTCTACCTCAGTATCAAAAAGTTCCACCCGATATGGATATTCATTTCCAAAAGAGTAAATATCAATGATTCCTCCACGAATGGCAAACTGGCCTGGCTCAAAAGCAAATTCTTCTTTAGTAAAACCCAATCCAACTAAAAATTCAGATAAAAAATTAATATCAACTTCTTGATTCTTTTTTATCAATAAAATATTTCTACCAAAAGCATTGGCATTTACTACCTTTTCAAATAAGGCTTCTGGGTAGCTCACTAATACTTTCCGGTTTACTTCCTTATCCCCTTCGGGTTGCAGTTTGAGTAAACTTTCCGAACGCAGCATTACATGGCTACTATTTAATTTACTATATTCTCCCTTATGTTTAAAGCTATCAGGAAAATAACATATATCCAGCGCCTTGGTTATTTGCTCAATATCATTGTGCAAATAAGCAGCTGCTTCATAATCATTTTCAATGATAATATGATTGTAGTTATTCTTTGAAAAAAAAGCGCCAAATAGGAATGCTCTAGACGAAGCATGCAGGTTTTTTAGATTGAAAATTTTAGGACTAGACAAATTTATCCCATCCGTCAATTTACTATTGGCGTTATGATGGAGATATAATTCTTGCAGATATTGCAAGTTCATGCGGCGCAAATATAATACCTAAGGGCATAAAAAAGCTCGTCCTGCCAAAGGCAGGACGAGCTTTAAATCAAAATTTTATATTTATTTAGAACTTGTACTGAAGGCCTACATTTAAAACTTGCTTTAACTGAGTCCAACCTAATGCTCCAACAGCATCATTAATACCATTATTATCAGTATCTTCTACCAATTGACCACGAACGTCATGATCATAAACCATTGTTACACCTAAACTTGCTCCTATGTACTTACCAATTTTCATTGCTAATAAATTATCCCAAAGAATATCTACATTTTGAGGATCTTTAAGGTAGTTAGAGTACAAATCAAGACGTGTACGGTAATCAATATTCTTAGTCAACTTTGTATTGTAGTTAGCAGTCAAATATGCTCCAAATTGGAACGCAAATGTTTCACCTTGGTCAATACCAAAAGCGCCAAACTGACCTTGTGTATGCACATCGCTAGCAAAAATCAAACGAGCTGCTGCTGGCGAAAAGAATACACTAAAGTTATTATTAGGACGATAGTTAGCACCTAATGCAAGAGTTACATACATTGGAGATAAGAAGTTTGAGATTCCATCACCATTGTTAGTTGTCTTAAAATTAGCGTCATCATAGTTATACCCTTTTGAGAACTGAGTTTGTACACGAGCTAAACCAGTAAGGTATGTATGCTTTAAAACTTTTTTGTTAGTCCAAGATTTTGGCTGAACACCATAACGAGAAGAAAAATCAATACGATCATCAATTTTACGTGGCTCAAAATTGTTAGAAGTAACATAGTTTAAACCATAGAACATGTCTAAGGTGTTCTCCCACATAGTATTGCCTTTAATTCTTGTAGCAAAACCATTGAATACACCATTTAAAGCCATAGAAGCACGCTCACCACCAGCTGCCCAGTTTTGAAGTGATCCCTGATTAAGACCTACATTTAAGATTCCTTGTTTTGTCCAACCTTCAGTCTTTGCATCTGTTTTTCTTTCTAAAGATTTTGACAAACTTTTATTTGCTTCAGACCCTTCTTCTTGAGCCATAGCAGCCATTGTAAAAATGCTTAGTGTAAATAATAATAATAATTTTTTCATTTGAATTTTATTTAATTATAGCAAAAGTATAAAAAAAGCTACCTGCAAAAGCAGGTAGCTGTATATGAAATGTTAACGTAAATGTTACTGTTTTAACATTTAACCTATTTCTTTAATAAGTCTCTAATTTCTCCAAGTAATACTTCATTAGCTGGTGTTGGAGGTACTGCATTAGGATCTTTTTTCAATACTGATCTGATTACCATAAAGCAAACAAATGCGATTAAGATAAAGTCAATGATAGCCATAATGAAAGCTCCATAAGCAACAGATATCTCAGATACTGTTTCTACAGGCACTCCAGCCTCATTCATTGCCATAACCGGCTCACGTAGTACTTTTTTCATTGCAGATAAATCTACTCCTAATAAGTAACCTAACAAAGGTGATACGATACCACCAGTAAATGCAGTAATAACCTTGTTAAAGGCCATACCCATTACAAATGCAATTGCTACATCAATTAAGCTGCCGCCTGTTGCAAATTTTTTAAATTCAGAAATCATTCCCATAATAGTTTGTGTTTTTTAATAATTAAGTGCCAAATATAAAAAAAAGAATTATAATTCCAAATTTGGCAACTCCAGATCTAATGTTTCTAACTTGGTAATAATTGTTTTTAAAATCAAATATTCCTTGTATCGATTCTCATCTGTAGGAATAATATGCCAAGGACAAGCAGCTGTTTGGTTTATCACAGTTTCATAATATTTCATATAGCTATCCCATTGTTTACGCTCCTCCCAGTCACCATCATTGTGCTTCCACATTTTTAATGGATTCGTTTTACGCTCAGTAAGTCGTACCTCTTGTTCTTCTTTAGATAAATGCAGGTAAAATTTCAATACATGGGTATTGCTATCCGTTAATAACTTTTCAAAATTATTAATTGCTTCAATTCGTTTAGCGGCAGTTTTATCATCGCACCAAGCATGCACTCTCGTTATCAATACATCCTCATAGTGCGATCTATTAAAAACTTGTATCATTCCTTTAGCCGGTGTATGCTGATGTATACGCCATAAAAAGTCATGAGCTAATTCCTCCTTGCTCGGCGCTTTCCATGATTTTACCTTTACGTCACTCGCACTTATGGATTTAAAAATATTTTTTACAGCACCATCTTTACCCGAGGCATCCATACCCTGGAGTACAACTAATAAAGAATGCTTTTCCTGTGCACGCATCACATATTGCAATTCAAGCAGTCGTGCTTGCATTAGCTTAATCTCCTTTTTGATTTTTTTCTTATTAAAATCGGCAGGTGGCTTGGTACTAAAATTTTTAAGTTGGATAGTCATACTAATTATTTTTTATAAAAAATGAGAAAAACAAGAAAGGCTATAAATGTAAATACTGAAGCTAATATAATGGGTAAGTGTACATTCATAGAAACTATAAAACCTGCCAATACAGGCGGAATGGTCATTGCAATAGATTGTACTGACTGATTGATACCTAAAATCTCACCCTGCTCATTGGCCGAAGCTGTATTAGAAATAATAGCTTGTAAATTAGGCCTATACAAACCTTGAAAAATGGCAACAAAAGGTGCCAAAGCAAATAAATAGGCTGACTTACTTGGGAAAATATAAAGTAGTAAAATAACCGAAAGACAAGGCACTGCAAAACGAACAATCTGTGTTTCGCTTAACTTCTTACGTATTTTACCCAATAAAAACCCTTGGGTAATAGCTATCCAAAGACCTACAAAAGCAAAAAAGAATCCAATATCTGAAACTGAATAATTAAATTTTTCAATAAAGAATATCTGCAAAAATTGCGTAAACAAACTAAAACCAAAAACACCAAAAAACGTAACTATAAATAATACTCGAAACGATTTTGTACGAAAAGCTTTACCAATATTATAAAAACCCTGCAATAGATTAAATGGCTTGTCGCTTGACTCTTTTAAAGTTTCAAAGAAATATTTTCTTACCAAAAAGATATTTAAAACACATAATAAAGCAGCAACGATAAACGGCGTTTCAAATGAAAAATAGGATGATATAGTAGCATCAGACAATACACCTCCCACTACTGGACCTACAATAAAACCAAGCCCAAAGGCCATACTCACTAAACCAAAATTCCTAGCTTTATCCTCCGGCTTGCTTACATCACTTACCGCACTAAATGCAATAGATATATTTCCACCAGTAAATCCATCAAGGCCTCTGGAAATAAACAAAAGTACAATCATGGAGTTATGCACGCCTACCGAAAATAAAACATAACCAATCAAGGTGCCTATCAATGAAAGTAAAAGTACTTTTTTACGCCCTACCTTATCTGCCCAAGTACCTAATATGGGGGCACCAAAAAATTGAGCAAAAGGAAAAATGGCAATCAGTAACCCGTAAATGATATTTCTATTTTCTTTGAGCGCCTTCAATTGAACTGTATCCATAGCACTTACATCAATAGGCATTATACCATTGGCAAAATCCAATAGTAATGGCGCTAAAACCGGCAGCACAATTGTTGCACCTAGCATATCAATAAACACCGTGACAAAAACGGGTATTAATAATTTCTTTACGCTCTTTTCGTTTTTTTCATCTGGCATAATCCAGCACGAATGTATGTAAGTTCCTATAAAAGAAAAACCCATGAATGAAAATTCATGGGTTCTAAACTATTTAAATTAGGAATTATTTTTTTCCACCGAACATATCAGTGATTTTTCCTAATGCGTCTTTAGCCATATCGCCAGCTACATCACCTAATCCCTCTAATTTTTCAGAAGCACCTTCTAAAAGGTCACCTGCTTTATCTTTTACATTATCTACAAGGTCACCAGCACCTTCTGTAGCTTTTTCTCCAGCTCCACCAAAAAGACCAGCTATTGAATCCATAATTCCACCGAACTCTACTTTCTCTCCTTCAGCTCCTCCAAACATATCATCTACTTTGTCAGCCAACCCTTCTGGTAATTTACCTTTTACAAATTCCATTACGGTTTCTACACTTCCTTTAGCTTGTTCAGCATCTAATCCTACTTTCTCGGTTAGTTTGTTTATTAAATCTTGCATTTTTCTGTTCTATTTAGTTTATGTATTGCAAATTTATGAAAAATCCTATTTGCATGGTGTTGACTTATCGTTAAAAAATAGCTTGTTGCCTACTAGGCAACTTTTAAATAAGAAAGCTTTGACTTCTCAATATGCTCTTTGGCATACTTCTCATCGATCACTAACTTCTTTTTGCCTTTGCGGCTTGGTAAATCAAACATAGCATCGGTCATTATCACCTCACAAATACTACGCAGCCCTCTACCTCCTAGTTTAAAATCAATGGCTTTTTGTACAATGTAATCTATACCAGACTCTTCAAATTCAACTTCGGCATTTTCGTACTCCAATAATTTTTTATACTGTTTTACCAAGGCGTTTCTCGGTTCCGTAAGTATTCTTTTCAATGCTGTTTTATCTAATGGCATTAAATAAGTTACTACCGGTAGTCTTCCAAGTAGTTCTGGTATTAAACCAAAGGTTCTTAAATCTTGTGCATTTACATGCTGTATCAATTCATTTGCCTTCAGTTCATTATTGGCATCATTATTTTTAAACCCAATAGTAGAGGTTTGGATTCTACGGCCAATTACTTTATCAATCCCTTCAAAAGCTCCACCACAAATAAATAAGATATTCTGTGTATTGACTTTTACCATTTTTTGCTCAGGGTGTTTGCGCCCTCCTTGCGGTGGCACCAATACCTCAGTACCTTCTAATAGCTTTAGCATTGCTTGCTGCACACCTTCACCACTCACATCACGCGTAATACTTGGATTATCACTTTTACGACCAATTTTATCAATCTCGTCAATATATATTATTCCCTGCTCGGCTTTTTTAATATTATAATCAGCACTTTGCAATAGGCGAGATAGTATACTTTCAACATCCTCACCTACATACCCTGCTTGTGTAAATACGGTTGCATCTACTACCGCAAAAGGAACATTCAATAATTTAGCCACCGTTTTAGCAAGAAGTGTTTTACCAGTTCCTGTTTCTCCAGACATAATCACATTAGACTTTTCAATCTCAACCTCATCTTCGTCAATCTGTTGGTTCAGCCTTTTATAATGATTATAAATTGCTACTGCAATTACCTTTTTGGCATCATCCTGCCCTATAACATATTGATCTAAGTGATTTTTAATATCTAACGGCTTGTAATTAAACTCTTCAGTTGCATTTTTATCAAAAGAAATTTTCTCATCATCGCCCGACAAAAAGCCAAGCTCCTTCGTTATAATCTTAGTTGCATTCTCTACACATTCATCACATATATGAGCCTTTGCGCCGCTCACAATCATTTCCACTTCCTGCTGTTTTTTTAAACAGAAGGAGCATTCTAATTTACTATTTTTTGTTTCCATTCATTAACTTTTAGTAGCTAGCAATAAGACGTAAGTAACATAAGCCTTTTACAGCTAGCTACTAAATACTCACTACTATCCTACTTTTTTTTCTTTACAAGTACTTCATCAACCATGCCATATTCTTTGGCCTCTTGCGCCGTCATCCAATAATCTCTATCAGAATCCTTCTCAACCTTAGCATACTTCTGCCCTGAGTGCTCTGCTATGATTTCATAAAGTTCTTTTTTTAATTTTTCAATTTCTTTGTAAGTAATAGCTATATCACTTGCTTGACCTTGTGCTCCGCCCATTGGTTGGTGTATCATTACACGTGAATGCTTCAAGGCTGTTCTTTTTCCTTTTTCGCCAGCGCACATAAGTACCGCTCCCATACTTGCTGCCATACCTGTGCAAATAGTAGCTACATCTGGTGCAATAATTTGCATCGTATCATAAATACCCAAACCTGCATAAACACTCCCTCCTGGACTATTTAAATACATTTGAATATCGCGTGTTCTATCAGCACTTTCCAAGAAAAGAAGTTGAGCCGTAACAATATTTGCTACTTGATCATTGATTCCCATTCCTAAAAAGATAATGCGATCCATCATTAAGCGAGAAAATACATCAATAGCGGTTGCGTTCATTTGACGTTCCTCAATGATATTAGGCGTCATGCCGTAAATACCGTTTACATGACTTGTATAACTATGCAAGGTATTACTGCTAATCCCTTGTCCTTTAACTGCAAATTTTTCGAATTCGTTCATTGTTGTGTTTTATGGTTTGTAAAAATACGCTGTAATAACGCGATTTAAAAGAATTGGATTGTTATAGTTGATTTAAA
>CALJNC010000069.1 GCA_937981995.1 uncultured Chitinophagaceae bacterium
TAGTGCTTTCAGTAAAGCAGAAGTCTGTAATCCATTTCTACTAGCATTAACACCAGTTTCCTCTTTTACAAGTCCTGTATCAATAGCTTCTTGCACAGAACCTACTAATAATTTAGCTCCCATATCAGCTACCCATTTGTCTCTAAATACCATGGTCTCAGGAAAATTATGACCAGTGTCAATATGCATTAAAGGAAATGGTACTTTGGCAGGATAAAAAGCCTTCTTAGCTAAATAAGACATTAAAATTGAATCTTTACCGCCAGAGAAAAGCATAACAGGATTCTCAAACTGAGAAACTGCTTCACGTATCACATAAATAGCCTCCGATTCTAGTTCTTTCAAGTGATTTAAATAATAACTGCTCATTTAATAAGTAATTAATGGTTGCGCAAAGTTATACAAACTTTCAACACATTCATCAATTGACTGTGAGGTAGTTGTTATCTCAATATTAGGTTTTATTGGAGCTTCATACGGAGAGCTTATTCCAGAGAAATCCGGTATTTTTCCAGCCCGTGCTTTTTTGTATAATCCCTTAACATCACGAGCTTCACAAACTTCTAAAGGTGTATTAATAAAAACTTCTATAAAATTTTCAGTCCCAATAATTTCTTTAGCGTTTTGCCTTGCCTCTATTGTAGGGCTTATAAAAGATACTAACGTGATAATCCCAGTATCTTTATATAATTTTGCTATTTCAGATATTCTACGAATATTCTCTACACGATCCTCCATTCCAAAACCTAGATCTCCGTTAATCCCTGATCGAATATTATCACCATCCAATACCTGCGTGAAATAACCTTCAGCAAACAACTTTTTTTCAAAATGCTCAGCTATTGTACTTTTTCCTGAGCCAGATAAACCAGTAAACCAGAAGACTTTGGCTTTTTGCTTTAGTCTTTCTTCTTTGCGCTCTTTTGAAACAATACGTTCAAAATCTGGGTGAATATTATCCATTTCGTTTAAATATTTTTCTAAATCCACCTCGCGGAACTAGTTGCCAAGCTCTCTCGTGGAGATAGTAAAGTACAAATTTAGTAATTACTTCTATTCCTCCAATTTGTAATGAAGGTCCGATTTCGTCAGTTAGTAAATAAGCCACGACTACAGTAGTTATTGTTCCTATAAATCGCCAACTTACACCTTTAAGAATACTTCGAGCATGGGATTCCTTTTTTACCACTTGCTCGTGATAATCCCTCGGAATAACTGTTTTAGCATAATTCTTAAAAAGTTTATACTGGCGCACAACTCCCAAAGGAATATTTTGCCAAAGCCGTTCATGACCATAATACAAAAGAAACTTTACCGCAGTATCCCAAACTGCAATGCTAGAAGCCGTATCGCTTTCATGCAAAACAAACCACGAAACAATGAGCGTATCAATTGTACCAACTATACGCCAGGTGATTCCTTTAGTTATACTCCGTGCGTGTGACTCCTTATTTTTTGACATGAATTTATTAGTCAATTATGCTTTTAAGATACTGCCCATAACCACTCTTAGATAATGTTTCAGCTTGTTTTAGTAGTTGTTCTTGACTAATATATCCCATTCTAAATGCAACCTCTTCTATACAACCAATTTTTGTCCCTTGACGCTTTTCTATAACGCGCACAAACTCACTTGCATCGCTCAAAGAATCAAATGTGCCAGTATCTAACCAAGCCGTACTGCGATCCAAAATAGAAACCTGCAAGTTCCCCTTTTTTAAATATTCCTTATTTATATCAGTAATTTCGTATTCGCCCCGTTCTGAAGGTTTTAAATTTTTTGCAATTTCTACAACCTCATTATCATAAAAATAAAGACCCGGCACTGCGTAATTCGATTTTGGATTATGTGGTTTCTCTTCTAAAGAAACTGCCTTATTGTTTTTATCAAATTCTACTACACCATAGCGCTCAGGATCAGAAACTGTGTACGCAAATACGGTTGCTCCTTCCACCTCATTTAATTTTTGTAATTGCCTTCCTAAACCTACGCCCCAAAAAATATTATCTCCTAAGACTAAAGCCACTTTGTCATCTCCTATAAATTTTTCTCCTATCACAAAAGCTTGTGCTAATCCATTGGGCACCTCTTGTATTGCATACTGAATATTGCATCCAATTTCCTTGCCATCTGACAATAACCTTTTAAACTGCGCATTGTCTTCAGCAGTTGTAATTACAAGAATATCCTTAATACCAGCCATCATTAATACTGATAGTGGATAGTATATCATTGGCTTATCATAAATAGGCATCAGTTGTTTACTTATACCCTTAGTAATAGGATATAAGCGAGTTCCAGAACCTCCAGCTAAAATTATTCCTTTCATTTATTCATACATTTTAGAGTAATAGTTAGCATAATCACCAGAGGTTACATTTTCCAACCATTCTTTATTTTCCAGATACCAATCTATCGTTTTTGATAAACCTTCTTCAAAGGTAACTGATGGTTTCCAACCTAGTTCATTATCAATTTTTGATGCATCAATTGCATAGCGTAAATCATGACCTGCCCGGTCTTTTACAAAAGTGATTAATTTTTGAGATGCACCTATTTCATTGCTTAATTTTTCATCTAATTGATCACAAAGTAATCGAATTAAATCAATATTTGTCCATTCGTTATGCCCACCTATATTATAGGTTTCGCCTACCTTGCCATCATGTAAAATAGTATCAATTGCATGAGCATGATCTTCTACATATAACCAATCTCGTACGTTTTCTCCTTTGCCATAAATTGGTAATTCTTTGCCTTGTAAAATATTGTTGATACAGAGAGGTATCAGTTTTTCAGGAAAGTGATTGGGACCATAATTATTACTACAATTACTAATAACTACAGGCAAATTATAGGTATGATAAAAGGCACGAACTAAATGATCACTACTTGCTTTACTAGCAGAGTATGGACTGCGTGGGTCATAAGATGTATTTTCATAAAAGAAGCCCGAATCTCCCAACGAACCATAAACTTCATCAGTTGAAATATGGTAGAATTTTTTACCATGATAATTATCTTGCCATGCTTCTTTTGCAGCCAATAATAAATTACTTGTGCCTACAACATTAGTTTCAATAAAAGCAAGCGGGTTGGTTATGGATCGGTCCACGTGAGATTCCGCTGCTAAATGAATTACATGCGTAATTTTATGCTCATCAAAAATGGATTGGAGTAAAACCTTATCGCAAATATCTCCTTTGATAAAGTTATAATTCTTGGCGTCTTGGATATCCTTCAAGTTTTCCAAATTGCCGGCGTAGGTTAATTTATCTAAGTTATAAATAGTATAATCAGGATAATTCAAAACTAATCGACGCACAACGTGCGAACCAATAAACCCAGCCCCTCCTGTTATTAAAATATTCATTTTATCGTTTGTAAAGTTACCAAAGCATACGCTATTTTAATTCACCCTCCGCTCCTACTTTGTCTCTGCGCCAAACAACTTCTTCAGCCAGGTAATCTTGAAAAGTCTCGCGCAATATCCATTTGGTCCATCCTTCTTTTATTTTAAGCTCAGGGGGTAAGGAAAAAACAAAGTTTACCAATTCATGATGTAAATAAGGCAATCGAATTTCTACACCATGCGCCATAGAGCTCCTATCGGCATATCGGAGCAGTGTTTGCAACTTGCCTTTCATCGCATCGTATTTTAGGTTTTCATCTAATGATTCAAATACGTATTTCCTTCTAAAACTATTACCATGCTCAGCACGCTTAAGGCTTCGGTCAATCGTTGTTTTTTTAAATTGATCCAATTTCTGTTTCCAGATACGTAAATCACTAAGCTTTTCGCCAAATAGTATGCCCATTAAATTTTGCCTTCTAAAAAAACGATAATCATTTATCATTCCTTTTCTTACTAAGGTTTTAAAAAGTTTCATTTCATCGCGGTATAATATTCTATTCCGTTGTCTAAGCTCTTTTAAATACGTAAAATAATAAGCGTGATAACCCGCAAATATTTCGTCGGCACCTTGCCCATCAAGCAACACTTTTATTCCATTTTTTCTTGCCAACTCATATACTTTGAAAAGTATATACGGACTTTCATCTACTACAGGTTCTTCCTGATGTTTTAAAAAAAGTTCCTTTTGATTTTTGTATTCTGCTAAACTTGGAACGCATGTAAAGCTTTCTATATCTAACTTCTGTACCGTTTGTTCAATAAAAAAGCTTTCATCCTTACTATAATCAGGGAATATGGCGCTGAACGTTTTTAAAGCTCCTTGCCCTCTTTGTTCTTTGACCAAACTAGCAATAACCGAGCTATCAATACCACCACTTAAACTGGTACCTACAGCTACATCTGATCGTAAACGATGCCTAACTGACCGATTTAAAATATCCATGAGCTGCTCCTTTGCCTGTGTCTCGCTTATTTCTATTTGCTCCTGCTCTAACGTATAATAAGAGTGTAATATATAACTTGCTTCAGCTATATTATATTCAACATAATGACCATGTGGCAACTCATATATATCATTATAAAAAGTCTCGGCAGTATTTTCAGGATTCTTTAAAAATCCATAGGCCAAATAATTATACTGCATGGTAGGATTTTGTTCCTTAGGCACGCCTCCGGCCCAAAGAGCTTTCATTTCGCTACCAAAAAAGAAATTACCTCCTTTGGCGTGATAATAAAATGGCTTTTCGCCAAAATGGTCACGTGCACAGAATAAAGTTTGCTTAAGCTCATCATAAATTGCAAAAGCAAACATGCCGTCCATTCTACTTAAACATTCCTTGCCGTATTCGGCATAAAGAGCCAAAAGCACCTCTGTATCAGTATTATTTTGAAAGCGGTGCCCCTTTTTTTCCAATTCTTCCTTTAATTCTACATAATTATATAATTCACCATTATAGGTAATCGTATAACGATTTTTGTAATGCATGGGCTGAGCACCTCGTCCGCCTAAATCTATAATTGAAAGCCTCCTATGCGCCAAACCCACTGATTGCCCATTGTTGAGCCATTGACCTTCACCATCTGGGCCTCTATGGGCAATACAATTACTCATTTTTTTGAGTAATGAAAGCATATTTCCATTTGGTTTATTAAAGACAATTCCAGCTATTCCGCACATATAAGTTAATACCCCAAATATATTCCAAACATCCTTTCTTTCTTATGCAATTCCACATTACCTTTGGCGCGAATTTGAAGCCAATTTTTTGTGAAAAAACAAGTATTCATATACGCTCTAGCATTAATTGCCCTATTTGCTTTCCCATTAAACGGAAACGCACAGCATGGTGCACACGGAGCAGCTGCGGATCACGCACACGCGGAAGAAGGAAAACTCGATATTAAAGGTGAGATTTTTGGTCACATTCGTGATGCACACGATTGGCACATTACTTCTTTTAGAGGAAAGCATATTACTATTCCTTTACCCGTAATGATTTATAGCCCTACTAAGGGTTTAGATTTATTCATGTCTTCAAAATTTGAGCATGGTCATGCTTCTTATAACGGTTATTCACTTAATCATACTTCTGGTAAAATAGAATCTGCTGATGGCAGTAAATTTTATGATATCTCTATTACTAAGAATGTGGTTTCTATGCTACTTTCTATAATCTTAATGCTCTTTGTATTTACAGGAATTGCCAAAAAATATAAAAGCGGTATTGGTCGTACTAGTGCACCAAAAGGATTGCAAAACGGTGTAGAAGCAGTGATTGACTTTATTAAAGACTCTGTTGCCGTTCCTAACTTAGGTAAAGACAAGTACATGAAGTACATGCCTTTCCTATTAACACTATTCTTCTTTATATGGGTAAACAATATGTTTGGTATGATTCCTTTTCCTCCTGGGGCTGTGAATCTTACGGGTAATATTGCGGTTACTTTGGTTTTAGCCTTAATCTTCTTCGTGATTATGTTGGCTAACTCTAACAAGCATTTCTGGGGACACATGTTTAACCCACCTGGGGTGCCTTTTTTAATCAAGCTTATTCTAGTACCGATTGAAATCGTTTCTAACTTACTTATAAAGCCAGCGGCATTAGCTATTCGTTTGTTTGCTAATATTTTTGCAGGTCACACTATTATATTAAGTGTGGTTTTGCTCATATTTATCTTTGGCTCATTGAGCAAAGTAGCTGGTCTTGCTTTTTTACCTGTTTCTATTGGATTTACAGTATTTATGTTTTTCCTGGAGTTATTGGTAGCAGCAATACAAGCATTTATTTTCACTAACCTTGCGGCCGTATTTATAGGTCAAGCTATAGAAGAGCCGCATCATTAATTTGTTCACTTTTTAAATTCAATTATATATTATGTCAGTACTAACAGTTTTATTAGAAGGAATCGCTTCAGCCGGTGGCGCAGTAGGTGCAGGAATTGCAGCTTTGGGCGCAGGTGTAGGAGTAGGTCAAATTGGTAAAGGTGCGTTGGAAGCTATGGCTCGCCAACCAGAAGTATCAGGAGATTTGCGTTCTAACATGATTCTTGCAGCTGCATTGGTAGAGGGTGTTGCCCTTTTCGGTGTAATTGCTGGTATCCTAGCGATCGTTCTTTAAATGAACCAACCACGCCATTGGCGTGGTAAACTACTTACTGCGCTCAACGCAAAGGGCCACGAGCGCAGTAATTTTTTAAATTGAATTGAATTATTAATATTAAAAGAAAAAAATAATGGATTTATTATTACCAGAATTTGGATTGTTTTTTTGGACCTTGGTTGCCTTTCTTACCTTCTTTTTCCTATTGAAAAAGTTTGCTTGGAAGCCGATTCTTGAAGCCTTAAATGAACGAGAAAGCAATATTGCTGAAAGCATAGCAAGTGCTGAACGTGTAAAAAAAGAGATGGCAGCAATGCAATCGGAAAATGAGAAAGTATTAAACGAAGCTCGTGCTGAGCGTTCTCAAATTTTACGTGAAGCAAAAGAAACTAAAGATAAAATAGTTGCAGACGCTGAAGGTGAGGCAAAAGGCAAAGCAAATAAAATTATAAGCGATGCACGTCAGCAAATTCAAAACGAAAAAATGGCTGCACTTACCGATGTAAAAAATCAAGTAGGTAACTTAGTTATCGAAGTAAGTGAGAAAGTATTGCGTAGTGAATTAAAAGACAAAGAAGCACAAGAAGGCTACATAAGCAAATTGGCCTCTGAAATTCAGATGAACTAAATCATACAGCATGAGAAATCCTTTAATAGCAACACGATACGCAAAAGCACTTTTAGGTCTTGCCTTGGAGCAAAACAAATTAGAAAAAGTACGTACAAGCATGTCTGCTTTTGAAGCCATGACTGCTGGTAGCGCTGAATTGAGTAACCTTTTCCGTAGCCCAATTATCAAATCTGATAAAAAGATAAATATTGTAAATGCACTAGCTGAAAAATCAGGAACAGATGAAATGACAAAAGGTTTTATTAATTTAATTATTAATAAAAAAAGAGATGTTTTTCTTCCTGAAATATTTAGCGCATTCCAAGAGCAATATAAAAATCATAAAAATATTGGTACAGTAGAACTTACAGTTGCTCATGAGTTGAGTGATGCAATGCGTACTAAAATTACTGAGAATATTAAATCACAATTAAACGGTCAGGAAATAGACCTGACTATTAATGTGGATGAAAAATTAATTGGAGGTTTTGTGCTAGAAGCAAACAACAATTTATTTGACGGAAGCATAGCTCGTGACTTAAAAGATATTAAAGATCAATTTATGAAAAATATTTATGTTCCTAGTTTCTCTACTGGACAGGCTACGGATGCATAATTGATATTAATAAAAAAAGTAATCCCGCCTTGCAAATGCAAGGCGGGTTTTTTTTATGGAGTATGTATCTCCTGCAATCTTTCCATGTTTTGAGCTTTAGCTATCATACCTCCAGCATTATATTTTCTAAAGCTATTGTCTCTAATTTTTTGAGCATAGAACATTGACTTCTTAGGCATTTCTAGCATGTCATATATCACACTTAAGTTATTATATGCCATATAGCGCATCTTCTTATCTGCTTTTTTATTACCTCTGTATTTGTTCTCAATATTATTGAGGTAAGCAATCTCACTATATAGTTTGCTTTCAATTTGAGATAAATCACTTGTAGCATTTACTCGATCAGCAATTTTCACAAAGCGGTTAAAAAAACTATTCATCAGTGTAAACTCTTTATGCTTCTTGTTACGCACAATCATAAGAGATTTTCTTTTTGTAATTGGATACGTTCCTAATAAAACATCTAAACGATTGTTTACCTGATTAGTCATTGCCTGAGCAAAATCATTCACCATTTGTTGTTGTAAACGATTTGCTTCTCTAAAACGATGCTTTCTTGCGGCACGCTTACTTCTAAACTCTCTACCTGTAGTTTCAAGGCATACTTCATTCAAGTTGTTGCCATAAATTGTATGATTCTTGTTATTAATTATCTGTAAGCTACCTAACCCTCTTGCCTTATAAACATTTCTAAAAAAGAATATGGTATCTACAATTACACCGGCAGTATCTTTTATATACTTCTGTCTGTTTATAATAAACGGCTTATGATATTGTATTGGAAAGAACTTTACATCAACAGCATACTCACCAGCTGAAGCTTTATTCCAACCTGGAATCTGAATTACATTCTGATACTGCAAAGCAAGATTACCATAATCAGCAGATGTTTCTAAAAACATGCTATAGGTGCGCGTAGCAGGTAAAGCCATTTCTGGTAATTTAATTGTTTGATAAGTAAAACTCTTGATTTTTACACGCGGTGTACGTGCATCTACTATAATAGTAATAAGAGCTAGGACTGCGAGGAGTAACATTTTAGTTTTCATAGTTTTCGTTTTTATTCCCCGTATATACGAGGTAGTTAATAAATCATATACTTTCTTTTATATAGCTTAGACACCTAGCTAAAGCCTTAAGTTATAGTCCGTTGGTCAAGTAAATGTTATCTTACAAAAAACGGCCATTTGCATTTCAAGCTTTTTTTTTATACTTTGGGTATTCACCTAAAATTTAAATTATGAAAAATCTAAAAAAACAATGGGCCGTACTATTTCTTGTACCGCTTGTTTTCACACTAATTTTAGCTTCTTGTGCTAAACAAGAATCGCCCGGAGACGAACAAAATGGGTATGAATCTTTGATGAGTAAACACTTTAAAGATTACGAAATCATTACCATTGATTACAACGCCGTTTTTACTGAAGCGCAAAAGCAATCCACTTCTCTTATACCTATAAATCTAAATATTGAAAGTCATCCTGAGTGGGATTTCCAAATGAAAAACGATGACCTAAATCAATATTTTGCACCGGATTTTGAAATGATTGAAATAGGCGAAAATGATAAACACATAAAACATAAAATGCATGAAGTGTATGCCATGGAAGGTTATTTGAAAACTTCAGATCAAAAAGCCATCATGACTTTTGGACTTGGACGCATGGAAGCCGTTATTATAGATGGCGATAATGAATACTCACTAGAACCATTATTTAATTATGACCAAAAAGCACCCGAAGATTTATACGTGCTATATAAAGGCTCCAACCTAATTGATAATAATTACACTTGCGACAATGATGAAAACTCTTCCACCAATGTGCAAGGACAAGCAAGAGTAGTAAGTAACCCTTGGAAAGTAAACTTGACGTATTTAGGCGACTACCAGTTCTACCAAAAGTATTACAATACAAGCAACGCATATAACTATATGTACTGGCGCTTTTACTATGGTAACAAAAGATACAACGCATACAATAATGTTGGCTTAGATTGGAGATTAAGAAAGTCATACTTGTATTCGTGGTCTGGATCAGCTAACTATAACCCTAAAACTAAATCTAATAAAACTACATTTATTGGAGAATGCTCAGCATTTTATAATTATGGCTGGTACGTAGAAGGTGATGTAAACTACTTCTTTACTGGTGATGATGTAGTAGGTGTAATAGGTAAGGCCGATGGAATTGCGCGTATGTGTAATTGGAGAGCAAAGGCATTCTCTTTTGGCGAATGGCGCAGCAGTACCTACCAAGCTCAAAACTTAATGGCACATGAAGTAGGTCATACCATGGGTTGCTCACACGACAATTCAAGTAATAATTTCATGAACAAATATTCATCAAAATGGAATACCTCTATTGGTACAAATGCACGAGGTAATATAAATTGGTACCTTGGTTACAACACGTGTTTGTCGAAGTAAACAAGTCCTATTTTTATTTAAAGAGAAGCCATGACTTTGATCATGGCTTCTTTATTATAAGGCTCTAATTATTTCCTTCATTTTTTTGTAGTGCTCCCATGGTATAAAGTGATTTAGGATTAATTTCAATTTTAGCATACTGGAAATATCTTCCTTGAAAAGAATATTTAATCTTTACGAACCTCAATAGACTTAAGAGTATAACGACCTTCCAATTCTATAAAAAATACATCCCCATTTTCTATATTTTTAAAGCCTACATACTCTGAATTTTTTCTTTTCATAACGCCACGCTCTACGTCGTACCGAATACTGTCGGACCTTAAACGTTCATTAAACTTTACGTGCACCGTAGCTACCGTTTGGTCAAATAATCTTGGACGATAGTTTTCTAATTGATTGAAGGTAAATGGTAAAGCCAATAAAGCCGTATCCATTTCATAAAAATTAGATCCAGTATCTCTATTATGAACTTCTAAAATTGGACTACCACCAAACGATGAGGTGTCTGCAAAAAAAGAATCAATTTGCACATCAGCAAAGACCTTAATATCTGGGTTTACTATCTGGACCCATAACTTTGTATTAGATGAATTAGCATCTTCTACACCAATCGATCTAAAAACCAAGTCCACGACATTTTTATCATAAAAAAAAATACTTTTTGTTTGATCCTCAGTAGCCGTATTGGAAACCGTAAGTAGGGTATGCGGTAACTGATTTTCCAAAGTACCATTAGCAAGGGGCACAGCAATTGGCTTCGGGTCAATTTCATGTTTACAACATGAAGAAACTCCAAGCAAAACAACTAGAAATAAGAATAAACGATTTGAAGCCATACTAGCTTCTGCAATATACTACATAATGAGCCTTTAGCATTGGTCTTACATCAAAACCCAATCAAACCTACGTTTACTTTTTCAAAAATTTATAATTGAAATGATTTGAACGCAAGAAATAAATACCTGGTGGGCAGTGTGAAACATCAAACTTAAGCTGACTAGCATTTATTTGTTTAACCGTTTCAAGTTTCTGTCCTGAAGAGTTTATTATTGAGTAATCATCATCTAGTAATTCTGACTCCTCTATACGTACAACAATTTCATTGTCTACTGGATTGGCCGTAATTATTTCATAGCTTTTGCTACTGATTCCAAAATTTATTGACTTGGCTACAGAGTATTGTGAATTATTATCCTTGTCAGTAGTTTGAAGTCTGTACCAATTTTTTCCGATAACAGGCTCTGTATCTATAAATGAATACTTTGTTTCAGTTGAACTGTTTCCTTTACTATTTACTTGACCAATTGCTTCCCAAATGGATCCATCTGTTGACTTTTCTATAGTAAAATAGTCATTATTGTTTTCCGTAAGCGTACTCCACGCTATGTTCACATCTTCATTCGTTTTGCTAAGAGTGAAATCATTGTATTTAACTTGTACTGAAGCATCGACTAACACACATAAATTAACTGGTAAGTCAATATTTGTACTAGAAGAAGTAGGTGTTCTTGATGCACATATTGTAAACTGAGCTTGTGGCGTGTAATTAATTGGGAAAAATTCCCAGAACCAACTGGTGTCTATGGAGACATCAGACAAGGGTACTAAATAAGTTGAAGGTCCAAATAATCCTGAGTTTTCAAATGGTAATGGATTTGACGTACTATAAACGAAGCTGCTACTTAAATTGAGCGAATCGTTTGAGTCAAAAGTACCACCCAAAACGGAAGCAGCTTGTACACGCATTAAAAATCCAGGGGCACCTTGAAACGACAAGTTTATGCATTGTACAGTTCCAGCTGCTAGTCCAAATAAAGCATTACCATTAGCATCAAATGTGGGAGCAGCTCCACCAGTAGAACTTATTGTTGCGCTAAATGTTACGGGTAATGTTGGACCAATTACCGCCCTATTTACAATAGGTGTTGTAGTACTAAGACCAGAAAGATCTAAATTATATTTAATAGCTCCTCCGCCATAACCTGGCTGTATCCAAGCACATTCCTCCATAGTTAAACCAGATACTTTTATCCAAAGCGCAGCTTCTTTATTTTGAATTTCTCGTACATAAATTAAGTTATTGTTTTCACTAATGGCTCTTGCAATATCTTCACTACCCGTTTCCTTCATAATATGTCCAACTGCACAAAAGGTATTATACTTATCTATAAAAATTGGAGTACGATAATCATAATCTTCATTCTGAGGGAAGAGGCCTGTTTGCCAATAAGCATGTAAAACATCTAAACACTTTGCACGATTAAACAATTGCGTTTTGGTGAGTCCATCAGTACTTCTGTTTCGCAATGTTT
>CALJNC010000070.1 GCA_937981995.1 uncultured Chitinophagaceae bacterium
TAAGCGCCGGCAGTTGATAGCAAAGTGATTTGCCGCTGCCTGTAGGCATAATCACAAGCGTGTCCTTGCCACTTAGGATGGAGTCTATAGCTTCTTGCTGTAGGTCTCTAAAACTATCGTGGCCCCAATGTTTTTTTAATAAATCAAGGGACAAACTCATTTATGCAAATATGAGAAGTTCCTGCTAAGGTGCGAAACTTATTGGCTTAATCTATTATCAAAAAAGCGCACTACAAAAACCAACGCTATGGCAATTGCCGAAAGGGCATACCCGCCGTCAGCAACTGAAAGATGAGCAGCTAAGGCAAGAATAAAATCAAATAGGAAACCTGCATAAGCCCACTCAGTAAGCATTTTAGATTTGTTGGTCCAGATGGCAATCAATCCTAAAATTTTGGCTACAGCCAAAGGATAAATTATATAGGTGGGATAGCCAAGACTTGTAAAGGCTCCGCGTATCATTTCAGTATTGAAAAAATACATACTTGCTGAGAAAAGCATTAATACGGTTAAGAGTCCAAGTGCAATACGGAATATGAGTTGTTTGGTTTTGTTATTCATGTTTGATTTTTTGGGAAAGTTTACTTTAATAAACAGACGACAAACGAAAAATTAGTTTACACAATCTCCATTTTCTTCAAAAGAAACGAAGCATTCATATTTTTACAAATGCCGTCTTTGAAAGTATAATCAAAATGTAATTCGTCGTTTATAATTTCGGCATCGAAATAATAATTTTTTACTTGCTCTAATTCTTTTTCTATTTCGCACAGACTTAAATCATGTGTAGCAATAATTCCTGTTGCATTAGATGCTACCAATTTTTCTACAAACTTTTTAGAGCCGATGGCTTTATCTGTGCTATTCGTTCCTTTTAGTATTTCATCTAAAATAATAAAGTAAGGTTCCTTTTTTATTTCATCAATAATAAATTTAAGGCGTGTAAGCTCCGCAAAAAAGTATGAGCTATCATCTGTAAGTGAATCTACTGTGCGCATACTAGTAATAAGCTTTACAGGGGTATATCTGCTTTCTGATGCACAGATAGGTAAACCTACATTAGCCATTACAATATGCAAACCAACTGTTCTTAGAAAAGTGCTTTTCCCGGCCATATTTGCGCCGGTTACAATAAAAAATTCTTGATTGTCAATATGCAAATTATTATCAACGCGCTTTTCTTCTTTTAATAAAGGATGTCCAAGACTTTTTGTGTCAATGGTAGTTTGCGTATTTTGAATGTTTGGAAAAATATAGTGTGGCTTATTAAAAACATAAGTGCCTAGAGAATTATACGCATCAAAAAATGATATCACCTCAAACCAATCGTTGAGCTTGCCTTTGTATTGAGCAATCCACTCTTCTACTTTATAGGTTTGTTTAATATCAAACAACATAAACCCATTAGATACTACCGCCGATAATATATTTTTTCTGCTATCAAAGGTGTCAATCAATTTAGAAAATTCTTTAAAAATTAATGAGGCTTCCTTACCGTTAGATTTTATAAGTTCTTGTTTTTCTTTTAATAGCGGCGTTGAAAATTCTTGGGTTTCAATTTGTTGTAAGAGAGATGCATACTGACGAAATGTATCTTTTACTTGATCAATATGATTAGAAAGTTCATTTGTTTTTTTGGTAAAACGTCCAGTAATAGCAAGACCCAATAGAAACCAAGCAAGTATCCCTAATTCAGGAATAAAATCAAAACCATATAATAAGAGCACTACCAAACTTAGTACACTAAAAATAGTAGGCACCCATTTCATACTTTTAGGTATGAAGGCTTGATAGGATTTTAACCAATCCAATATTTCAATAGCCGAGGTTTCTGCTTTTACTAAACGGGCCGTACCAGCAAATAGTTGTCGCCATTTAGGCATTGCCGCTAGTTCCTTTATTCCTTCTTGGCGTTTTTCAATGTTCGTAATATCATTTGCGGTTAATGCATTTGCCAAGGCTTTAGCACCTTCTTGTATCTCGGTACGATTGATATATTGAAATAAAGAACCCCTACCGAATAAATCGATATCTAAACTAAAGTAGTGTTGAGGATTTTGAAATGCTGCACCTTGCTCCCGATGATGAAAATTACCTTTGCCTATTTCTAATTCTTCTTCGTTGATTGTTGCAAGTGCTAAGGCTAAGTCTCTTTTTGCTTTTAGCTGCACATGTTTTTTTATTAAAAATAAATAAAGAGCTATACCTACGATACCAATAGCAAAACACAAAGAGCCCTTTGGATATGCAAAGTAAATACCTGCTACAGTTGCTAAAAAAACAAATAGACGAACCAAACTGAGTTGTGTAATTTGCTTTTTAGCTACTTGGCCATCCAATTGATGCCGTGCCAACTCGTTAGTATAAAAATCTTGTGGGTTGCTCATGGTTACTGGCTGCAAACTTACATAATTCGGGTTTAAGGAAAATTAAAAAAGGGTTGACATGAGCCAACCCTTAAACCATAAATAGTTCTATTTACTTAATGCCTGCAATTGCATTATTCTTAGGGTACTTTACGGTATAAACAAATTGATCTTTCCAAGAAGCACGTGGAGCAATGGTTGTGGTCCATAATAGCTTACCAATTTTTCTATTGTGCTCAGCATTTCCTTTATTTTCAAGTTCTACATTAATTTGACTACTTTGTGAAAGTGGAATTTGATCCATAACTTCAATAGTAATGGGGATTGATTTTTTGTTTTTTACAATTAGTTCATAGCCTATCGTCTCTTTTTTATTGGAACCAATGGCTTTGGTTTTAGCGTATTTCTCAATGGCTTTACGCTCTACAACAATTCCGTTATCTCTACCCATAGATAGCAACATAGTATCGGAAGTTATATTGGGATTTATGTAGGAGGTGCCAACAAAAGCCCCTTCAAAAAATAAATTGGCTTTACCAGCTACTAAATTATATTGACTCCAATCAGCAATTTTGGCCAATAAAAATGCACCATCACATAGCTTAGGTACGGTATGATAAATGTACTTGGTAGGTAAGCTATAGGTATTTAATGCAAGTAAGTTTTTCTTACCATCGCTTAATACACTTTGTTTGTTTTCTATTTTAAACTCAACGTTTAATTGGTTCTCTCCTATTTGAGCATTTGCTACATAACCAAAGTGTTCATCAGCCCTTTCGTCTTTACTAGCCAAGCCCATGTTGAGTGCGCTTTCTTTAGATTTACCCAATGCTTTTATTCGATAAGGCTGTTGAATGTTTACATATAAAGGAGATAAAATAGGGCGTTCACTATTTTGTGTAGGGTTACCAGTGGACACAGTCATGTTTACATCTTTCCAGTCTTGCCCCGTGTTTTGATAAACATTTGCTCGATAATTTAGCTTTACGTTTTCACTTATCCCTGATGAGCGTAAGTCATATAAAGGTGTCCAACCAGCATTGCGCACCGTATATGTACAATTGATATTTAGTGCAGAAGTTGCTCTAGAAGAAACTTGTAGTACAATTGTACCTGTAGGTTTATTGAATTTTGCATTCATTTCTTGTAGCTGTCTTTTAGCGCTGGCAAGTTTTGTTTTTACTTTTTTTTCTTCTTTTAAAATCGTTTTTAATTCTTTGCGTATCTCAAGATATTTGGTTCGATACTTATTACTTAACTCCATTACTTGCGCTGGCGTAAAACCACTTTGACCGCCTAGGTCTTGATTTTTTTTAAGAACTTCCTCCATACCTAAGAGCGCATTTTTTTGATCTGTTACCCAAGAAAGGTCATCAGCCAATCCTTCGCTTATTGTTTTAAGTTCTTCTACTTTTGGATTATTGACGTGCGCTAAAATATGATTGGGCTCATACTTAGCAGAGAGTAATTCACTAGAAGCTTTATTAAATTTTATTTGTAAACTAGAAGGATCTATTGAAGTAGAAATACCGGTGATAACTATTTCTTGTTTGCCCGGTGTTACCGTTGCTTTTGCAGTTCGGTTTATTTCAGCATTGTTTTTAAATACTTTTACATTCTTAATTTTTGAGGGAATAGCCACTTGGCTAAATCCTTGGATCCCTATAAATAGTAGGGTTGCTGCGCTTATTATACGTTTCATAATTTATTATTTACGTATAAGATGAATTGGAAGCTAAGATTCCATAATTATTCAAACTCTTCAATCAGGATGCCCATTTTACCGATTTGTGCATCGCGCATGGCTTCCATAATTTCAGTTTGATTCGTCATAACAAAAGGTCCATAAGAAGCTACAGGTTCATTTATAGGTTCTCCGGCTAAAAGGATAAAGCGTGTTTTTTTAGTTGCCCTGATTTTTATTTCACTGCCTTCATTATTAAAAATGGCCATGTCTTTGCGGCTTAGTGTTTTATTATCAACTTCTACTTCGCCATCTAGTAAATACATTAGCGCATTATAATTTTCATTAATAGGAATATTGATTGTGCCTTCCGCTTCAATTTCACCACGTAATAAAAGTTGGGGTGAGTAAGTTGGAGCTATACCTTTTACATTTTTGTACTCGCCACTCACTACCCATACATTAGATTTTTCTTCTTTTACTAATGGTGTTTCTTCTAATGAGATCGGTTGATAATAAGGAGCTGCTAGTTTATGTTCTCGTGGTGCATTTACCCAAAATTGAATAAACTCTAACTCGCCACCTTGCATAGGAAGATCTTTTCCAAAACGCTCACTATGTGTTACGCCTTTACCAGCAAACATCCATTGTGTGCCACCGTCTTTTACTACGGCATGGTTTCCCAAAGAATCTCTGTGTGTAATACTTCCTTTAAAAATAAAAGTAACTGGCGAAAACCCACGATGTGGATGAGGGCCTACTCCTACCTCATTTTCTTTTTGACCACCAGGTAAGGTACTTTCCCAATGATGAATTAATAAAAAAGGATCCAAAGAATCTACGCCCGCAGCAGGTAAGGGTTGATCTAATAGATGACCGCCCATATTTACTTTTTGGGCAGGGATGATTTGTTTTATTGTTCTCATGAGAATGTATTTAATCTAAATAAAAGACGTTTTAAAAAGAGCCGTCTTACGCTTTATTCAATGTATGCAAAGTAATCTCAGGTGGCATTCCTACCCGCCCAGGAAATATTAAAAAGCCCATACCTCGGTTTACGTATAAATGTTGTTTACCTTCTTTATAAGCACCAGCATAACGATCGTAAAAAAATTTTGCAGCACTAATTTCAAATAAACCAGGAATTGCTATTCCCATTTGTCCGCCATGCGTATGTCCGGCAAGAGTCAAATCCACATTTTCCTTGCCCATAATTTTATGGTCCCAATGCGTTGGATCATGACTTAATAATATTTTGAATGGAACGTCCTCCATGTCTTGAGAAGCTTTGGTATAATCTCCCTCCGTAGGGAACCATCCTTGAGGCGAGTAACCCCAATTTTCAACTCCAACCAATCCAATTTTTTCGCCATCTTGTTCTAAGATAGTGTGCTCGTTCAATAGCATTTTAAAATCCATTTTTTCCGCTATTGCGGCCACACCCCTACTAATGGTTTGTTTACTCTCCGGTGTCATTTCATGACCCCGGCCCCAACCATAATCATGATTACCCAAAATGGCGTATTTATCTTTTTTAGCTTTTAGTTTTCTAAAAACATTTATCCATGGTTCTGCTTCAGTATATGTCTCGTTTACTAAGTCGCCTGTAAAAACTATGTAATCAGCCTCTAGCTCATTAATCATTTCAACAGCTTCTTGTAAGGGCTCAAAATTATTTTGGAAACTACCCAAGTGTAAATCAGAAATTTGTACAATTTTTAATCCGTCAAAAGATGCGGGTAAATTATCAAAAGACAATTTGTTTTTTAATACACGCCAGCCATACTTTCCTTTGGTTGTTCCCCATAAAAAAGAACCAAGCATTACGCCTCCAACCGCCAATGCCATTTTACTTACAAAAGTGCGGCGCGTCATTTCATTTCCACCACTTACTATTTCTTTATTTTTTGCTCTAAATTTTAGGTACCTGAATAACAAAATAAGATCCCCAATTAACTGAATAATACAAATAGAAAGCACCGTTACAGAAAGTGTGATAGCGCCCACTATAGTGTAATTCATTAGTGCTTCAGTATCCTTGTATGTCTCAAAATTTACAGAAATATAGGTGGTAGTGATGTACACAAAAAAGGTAAGCACCAAAAAGGCAATACGCGTAAACCGTCGAGGTAATTTAGACCATTTTTTAGTAACGATATGCAACGCCCTATAAGCGTATAAAATTAAAAAGCTAGTTGCAAAAGTTATAAGTGTGCGTACAATCATTTAGTAGGCTGCAAATTTACACCCAATGGCTTGCATAAAATTAAGTGACTGAAAGTATTAACGTAAGTGGTTGTTATTTGGTATGGGTGGTATTGTTGAAAGCCTATCTAGCCATTTTTACTTTATTCTGTTTTTGTTACAATGGTATTAGCCAC
>CALJNC010000071.1 GCA_937981995.1 uncultured Chitinophagaceae bacterium
ATTAATGATTTGAAAAATTATCCGGTCAATAAAAAAATGCTTGGAATGCTTGTTGAATTATCAGACGTTGAATTCATAGGAAGTGAAGTAGATACTTTTTGGGCAGAAGTGCCTGATGTTGGTTCTGGTACGGATCGTAATTTGCAGAATTGTCTAGGCGACAAACTTGTTGTACGTACAAGTGCATATGCTAGTTTTAGAGGCAGTAGAATCCCAGAAGGAAACGGCACGATTAAAGGAATTTATTCGGTTTATAGTTCAACGTCTAGAACAACAGTACAACTTCTTGTGCGAGGCTTGGATGATGTAGACTTAGATGGAGAACGTTGCGGTGCCAATAATACTTTATCCACTGTTAGTGCTTTAAGAAGCTTATATCAAGGGGTTCAAACGTCAGCTCCATTAGGAACTAAAATAAAGGTATTTGTAACCTCCGATGTAAACAAAGGAAACGTTTCAGATAGAAATCTTTTTGTAGAAGATGCATCTGGAGGGATTGCCCTTCGTCTTGCTTTTGGTAATTCAAACACAAGTTTCTTGATGGGGGACGAATTAGAAATTGATGTAAGTGGCCAAGAAATTTCTGAGTACAATGGTTTATTACAATTGAATAATGTTGATATTGGAAGAGTTACTGAGGTCAGTAGTACAAACTCTCTAACTCCAAGAACGGCAACGGTTGCAGAAATACTTGCAAATCATGATGCTTGGGAATCAACCTTTGTGAAAATTGAAAATGCTTCAGTTACCGGAGGTTCAACTTTTGGAGGGAGTCTAACCATAACCGATGCAACTGGAAGTATTGATATGTATACTTCTTTTTCTGCTGCATTTGCAAATGATCAGGTTCCTTCAGGAAATGTTGATGTAAAAGCAATTGTATCTGACTTTAATGGCCCACAATTAGTAATAAGAAGATCATCAGACATTAATTAATATATACTTTAAACTTTACGTTATGAAAAAAATAAAACTCCTTACCCTTTTACTAGCCTTAAGCACTTTTGCTTTTGCCCAAACACCTCATAATATGCAATGGGGTAGTTACACTCAAAATTTTAACTCCTTACTTAATAATACTATGAACACCAATACGGTCTATCCATCTGGTTGGAGTGTATTCGAGTACGGCAGTAGTTCCAGCGCTAATCAAGCTTATCGTGGTAGTACAGGAAGTTCTACTGCGGGAGATGCTTATAGTTATGGTGCTGCAAACTCTAACGAACGCTCTTTTGGCAGTCAGGCTTCCGGATCAAATAATGTAAGTTTTGGTTTTGGCTTTATTAATAATACAGGATATGCTTTGACCTCAATTGATGTTGCAGCTACTATGGAGCAGTGGCGCGAAGGTTCAGGAGCAGGTTTGGATTCTTCTTACTTTAGTTATTCTACAACAGCTACTGGAATTGATGATACTGCCGCAGCTTGGACTAGTTTAGCGGCTTTGGATTTATTCTCGGCTTCTAATGTATTGACTACAGGAGCGCTTGATGGTAACTTGGCCTTGAATCAAAATACGATTGCTGGAACGATTACAGTTGCCTTACCAACTAGTGGGACAATATTTTTTAAGTGGATTGACTTAAATTCTGCTGGTAGTGATGATGGTTTATCAGTTGATGATTTAAGTCTTACCTTATATGATATGAATGGTCCATTACCTCCTGGCCCACCTACGATTACCTCAACCAGTCCATTAGATAATTCAATAAATGTACCATTGAGTACAACCTCACTTACTATTACACTTGACCAGGCAATTGCATCGCTTGGTACAGGTAATGTTACATTGAAAGACTTAACAAATTCTTCTTCGGTAACAGTTACCAATGTGACCACCTCTGGTAATACAGCTACACTTGGTGGAATTAGCTTGCAATCTAATACTAGTTATGCTGTGCAAATAGATTCTGGTTTATTATTAACAGGCACTGGAGCTTTTGGTGGTATAGGTAATGATACTACTTGGAATTTTCAATCAGAAAATACAACACCTCCGCCAGCTGTTACAAGCTTAAATGAAACCTTTACAGGATGCTCGGATCCAATGTTTGGAGTATTTGCAGCGCATTCTGAAACGGGTGGTCAAAACTGGCGTTGTACTACTTTTGGTCATAATGATTCTAGCGCAGTGCGTATGAATGGCTATGCAAATGGCGGGCCTAAGGATAATATAGATTGGTTAGTTTCTCCTCCCCTTGATTTTAGTGGTATGGCGGCACCACATTTGCATCTTTGGGGTAAGCTTCGATTCCCTGCTAACACTACAAAAGAGATTTTAGTTTCTACAAATTACTCAGGACTTGGAAGCCCAACTACCGCAACTTGGACTGCTGTTCAAGGACCTAGTTGGCCCATGTTGGATACTATTTGGAGATATTTTTCCAATACTGATTTGACTTCTTATAAAGCAAATAATTTTCATATTGCCTTTAAGTATACTTCTGATACGACCAACGCAGATGAATGGTCCATTGATGACATTTTGGTTACCGATGGTCCATTAAGTACTTCTAGATTTACTTCAACTGATTTAAAAATTAGTGTATTAGGCGATGTTAATTCTCAGTTGAATTTACAAACCGCTTCATCTAAAGCAAGAACAGTAAATTATAGTTTGTTAGATATGGCAGGCAGAAAAATTGAAAATGGTACGCTTAAAATTGATAAAGGGAGACAACAACATAAGTTGAACGTATCCTCTTTGAATAGTGGACTCTATTTCTTGAATTTAAGTAGTGAGCAAGCTAGGACAGCTGTTAAGTTCATAATAAAGTAATTTACAGTAATGTAATAAGCCGTCTTCTACCTAGTAGGAGACGGCTTTTTTGTATATTTTTACTACCTCGGTTTGATTCAACGATTTGTAAATTGGCGCACGTTTTTTGTATTGGTAGCTGTTGCTATATCAGTATACTCATTGTATTTCGCGAATAATTTAAGTAATAAATTAGCGAATGAAGAAACTAAAAAAGTTGAGGACGTAGCCAAAGCGCTAGAAACGTTTGGTAAAAATGCCTTGGATCCTGACTTGGATTTAGCTATTGAGATTATCAATCGGAATACAACGGTTCCTATAATCATTACAAATTCCAATGACGAGATTCAGCCTAATATGGATGTAAATCATAGCGAGATTGAAGGTCAAGAGGATTCAACGGTTCGGGCAAGGTATCTGGTGAAGCAGTTAAAATCTTATAAAGAGCAAGGTCATAAAATTCCTGTAATTTATGATTCTGTGACTACCCAATATGTTTATTACGGGGAGTCTTCACTTACTCAAAGCTTAAGAAGATTCCCATATGGCGTTTTAGGTGTACTCTTCCTTTTTGTTATTTTACTTATTTATTTTTTGAATAATAGTAATAAATATATTCAGGATAAAGTTTGGGTAGGAATGAGTAAAGAAACCGCTCACCAATTAGGTACACCATTAACTTCATTGCTAGGTTGGTTACAATTGCTACGAGATAAAGGAGGTAATGAAGAAATCACGCAGGAAATGGAAAACGATGTATATCGTTTACAGACGATTGCTGATCGTTTTTCTAAAATAGGAAGCCAGCCAACACTTAAGGTTGAAGAAATAGAACCCGTATTGCGTACTATAGTAAACTATATGAAGCTGCGTGCACCTAAGAAGGTTGTAGTTGATTTGCAAGTAGACTATGATAGTCAATCACCAATAGAAATGAGCAAACCGCTATTTGAATGGGTTATAGAAAATTTAATTCGTAATGCCATTGATTCATTACAAGGAGTAGGGGAAATTAACTTAAGACTCTCTGAAACGAATAACCGAGCTATAATAGAAGTTGCCGATACAGGTAAAGGTGTACCTAAAGCAAAGTGGGAAACGATTTTTAAACCAGGGTTCTCAACAAAAAAAAGAGGATGGGGGCTTGGATTGTCACTTTCAAGACGAATAGTAAAAGAGTATCACCGGGGCGAGATTTTTGTAAAGAATAGTGAGATGGGAGTAGGAACAACTTTTAGGATAGAACTCAATAAGATATAAAAAAAAAGCCGCCCCTGCGATTTGAAGGAACAGCTTGGTGCCCGAGACTAGATTCGAACTAGCAAGCGCAATAATAGCGCACTACGACCTCAACGTAGCGTGTCTACCAATTTCACCACCCGGGCAGGTAGGCAAATCTATTTTATTCCAACTTATTACCATCGACAATCCACAATTTTATTTTTAGTAGGAATAATGACAGATGTTGTAATATATTTTTCTTCCTATTTTTAGCAAAACCTAATTTATGAAAAGATTATTTTTCTTGCTTTTTCTTATCGTTTATGGAAGTGCACTGTTTGCTCAAAGTAAAAAAGAGCCAACACCTTATGGCTATGATATATTAATAGGCGCCAAAGCCGGCGCCAATTTTAATAAAGTAGTAGGTGAGGAATGGTTACAAACTTATAATACAAATGCATTGGCAGGCTTGTTTTTAGCTATTAACGGCAAGCGCCTTGGTATACAAATTGAAGGTCTTTGGAGTATGAATACTGCCGTAAGTGATACTGCTTTTTCAGGTTTGTATTCTCAGTATTTTCAAGCGGGAAAAGATAGTTTGGCTACAGGTAAGTTTACATTTCATAATTTCTCAATTCCTGTTTTAGTTAACTACAAGCTTAATCAAATTTTATGGTTACAGGCGGGCCCACAGTATACAAGCAGATTAGGAGAAATAGATAATGGTAGCATATTAGAGCAAGGCCTCAGTGTATTTTCCAATGGAGAACTTTCTGCCGTGGCAGGTGTATGGCTTAATATTGGGAAAGTGGGCCCAATACCTAAGTTTAATATTGGAGGACGGTTCATAACAAGTATCAATAATGTAAACGACTTAGGCAATGAAGCTAAATGGAGAAACCAACGTGTGCAAGTACATATTGGGCTTGGCTTTTAGCCAATGCTGGCAATCTTCCATTTTTGCAAAATTTCTCGCTCTCTATTTTTAATTTCAAGAATGGCCTGTTGCGTTATATGAATTTCTTCTGCATTTTCTTGAGGAGTAAAATCTTTTAGCTCGTCAATTTGCTCTTTGTAAATGCTTTTGATTTTACGCAGGTAAAAATAATCAACCGTTTTTTCTACATCTTCTAAAAAAGTTTCATCTCTTGTAGGAATATCAATTTTATGAATCTCTTTCCAGTTTTTGCTTGGTTCAAAATCTAAGTCTAATTGTATAGCTTCGATAGCCGCCTGGCTAATACCTTCCTCAGTAGAATGGGTAAAGTTTTTTAACTCAGGAAATTGAAGGCTATCCTCATACATTGTTTTATAAAGGGTAAAGAGTTGCTTCCATTTATCATTTATAAAATCATCGCTTTGTACCAGGCTAAAAACAAAATCTGCTACGCTTGAATTGTCATCAAATTCGCGGTTACCATATTGCATAAGTACACGCAGCAAACCTTGCTCTTGCTTATAATCTTTTTGGCTTAAACTAAGAGCAGTATCTTGCTCATGAATAATTTCAGGCGCAGCTTCTTGTTCAAGGTTTTTAAGCTCTTCTCGCTCTTTTTCTGATTTTTTTTTGCCTATACTTACTCTAATTTTTTTATTTACCAGGGCTACCAAGCCAGCTTCATCAATCTTTAGTAATTGAGCACAGCGTCTTATATAATCTTGTTGTTTTGAGAATTCTTCTATCTTATTAATTTTAGAAATCGTTTCAGCGATTTCATTTATAAGTTGCGATTTTTTTAAGTTATCTCCTTGTGCTTCTTTAAGCGAAGCTTCTAGTTTAAATACTACAAAGTCTTTTTTATTCTCGGCTACAAATTGCTTAAAACCATCTACACCGTTTTCTTGCATAAAAGAATCAGGGTCATGGTTTGCAGGTAATAAAACGAGCTTTACGTTTAAGCCTACTTCTAATGCAATGTCCATACCACGCAGTGCCGCCTTAATGCCCGCCGCATCGCCATCATATAGTATGGTTAAGTTATTGGTATATCGTTTAAGTAAATACAGCTGCCCTTCGGTAAGTGATGTGCCGCTGCTTGCAACCACATTTTGCACACCACCTTGATACAATGAAATTACGTCAGTATAGCCTTCAACCAAAAAACATTCATCTTGTTGTGCGATGCTTTTCTTTGCCTGAAAAACTCCGTAAAGCGTTTTGCTTTTATGATAAATGGGGTTCTCAGGGGTGTTAATATATTTGGGTGCTTTGGTATTGCTTTTTAAAATGCGCGCACCAAAACCAATTATTTTACCACTTTGATTTTGAATAGGAAAAATAACTCTGCCACTATATTTATCATACAATTGTCCGTTACGATCGCCTATTAAACCGGCAGTTACTAATAGTTCTTTTTTATAGCCTTTTGCTATAGCTTTTGATGAGAAAGATTGTCGATCTTCTGGCGAGTAGCCCAATTTGAAAGTGTCTATTGTTTCATTTACAAATCCTCTTTCTTTAAAATAGGAGAGACCTATTCGTTTTCCTTCAGCATCTTCTTTTAAGGTAGCATGAAAGTATTCTGCTGCAAAGTCATTTATAATTCTAAGGCTTTCTTCTTCTTTTTGTTGAAGCTGTTCCTCAGGTGTTCTCTCTTTTTCTTCTACTTGTATATTATAGCGCTTAGCTAACCATTTAATGGACTCAGGAAAAGAAAGCTTTTCATGCTCTTGAATAAATTTAACCGCATTGCCCGCTTGGCCACAGCCAAAACATTTATAAATTCCTTTGCTGGGAGATACTGTAAAGGATGGCGTTTTTTCATTATGAAATGGACAAAGACCTAATAGATTGGCGCCACGTTTTTTTAAGGTCACAAAGCTCCCTACTACGTCAACCACATCGGCAGCGTCTATTACTTGTTGTACTGTGGAGCGAGCTATCATTT
>CALJNC010000072.1 GCA_937981995.1 uncultured Chitinophagaceae bacterium
GGGGTTCCCCAAAAACGAGAACGACTCAAATTCCAATCTACCATATTCTCTAACCAATTACCAAAGCGACCTTCGCCTGTTGATGCTGGTTTCCAATTTATGGTTTTATTTAATTCAAGTAGACGATCTTTTACGGCAGTGGTACGTACAAACCAAGCGTCTAGTGGGTAATAAATAATTGGTTTATCTGTACGCCAGCAATGCGGGTAGGAGTGTTCATATTTTTCAACCTTAAAGGCTTGACCTTTTAATTTTAGCTCAACAGCTATATCCACATTTACATCAACGTAGTCTTCCTGGTTTTTGTAATTTTTGACAAATCGGCCGCTATACTCTCCTGTACCTTCAATAAACTTACCTTCTTTATCTACAAGGGTTACAATACCCAAATTATTTTTTTGACCAACTTTATAATCATCTGCTCCAAATGCTGGTGCTGTATGCACAATACCCGTACCATCCTCAGTAGTTACAAAGTCACCAATGATTATTTTAAAAGGATCGCCTTCGATATTTTCGGCTTTGTTACTGTCAAATGAAAGCAATTGCTCATAACGAATCCCTTCAAGCTTTGCACCTGTTACTGTATCAATTTTTATCCAAGGTACAATTTTACTTTCTTCATCAAAGTTCGCATTTTCACCTTCAGGCTTTAAATACTTTGAAATAAGAGCTGTAGCAATAACTACAAACTGTACATCGCTAGTGTATGGGTTTTTGGTTTTAAGAATGCTGTATTCAATCTTTTTACCTACCGTTAAACCAAGGTTTGAAGGCAAGGTCCATGGAGTAGTTGTCCAGGCTAAGAAACTTATCTCATCACCTTCTATTTTTTCAAAAAGAAAATTAGAAGCTTCGTTTTTTATAGCTTTAAAAAGTACGGTTGCACTAGTATCTTTTACATCTTGGTAGGTACCTGGTTGATTTAACTCATGTGAGCTTAACCCAGTACCGGCCGCAGGGCTATATGGTTGAATTGATACACTTTTGTATAAGTAACCTTTATCATATAGCGTTTTCAAACAGCTCCAAACACTTTCTACATAATTGTTTTCGTAGGTAACATATGGGTCGTCTAAGTTTACCCAGTAGCCCATTTTTTGTGTGATACTATCCCATTGGTCTTTGAAGCGCAATACGGTTTCACGACATTTTTTGTTATAGTCTTCAACACTAATTTTTGTGCCAATATCTTCTTTGGTAATACCTAACTCTTTCTCAACATTCAACTCAATAGGTAAACCATGTGTATCCCAACCTGCTTTTCGGTTTACTTTAAAACCTTGCATCGTTTTATAGCGGCAAACTAAGTCTTTTAGCGTACGCGATATTACGTGGTGTATCCCGGGCATACCATTGGCTGATGGTGGTCCTTCATAGAAAACAAAAGGTGTTTTACCTTCTCTTATTTTTATACTTTGTTCAAAAGTTTCATGCTCTTGCCATTTTTGAAGAATCGTTTCTTCAATGCTAGGCATATTCAACTTTTGCGGTATTTGGTACTGCGACATAAGGCGGGCAAATTTACAATTTCTTTGGCGGTGTGCCAACTCAGGGGCGCCCTAGAAATCAGTAGCTAAAGAAACGTGATACCTTGGCTTGGTTTCGTCTTGTTCAATATTCCATGCCATATCAAAACGAACGAAATAGCCAAAGAGTTTGCTTCGAGCGCCTACTCCGTATCCTAGACCCATAATATCCTGCTCATTTACAAAGGTTGCTACTGTATTACCACTATTTGTTTGATTTACAGGATTTACATTTTTTTCTAATGGAAGAATCCCGCGCCACGCTACACCTAAATCTACAAAGGTCACTAGCTGTAAATTGCGTAGAAAAGCAGATTTAAGTGGACGATTAAAGAAGGTATTATAAATAGGTAATCTAATTTCTTCATTAATTACGGCATAACTACTACCATTAAAGGCTTGTTGTCTATATCCTCTGAGGTTCGTTGCAATTGTTTGGAACGCATACTCTCCAATATTATTGGGTGGTGGTCCTGGTTCATTTGATTGTAGTAAAGGATTATCTACACCTCCTAAGTAATAAAGTAGCTTAGCGCTTCCATCGCTTATACCAGTTGCAATACGAGATGCTAGGATACAATTTTTATAAATAGGTGTATAGTCTCTTACATCAAAGCCAACTTGATAAAACCCCGTTGATGGCGAGCTTAGTCGGTACTGATACTCGCCAAAAAGCTTGGCTCGTGTTCCTTTTCTTATATTAAGTAATGGGTTGATTGTATTATCAAAAATATACTCCGCTCGCATAAATGACCAATATTCACTCTGGTTTGGGAAACGATCTGTAAAAGAATTTGTGGTTAAATATCTAATGCGGTCATAACGAAAACCAACCGATACATTTACACTATTTGCTCTATTAAAAGGGTATCTAAAATTACTCTCGAAGTACTCAGTACCAACCCGACCCGAAAACTCAGAAGGTGTAAATAAAGAGTCAGGTGCATCAGAAGGAGCGTACTGATTGGTAGATTGTTGATGAAAGTAGGTCAGCTTCCAATCCATACGTTTTTTATAATTTGCATATTGCACAAAATATGAATTGCCGTTAAACGTGGTTGGGATTCTAATACCTGCAGTCAATTTTTGATCTTCCAAAATATCAATTAACTCAAAGGATATAAAACCATTTACATCAGGGTATTGGAAACCGCCTTGATTAAAAGCAATGTTTTGATAACGTGTAAAGAGAAGCGTATTATCTAAGGAAGAAGATAAAGTCTTTGGGTTAAAGGTTGGTGTATAGGTTTTTCTTTTTCTCTTTTTAGGAAGCTTTACAAGTTTGTTTCCCGTTTGTTCAACATACTCACCCGTTGTAAAAATACTATGAAGCGCAGACTTAGGATTGGCATTATTATAATCAGATAAGTATTCTTTGCTTTTGATTACTTTTTCTTCACTTATAGGTGCAACTGTTTTTTCAGGCTGTATGCTGTCTTTGTGTTCAGCATCATATTTTTCTAAGTCCCTTACTTTGGTATTGTAAACATGAAATTCTCCTTTCTTTTTTATTACCTCCACCAATGATTCTTGATTCGGAATGTAATGGTGCTTTAGCATATTAAAAGGTAAGGAATGGGTTCTGCTCGTTTTAAAATTTACTGAACCTCCTTTTATGTTTTCTACATCAATCTTTTTTCTAACTAGTTTGCCATTTTCTTTTTCTATAAAAGAAAACATATTTAAGCCGTATTGAATTGGGCTAGATTTTGGGTTACTTGTATTTGTAATTTTGCGCAGGGTGGCTCTATTTTTTTGATTGAAATAATAGATATTAAAATCGTCATTAAAATATGTTTTTGATTTTAATGCTTCGGGATTCATTACCGTATCTTGACGGTTTGATAAAAATAAAATTCCAACTTTATCTCCGCTAGAGATATAAGATGGCGAGTGGTCATCATAATAATCATTGGTTAGATTAGTTAATCTGTTGCGGATCAGATTATAAGCATAAATGTCACTTTTACCTTTTTTGATACCAGATATAATCAAGGTATTATCGCTATTGGTAAAACTTACACCCGTTATGCGTTCAATCTTTCTACGGCTAAGTAACTTGTTTCGTTTACGCTGTGAGTTAGCATTGTACAGCCTAACTAGGGTTTGATCTTTTAAGGTGTAAATGGTTACTAAGTTATTGCCACTAAGGCTCCAAGCAATAAGCGGATAGTTGGGGTCATTTATTTCGTCCAAGTTTTTATAACCACCTGATGCCAATACTTTTGAATCTCCTAAATCAGTTTCTTGTAACACTATTTTCCACTCACCATCTCGTTTTACAACATAGGCAAGTTGCCTACCATTAGGCGACAAGTGAAACTGAGAGTAATGCCCTTCAAATTTATTTTTTACTTTAGTAGCTATTTTTCTTCCGTAGTTATTGTCAAGGTTTTTACCATTTTCGCCCACATAGTAGGTGTAGTATTCCTTATAAATTTGCTCCGCTTCTTTTTGTAATGTTTGTTCTAATGCTGCGTTTACATTTTTTTTGAATCGGCTTAGGGAAAGGAGTCTTGCCACAGTTTTGTCTCCGTATTGCTTTTCAATATAGTTCCAGAAAGAATGTCCAACTAGTGTTTGATTTTTCTGAGCAATTTTTCTAAAATTAAAGTTTGTATCTACCGATAATAAACTTTGCACATCGGTTTCTAATTCCGGGGTCCAATCATTTGCGAGGTGTTGTACATAGCCCGTAGTAAACCATTCAGGGAGGTTCATTTTAATTGCATTTTTTACAACCTCTTTAATATTCTTGCCAAAAAGCAAATTATCTTTTATCACATTAGCTACTCCTTGTTTAACTTGCTTCATTAAATCTACATGGTTACCCGTAAAGTATATGGGTAAATTATCTCCGCTTACTTTTAGGCGGCCACCATCGGCATCGTTTAAATCTGAGGTGTGGTTTACGCCTACATTGGTTTGAATATAATCTGTATAGGAGGTATATAATATCAGGTTTAGTTTCCTGGGTAGGGTACCGCCCATTTTTTCTACAATTGAGCTTAATTCACCCTCGGCTTGTTCTAGGATATGCTCCGCTAGTTTATCAGCTGGTCTGTAAAAGAAAACTCTAAAGTGGGTACTGTCGTAATACTTCCATTTAAAGTTTTGATATTGTACAATATTTTGTCCAAACTTCTCAGTAGAGGCTTGTGCACTTAATTTATTTGGAGCGTTTACGCCCATTATTATAAGTGTTATTACAACAAAATATTTCATGATTTTTATCACCCTACTAATTTACGCGAAATAATGCTCAAAGCTATCTCAGGAAAGTAATATTATTGCGGTTCGTTGTTAATTTTATACCAATATGATAGAGGTACATAGTTTTACATTTAACCCTTTTCAGGAAAATACTTATTTGCTTAGCGATAGTAATAAAAATGCAATTGTCATAGATCCAGGAATGTATGATGCGCAGGAGCTAAAGCAACTCACTGATTTTATTACAGATAAAAATCTTGCGGTACAAAAAGTATTACTTACGCATGCACACCTAGATCATGTTTTTGGTTTAAAAGCACTTTTAGAAGTGTATGATGTGCCTTTTTATTTACACAAAGAAGAACTACCTGTATACACAACGGCAGAAACGGTTGCTAAAAATTATGGTGTAGAATTGAGCTTGCCGCAAAAAGAATATCAATTTATCTCAGAAAACGATACGGTTTCTTTTGGAGAAGAAGAATTGGAAATTCGGTTTACGCCAGGGCACTCACCGGGTAGTATATGTTTTTATTCTCAAAAAAGTAATTGGGTAATAGGAGGCGATGTGTTGTTTCAGCAAAGTATTGGGCGTACCGACTTACCGGGTGGAGATTTTGATACCTTGATTAAAAGTATACAAACACAAATTTTTACCATGCCTGATGATACAAGAATATACTCAGGTCATGGTCCAAGCACGATTGTTGGCTTAGAGAAAATGAATAATCCTTTTTTGCGGGGGTAAGACTAACTTTTATTGTAAAATTAACCAGCCATTGTATGTTGTATGACCAAGCAGTAGGTTCAGGAGTCTGTTGGTAACGCATACATTTTGGTTTTTTATTGTTGCTTATATACGAATTGATATTGTGGGTCCAAAACGTTTTGCGAGATAGGGATACCTCTACTTTGTCCTGAAGGCCACGTCCATTGATATTCTGTCCAAAACGGGATTGTATAATACTGGGTTTTACCGTTGTAGCTGTACTCTACCAGACCTGCACCATCATATTTGAATGGAGGCATGTACTTCTTCTCAACCTTTTGATAGAATCGTTTACTGTCTTTTGATGCTATGACAATTTTTAGCTCTGGTAGTTCAATGCTTGGATTTTTTTTATTGAAAACTGTAATTCCTTGTTCTAGTCCAAAGAATGAATATCTACTATTGCCAATCCAAATTCTCTTGAGTTGAATAGAATCATCTATGCATGGCATTATCTTGACTTTATAGGCTGTTACATTACCCATAGGTGCTGATACAAACTTCTTATACTTAATTGCTTTCATGGCATAGATGTGGCAGTTCTGTCCTTTGATAGGAAGGTTTAGAATTAGATTGGTTAACGTTAGTAGTATGAATATTTTTTTCATAAATGAATGTTCTTTGTGTTAGCAGATTAGCTTCAAAATTGAATAGCTCAATACCAATAATTGTTGATCTGTTTGATCAAGAAACAAATCTATCTGTGTGTTGGTGATAACGCCAACAAAGGCGACTATCTCTCGTTAGGCATTATTGTTTTAAATAGTTCATAACTTGTACTTCTGCCTCCTGATGTTGATTTTCTAAGTATATTTTTTTCAATTAAATCTTGTATGTCTCTTAATGCTGTATCCTGTGAACACTTGTTGATTTTAGCCCACTTTGAAGTTGTCAAGTTTCCAAAGCAATCTCCAAAAAGGAGTTCAATTATTTTAATTTGCCTTTTATGAAGTGTAATGGCTTTATGTTCATTCCAAAATTTATGTTTCGCTATTATCTTTTGAACTATAGTTGAGGAAGAATCAATTGCATCTCTTAAACATTCTAGAAACCATACCAACCACGCAGTAATATCCAATGTTCCTCTCTGTGTTGATTCAAGAATTTCATAGTATTGGTTTTTCTGTTCTTTTATTTGGGAGGACATACTGTAGAATCTTTGCGTTTTATTCTCTGATCTAGATAACATCATATCAGTTATTGCTCGTGCTATTCTTCCATTCCCATCTTCAAATGGATGTATTGTTAAAAACCACAAATGTGAAATTGCTGCATTTATTACTGGATCATTTCCATTAGGGCTTTTTGCCCAAGTTAAGAATTGCTGCATCTCATCTTGTAATTTCGTTGCTGAGGGAGCTTCAAAATGAACAGTTTCTTTTCCTATTGGACCCGATATTACTTGCATTGGACCCGTTGAATCATCTCGCCAATTACCCACAATGATTTTAGTCATTCCACTTCTGCCTGTAGGGAATAATGCAGAATGCCACCCATACAATCTTTCCGCATCTAATTCAGATTTGTAATTTTGTGTAGCATCCATCATCATCTCGACAATTCCTTCTACATCTCTTTCACTATGCACTAATCCACCAATATCAATCCCTAATTTTCTTGCTATAGAAGATCTTACTTGTTGCGTATCAAGTATTTCACCTTCAATTTCACTTGACTTTATTACATCTTGCGATAATGTTTCTAGGTAAGCTTCATTTTGTAAGTTGAATCCGATGGCATCCATCTTTCCTGTCAGAATTCCTTGTTTATTTCTTACCTCTGTTAGTAGTGGGAGAAATGACTCTATTTTCCAATTATACTGAGGCCAATCTTTGATTTGATGAATATACTTGCTCATTCTCCGCATTATTTGCGGTAAATATAGGCTTTTATCTCCGCAAAAATGATATTCTCTGCATTTTATGCGGTGTATATAGTTGCTATTCGACGCAGTAGCTGTGGCTAAC
>CALJNC010000073.1 GCA_937981995.1 uncultured Chitinophagaceae bacterium
CAGGGCAGCATACAATTCGATTTGAATTTCAACCGGCTGATTACTTTATGGGAGAAAAGATTTCTCTTTTTGCATCTATCCTCCTTATTTTAATTACCCTAGGAGCGGTAGGACTTTATGCTAAGAAAGAATGGATGTAAACTTATGTTTTAGATGGCGCAGTACCATATATACATGAATAGATGCCGTTTTTAGTACCCCAAAATGATTTACAAAAACAGCAAATCGATCTTTTAAGGATTGAAATTGTTTTTGATTAGAAATGCCTCCAATAAGATAATTTGCAATAATCATATTGGCGTTCTTACAATTAGTCGTTTGCTTTAAACAAGATATCATCCAATCAATATCAGCACTCAAATTATTAAGTAGATAAGGACTTGTCAATTCTTTTTTTACGATAAATGATTGATGACATACAAGCATTCCATTAATCAGCTTTTTCCAATGCAACTCTTCCGGCAATTTACGAGTTGTAACCTCACTACGAATTCCCAAATTATTACTTTCTTCATCTCGGTACATTGTTTCGCCGTATAGCGCATCAGGAGAATCATTTGACAACATATTTAAGATACTAGGCAGGGTTTCCTTCGTATAAAAACCATCCCCTGAATTCATGAATAGCACGTATTCACCGGTAGCTAGCTCCTGGCCTTTGTTCATGGCATCATATAATCCTTTATCTTTTTCTGATACCCAAGTATAATGCTCAGATAAAGTTTCTAAATATTCTTTAGTTCCATCAGTAGAATTTCCATCTATTATTAAATGCTCCACTTGATCCAACTCTTCTCTTATACTATCTAAAGTATATCGCAAACCATCAAGGTCATTATAAGTAATCGTAATTATAGAAAGAAGCTTTTTCATATTATCCTACTTATTCTCAGCTAAACGTTTTTTATATTCATCCACATATCTTGCAGAGATTATTGGATACGAATATTCTGTTTCTACTTTCTTCCTAGCATTTGCTGAAAGCTCATTAAACCTACTTTGATCTTCAATTGCCCATAAGATACCTTGAGCCAGACCATTACTATTCTTCACTTCAGTAATATAACCATTCTTCAAATGGTCAACCATTTCAGGGATTCCGCCAGTTTCAAATCCTATAACCGGTATGCCACAGGATAATGATTCCATTACCGCATTAGGTAAATTATCTTGTAAGGAAGGAATAACCAATATGTCCGAAGCATGATACGCAGCAAGCACTTCTTTATCAGTTTTTAAAAAACCAAAAGCCTCTACCTCATAACCCATTTTTGAAATAGACTCATCCGTAAGCTTCCCAAAAGAATTTATTTTGATACGTTCGGTTATCGTTGGATCAATACTTTTAAGAATTTCTAAGCACTCAATAAAATATGTAAAGCCTTTACGCTCATCGTTCAAATCCATTGCTTGAATCAATATTGAATACTTCTTTCCTATTTGTTTTTTTGCAGGTACATAAAAATCTGTATTTATAGGATTAGGTATAGCCATTACATTTTGCGCAGCTAATAGCTTACTAGTATGGGCTATATTTTTGAGCCATGCACTGCAGGTAATAAAAGATATTGCACCTTCATTGCCGTAAAGACGCTCCTTTAACAACCATAATTTATTAGACAAATCAGTTGCCGCAGGCTTTTTAAGCATAAAGCAATCGCCACAATTGGATTTAAAATTTACACAATCCTCAGAATAATGGCAACCACCTGTAAAGGTCCACATATCATGCATAGTCCAATACACAGGCTTGCCTAGCTGCATGAGTTTTTCAATATTATTCAAACTTAAAAAACCTTGCTGTACCCAATGCAAGTGAATTACATCAGCTTCTCGGACTTCTTTTATTTTACTAATATCATAACCATACTGTGCTGTAGAAAATTTAAACCGATAAGCATCTGACTTTTCATGAAACCAAAACTGGAGTTTTTCCATATAGAGTTTCCACTTACTAAAAGATTGCTGCTGATTTAATACAATTTTATTATCACGTTTAGCTTCATCGCCATTTAATACAATGTGCGTTACCTCTATTCCTTGCGAACGATGCGCTTCGAACAAACGTCTACAAGCAATTGCTGCACCTCCCGTATTTTCTGAAGTATTTATTAATGCAACTTTCATCTGCTTTTATTCCTAGCTAAATAGTTTAGTAAGTTCTTGTGTGTATATATCTAAACGCGTTTGAATCGTTTTATTTGATGCAATGACCACTTCATTTGTAATCGTATTGGCTAATTCTAAAAGTTTATCTGCATCGCGCTGTAGCGATAAATATTTATGCTGCAACACCGTTTCACGCTCTTCAAGCATATCCACAAAGCCCGATATTTTCCCAATCTCAGGTTCAGTATAATCTAGTATATAATTATTTCCTTTTAATAAAGATTGTAACACTACCGAATGAAATCGCATTCCAATATTCAACCAAGCATTCTCAAACACTTGAAACGTTTCAACTAAGGTCAGCGGAACATTCTGCACTTCTACTTTGCCATAAAACTCATTCTTATGAATCAACTGATTAAAAAACTCTCTGTCATCATCTCCTACATGAAAATAATGCATAGGGATTAATCTAATTTTTTTATCAGGGTAACGTTCCAGAATTGCTTCTAGGAAACTTTCAATCCGGGTATTAATCTCAGCGCCTGATAAACTATCTGCACTCAAATAAGTGTTAGGAAAATTTCTAAAATTGATTGCTATATACTCCTCACTTTCCTGAGGCTTAGGTAAGCTCAATGCTTTATAAGCAAGAATTGCCTCGGCAGAGGGATCAATAGCGGTTTGTACCTTTTCAATATTCTTATAATCCAATTTTTCTGTTAAGTACTTTTTTGAAATATCATCACGCAGTATACACACATCTGCATTGTCTAATATTCTATAAAGTGGCTTATGAATTTTACGTTTATTAATTGGCCCAATACCACAACCAAAAACAATTGTTTTTTTGCCTAGTTTTTTTGCCCTTGCAAAAGCATAATCAACCATAAACATATCATTGATATGCATTAAAGGACCTCCACCCATC
>CALJNC010000074.1 GCA_937981995.1 uncultured Chitinophagaceae bacterium
GCCTGCGTATTCAAGAAGAAGTTTTTCCATTCAGGTTTGTTGATCTGAAACTCAGTAAAAACCTCCGTACTCAAATAACGATTTGGCGAAAAGTAATTCGTAATGGTATGATCACTAAAGTGTAAGTATGAATTATTCCAACCCACTTTTAATATCGGCGCTGTACGAAACAAATGATACAAAGAGCCAAACAGTCGAGTCCGACGATTACCATCCCCAATAAAGGCACGACTGCCTTGTCCGTAAAATCCACTACGCGCCGTTAAAAGCAAATTTGTTTTTATGCCTACATTGTGCGCGCGAATATTATCCTGTAACAGACTAGACGTATAGTTTAATACTTCTGAATTATAAAAAACTGAAAACATTCGTCTGTCATGTGCCTGGTACGTTAAGGACTGACTACCAATCAAGGTTTGAAAATTTACACCTTCTTCGCCTTGTATATTTTGTAAAGTCAAGGCAGTTTCACCACTCCAGTTTGCATTCCACTGTTGCTTAGAGTTTACCTGACCATACGATAGTGTAGATACGTCCGCCCCGTCCACAGAAAACGTTGCTGTTCCAGCACGCACTCCAAATTTAATTTTAGCATCACCCCCTTGATCCCAATAAGCACTCGCTTCTTGACGTATATTTTTTGCTACATCCTTAAAGTAGTTTAGCTCAGTACCTGCTCGGTGTGCTGTGGCTCCTTTGTATTTATCCATATAAGTCAACCACTCGCTTTCGCTAAACAAATCCTTATTGGCTAACATAATTGTGATAGATTCTTTGATTTGTTTTTTACCTAAAAGCACCTCAGCATATTCTTGAATATAAAATCTGTTTTGAGTGCGTTGCGCTAAACTATCATAAAATTTTAATCCTGTATTAAAATCACCTTTCGTCATATGCAGTCTTGCCATTAAAACGATAGGTTGCTCAAGGTCTAAATACTTTTTATTTTGATTTAAAAATAGTTGCGCTTCATTGGTTTTCATATTCCATAAGAACGCATTAAAGTAATTTACCGTTGCATTTTGATTGGTTGTATCTTTTAACCAAGCTTCTTTTGCTTGAAATAAGGCCTTCTCTGGTTTATGACATTTAAATAAAGCATAAGACAAATTAATTCTCGCTACCGCATTGTCATACTGTAAAGGAAGTAATTGCTTTAAGGTCGTAACCGCCCCTTTAAAGTTATTATCCTGCATCATGACATCACCTTTAAAAAGCAATATTTGCACATCGGCAGGATGTGCCGCTAGGATAGAATCAATAAATACCAAAGCGCCCTTATAATTCTCAAGGGTTCGCATTGCTTGCGCCTGGCTAATATATGCTTGTCGCTGCGCCTCGGTTAAGTGACTTGTTGAATCACGCTGCGCTGAGGCTTGGAACCCCAAAAAAAGTATGAATAAAAACGAAATTGCTTTGAAGCTTTTCGCTATAAGGCCGGGTAAGAAGTTTGTTTGTTTTTTCACGTTCTGTCTTTTGTACATGCAAAGTAGCCCGCCAAAACAGCAGATCCCTCTATACTTCGGTGAACAGCATCATACTATCGACGAACGGTACAATCCTTTCGCCAGCGCCATATGAAGGAATTTAATTAATTAAAATGGCAGAGCAATTAGCTGATTTTTAGTACTTTGGCAAAAAGGAACACTATGGCCATTACCATTAAAGATTTTGACATTCAGGATATTCATAAGGATACGATACAGGTTCTACTTACTGAAAAATTCACCAATGAAGAAACGGAAACTTTTCGGGCGTTAATGGAAGAACAGTTGAAGGAAAAATCTGATATCATTTATTTAGATTTACGCGAGCTTACCGAAATAGATTTGTCGGGTGTGAATGAAATTATACATACACATGAGAAAATGAAGTTGTTGCGCAAAGAGTTGGTAGTTATCTATACGCAAGGAGGTTTTTTTGAAGAATGGCTTTCAAATACAAAACTTGATTTTTTTGTAAGCACAGCTATGGTGCCGGCTTCATTAGTCTATGAGGCAAAAGAGAATGGCACAAAGAATTTAAACCTGTAGCGTACATCGATATACCCATAAGGGCTAATACAACATCCCAAAATCCATTGTTTAATGGTAAAATATGGAATCTGAAAAAAGCCATTACCACAAAGAACAGGGCAAAAGAGAGCCAATAAGAATAATTAATAAAGCCTGTTTTAGAGGTTGAACTAGGCAATCGCCAAACTGCATAACATAATCCTACAAGGCCTAAAACACTGCTTATAATTTGCAAGGTGTGATATACTGGCATGGTGTCCCAAATAAAGAAAACATCACGACCTAGCCAGGGTATAATTTGTAGCAATCCAAAATTTTGATGGGTAAAAGCATCCCAAGCAAAATGAGAAATTATACCAATGCACAAGGAGGCCAACACAATTTTTTTATTGGATTTGAAATATGCAGGCCAATCTAAATCTAGCATAAATTGAAAACGCTCTTGCAAGCTGCTGGGCATATTACTAATGAGGCTCTGTTTTACCATGCTATGAAAAAACCAACAGAGCAAAAGGCCCAATGGAATATTAATCAAAAAGATACCTGGGAAGTGATGCGAGTAGGTCGTACCCTCATGCATTTGAGCAATAAATTCTACGTCAGGTACTATGCTGCCTATAAATAAGGCCGTGCCCGAAAAGTATCTACTTTTTTTTGCCAACGGAAATAATATGGCCGGATGTGCTAAAGTAAAAGGCATAATTAATTGATTTGAGAAAGTAAACGATCTAATTCGCCATCGTTCAGATTAGTTTTTAATAGAAAGTCTAAAGAACCATTTTCTATGGCGGACATGGCTACTCCTAAATCTTCATGTGAAGTACAGAAGAATACTTTAATCTTCTCATCCACCGCTTTAATTTTTTTTAAGATAGAGAGCCCATCTTCCTCTTCCATTTGATAATCCAGGAATATAGCGTCTGGTTCCTCCTTTAATTGCTCTAAGCAAGCCTGCCCATTACTAAAGGTTTGAATAGCTGTGTGGCCTTTATTAATCAAGCGCTGAGATAAAACTTTTGTCCAAATGGCATCATCGTCTACAATAAATAATTTCATGTTTGTCTTGTTTTTGTAAGTCAAAGCAAAGGTAAACGCCTACCTATCAGACTAAAAAACCGTTC
>CALJNC010000075.1 GCA_937981995.1 uncultured Chitinophagaceae bacterium
TTTACTTTTGCTCCCTTATGGCAGAAAACAATAAATGGCAATCTTTAGTAGCGCATTGTAAGGAGTATGGTTTTATTTTTCAGAGTAGTGAAATTTATGATGGCTTGCAAGCTGTGTATGATTACGGCCCTTGGGGTGTAGAGCTCAAAAAGAATATCCGCGAGTATTGGTGGAAGACCATGGTATATCAAAACCAAAATATTATAGGTATTGATGCTTCTATTTTTATGCATCCTACTACTTGGAAAGCAAGTGGTCACGTAGACAGTTTTTCTGACCCATTGATTGATAACTTAGATAGTAATAAACGGTATCGTGTTGATCATTTGATAGAAGGCCATGCCGATAGTATAAGAGAAGCAGGAGATGCAGATAAAGCACAAGCTTTATTAGATGAAATGGAAGTATTAGAGAAAGAAGAAAATTTATCTGGCTTAAAAGATCTAATTGTAAGTAATGATATTAAATGTGCGGTAAGTGAAACTTGCAATTGGACAGATGTGCGTCAGTTCAACTTAATGTTTGGCACGCAAGTAGGTTCTGTGGCAGAGGACTCAACCGAAATTTACCTACGCCCTGAAACAGCGCAAGGGATTTTTGTAAACTTTTTAAATGTTCAAAAAACCTCTCGTCAAAAAATACCTTTTGGAATAGCCCAAACTGGTAAAGCATTTAGAAACGAGATTGTTGCTCGTCAGTTTATTTTTAGAATGCGTGAGTTTGAACAAATGGAGATGCAATTTTTTGTGCGCCCTGGTACACAAAAAGAATGGTACGAGCATTGGAAAGAAAAACGAAACCAATGGCACCAAGATTTAGGAATTCCTGCGGAGAAATCTCGTTTTCATGATCACGTAAAACTAGCGCACTACGCTGATGCTGCCTGTGATATAGAGTATGATTTCCCATTTGGTTTTAAAGAAGTAGAGGGTATACATTCTCGTACGGACTTTGATTTAAAACAGCATCAAGAGTTTAGTAAAAAGAAACAACAGTACTTTGATAATGATATAGACCCTGAGACCAACAAGCCTTATGGTAACTATATCCCTTATGTAATAGAAACTTCAATTGGCCTAGACAGAACCGTACTAATGGTACTGAGCGAAGCCTACGAAGAAGAAGATTTAAGTACAGAAGAGAAAAAGGATAGCCGAAAAGTATTGCGTATTCCTGCAAAGTTGGCACCTATTAAAGTGGCCATTCTTCCTTTGATTAAAAAGAAAGGTTTGCCAGAAAAAGCAAAGGAATTATTAGCTGAATTGCAAGATGAATTCAACTGTTTCTACGAAGAGAAAAACGCAATTGGTAAGCGTTACAGAATTCAAGATGCGCTGGGTACACCTTTTTGTGTGACAGTTGATTTTGATACCTTGGAAGATGATACGGTTACAATCCGCCACAGAGATTCCATGGAGCAAGAGCGTATACCTATGAGTGAAGTGAAAACTTTAGTAAAAAAGGCTTTGAAGTAATTAATTTATTTCCCCCATGTACTTGGGTTCTCTCTCCAAGTTTGTAGTACTTCCATATCCTTAGGTTCAATTACTTTTTGTTCTAAGGCTACATCAAGTAAAGCATTGTAATTACTTAAACTTTGCACTGGTATATTTTCTTTTTCAAAAAGGGTTTTAGAAATATCAAAGCCGTATGAAAATACAGAGCAAAGGCCTTCTATTTGAGCACCAGCTTCGCGCAAGGCTACAATAGCTTCCATGCTACTTTTTCCGGTTGAAATGAGGTCTTCTATAACCAATACTTTTTTACCTTCTTCTAAGTGGCCTTCTATTTGATTGCCCATACCATGTGCTTTGGGTTTAGATCGTACATATACAAAAGGCATTTTGAGCAAATCAGCTACCAAGGCACCATGCGGAATACCAGCAGTGGCTACACCAGCTATTACTTCAGCTTCAGGAAATTCAGTAAACACCATATTAGACAATTCGCTTTTTACGAAATCACGTACGTTAGGGTATGAAAGTGTTTTTCTATTGTCGCAATAGATAGGACTTTTCCATCCGCTAGCCCAAGTAAAAGGATTATCAGGTTGTAGTTTTACAGCTTTACATTGTAATAATTTCTCGGCGATTCGTTGTTCTCTTTGCACAGCGCAAACCTAGAATGATAAATTGAAAAACAAAAGAGAATATGAGGATATATTATAACAAGCAGTGTATACACTTTGAGCTAGAGCCACAAAAGCTAATTGCTGATGAAGGCTTAGCGGGCAATATTGTAATCCGTCAGGAATTTGAATTAGAAGAATTTGGGCATGATGATTTTCAGTCTTTTGTTACTAATAAAATTGACCATCTTATTTATTGCTGTCATGCAAGCGTTGGCTTAGAATGGATGCTTGATTTTTTTGAGCTAATTAAAGCAGGTGGCGGTGTAGTATGGAATGAGAATAATGAGTTACTTATGATAGAACGCTTAGGCAAGTGGGATTTGCCCAAAGGAAAGTTAGACCCAGGCGAGGATATGGCTGAGTGCGCTGAGCGGGAAGTAGCGGAAGAAACTGGTTTGCAAAACATTATCCTTGATCATTTTATAAAATCTACCTATCATATATATAATATGAAGGATACGTGGATCCTTAAACAAACAGACTGGTATAAAATGAAGGCTAAGAGCCAAAACTTAACTCCACAAGCTGAAGAAGGGATTACACAATCAAAATGGATAAGTAAAGAAGATATAAGTACTTATATTTCAGACTCTTATGCTAATATTAAGTACTTAATGAAAGGTATATAAATTAAGAAAACCCTCCTAAAAAGGAGGGCTACTATTTTGAAAAAGTCACATAAATAACCTACTGAGTACAAATTTAGAGCGTATACGATTACTGAGAAGCTAGTTTTGAGTATTTGGTATTTTGAGTTAGTATTTGGTAATGCTTACCTAGAATTTAGTAAATCGTATTGAAAAGAAGGCCAACGTATTGATTTAGCTACAGAAACAAAGCTAGAAGAAAAGGTCATTAGCTTAAAATAAACAAGCCCTCCTTAAAAAGGAGGGCTTGTTATGAAAAAGTCACATAAATAACCTACTGAACACAAATTTAGGGTGCTCATGTTTACTAAAAAGCTAGTTTTGAGTATTTGGTAGTTTTGGTTAGTATTTGGTAACTTCGGTTTAGAATTTGGGAAACAAGGCAAACCATATAAGTATTAAAAATTGGGCAAATGAGGATAAACCTCGTGAAAAGCTATTGGACAAAGGGGCTGTATCTCTTACCAATGCTGAGTTATTGGCTATTTTGATTAATACAGGTACTCAAAATAACTCAGCGCTTGATATTGCCAAGGATGTACTAGCCTTATCAGGTAATGATTTAATTGCTTTTGAGCAGTTAGAATTTAATCAATTGAGTAAAATCAAAGGGCTTGGTCCTAAAAAGGTAGTTACTCTTTTGGCTGCCATAGAGTTAGGTAGACGAGGAAAGCTTGCTAAGGCAATGAGTAGGAAAAAAGTAAGTACAAGTAAAGATGCTTTTGAAGTTCTTTTACCTTTTTACGATGATTTATCACGCGAGCATTGCTATGTTTTATTACTAGATCAATCTAATAAGCTACTTGCAGTACAACCTATTAGTGCAGGAGGTCTTACGTCTACTGTAGTGGATCCACGTATTGTTTTCAGAAAAGCAGTTGAAACAAAAAATACCGCGCAGCTAATAATATCTCATAATCACCCTAGTGGAAACATAAACCCAAGTGTTGCTGATAAGAATATTACTCAAAAGCTAATTGATGGTGCTAAATTATTAGATCTTAAGATGATTGACCATCTTATTATAGGGCATAATGAGTATTTCAGTTTTGCAGATACGGCACTGATTTCTTAGATAGAAGTGCTCTCATTTATTTTAAGAAGTTTTAGCTCAACATTCTTTTCTTCAAAGGCGGCCTTTGCCTCTTCATGATTTATTTCAATATAACCAAAGGTATCGTAATGAACTCCTATAACCTTTTTGGTTTCTACCATCACCGCAGCGCGCGCTGCATCCTTAGCATCCATAGTAAAGTTGTTTCCTATGGGTAGAATAGCGCAATCAACTTTTGCCCAGCTTGGGATTAATTGCATATCCATAGTTAGTGCAGTGTCGCCTGCACAGTAAACTGTTTTATGATCAATGTTTATCAAAAAACCCATGGCATTTCCTCCGTAACTACCATCAGGTAATCCGCTTGAGTGTACTGCATGTACGCACTTTACTTTAAAATCAGAAAAATCATAACTACCTCCTGTATTCATTGGGTGTACATCGCCTAAGTCTTTAAACCATTCGCTTATTTCCCACGAGCATATAACTTTTGCGTTTGTTCGCTTGGCAATTGCCTCAGCATCCAATATATGATCTACATGACCATGAGTTATGAGTATATAATCGCAGGCTATATCATCAATATTAATGTCACCTGCCAGTGGGTTGCCCGTAATGTAAGGATCAAAAAGAAGTGTTTTGCCGTAAGCTGTTATGGAATAACACGAGTGACCGTAATAATGAAATGTCATACCGCTAATTTAAATTAAAATAGTTGTGCAAGGGGAATAATCCCTATAACTTTAAGATATGAAACATTTTATTGCAATTCTGTTGCTTTTTGTAAGTCTTTCATCAGCGGCACAAGTAACTTATCAAAATAATACAATTAAAGTAACCGGCAGTGCCCAAATGTATTTCGAACCAAATGAAGTGCATCTCCTAGTTTCTTTAACAGAAGTAAAAAACAAAAACCAAAATTTAGGTATTCAGAATGTGCGTTTAGAATTCTTTAAAATTTGTAATGATTTAAATATCTCAAAGTCAAACATTAATTTAGGTTCTACAGGGAGTAATTCATTAACCCGAAGATTAAGCTTTTGGAAAGGAGATAAGATTGAGGTTTTACAAAGTGAGTCTTACGATGTAAAATTTTCTGACTTTAAAAAAATGCTAACCTTCATTGATAAATTAAAGCAACCTTTTGTTAAGGCGGTGAACATGGGGACGCAAAAACACTCTAAAATGACCGAGTTTAGGAAACAGGTGAAAATAGATGCAGTAAAAGCCTCACGCGAAAAAGCGAAATATTTGGCAGAAGCTTCTGAAAGAACCATTGGTAAAACCATTTATATAAATGAAATTGAAGGCGGCTCAGGATTTATGCTTGGTGCAAATTATAATCGTTTGTCTAATTCTCTTACCCAAAGCACTCGAAGACTAGATGATGAAAAACCTGCAAATGCTTTTGGCGTAAAGCCATTGCATATACGCTATGAGGTTGAAATGATTTGTGAACTTAAATAACTAAAAGTGATATCCTATTGATGCCCCACCAAGAGGGTAAAGGTTAAGCGCAGTGCTCCTATAAGTTTTATGTGTTTCGTATTTACTTCTTTTTCTTCTTGGTAAAAGTATAAGGCTCATTTTGATCTAGTGTTATAGCTTCCTCAAGTAATAATTTAAGTACACCATAGTCAATATCATTTTTTGATTTATAACTCAAACCGCCAATCATGACTCTATCTTTAAAATTTAGTAATTCTTTTGATTGTAATTCCCTTCCTCTTACAAAACATAATTCTATTTCCTTTTTCTTTATAAGGTTCAAATAACAAATCCATGTTTTACCATAAAAAAATGGGAGATTAAATTTCTTTTTTATTTCAATATGAGAAAACGTCATAATCTCATCATGCAAAACGTTTGAGACTTCAACTAATTCTTGTTGTTCTAATTTATTTAAAAAGTCATTATAAATACTCATAGACTTTTTCAAATATAATAGATTGTGATAAGTAGTAAATACTTATTTTAGATTTAGCATGGATAAAAAATTACACTGGGAAACTATTTACAATACCAAAAAGCTAAACGAAGTAAGCTGGTACCAAGAAGTGCCAATTACTGCAATTCAATATTTAAAAGAACTAGCAATACGTAAAGAGGATGCTATAATAGATGTAGGTGGTGGCGATAGTTTTTTGGTTGATTATTTAATAGAAAACGATTACCAAGATATAAGCGTTTTAGATATTTCAGCTAGGGCATTGGAACGAGCTAAAAAAAGATTGGGAGATAAGGCGAGAAAGGTAACTTGGATAGAGGCAGATGTATCAGAGTTTATAAGTGATAAGAAATATGATTTTTGGTATGATCGTGCAGCCTTTCATTTTCTTGTTGAAAAACAAGATGTAATATCATATACTAATAAATTGAATGACAATATTTCGGATAAGGGGAAGGTGGTAATTGGTACTTTTTCAGAGAATGGTCCTACAAAATGCTCGGGGATTGATATAAAACAATACTCTGCCTTGGAGCTTGAAAACGCTTTACCAGTAGGCTTTCGTTGTACTTCTTGCCAACAAACTGAGCATCCCACACCTTTTGATACGGTTCAACACTTTACATTTTGCAGCTTTCATAAGTTGTAAGTAAGCTTTGTTTAGGAATAGTCATTCCGTCAGTTATTTGCGCCATATAAATAGGTATAAGCCCATTCGGCATAATCAAGTCATACTGGTACAAATTTTGAACCCATATTTACAGTATGAAAAAAATTACTTTATTCTCATTAGCGGCTACTTTGCTTTTTGGTTTTGCAGATTGTGCAGCTCAACAAAAGAAAACATCTGATACAAAAGAAAAAACATCAGTATGGAAAATTAGCAAAGGTGATAAAGCAATTTACCTAGGAGGCACAGTGCATATTTTGCGTAAGGAAGATTATCCTTTACCCCAAGCATTTGAGCAAGCTTATCAAGATTCAAAAGTGCTTACGTTTGAAACGGATACAAAGGGGATGAGTGACCCGAGCTTACAACAAAAGGTAATGGCCAAAGGTATGTATCAAGACGATAGAACCTTGCAGACCGTTTTGTCTAAAGAAACCTACGCGCAACTTGCCGAAGAATGTAAAAAGTATAATTTACCAATTGCCATGATGCAAAAAATGAAACCCGCATTGGTGGTAACCACTGTATCAGCCATGTCTATGCAAAAAGATTTAGGTATGACTGAGCAAGGAGTGGATATGTACTTTACCAATAAAGGAGTAGAGGACAAGAAAGAATTACAACAATTAGAAAGTATAGATGAACAAATTAATAAAATTACATCTATGGGAGAAGGTAAGGAAGATGAATTTGTATCCTACTCATTAAAAGATATGAAGGATATGAAATCCACACTTACAAAATTGATTGATAATTGGAAAACAGGTTCTAAAAATAATATGAATGAAGAAATTACTTCAATGAAAAAAGATTATCCTGATACTTATAAATCTCTTTTGGTAGACAGAAATAATAATTGGATGCCTAAAATTTTATCTTATTTAGAAAATGGTACGAAGGCGTTTGTACTTGTAGGTTCCTTACATTTGCATGGACCAGATGGCTTGCTAGTTAAGTTAAAACAGCAAGGCTACGACATAACACAATTATAATGCGCCATTTTATTGCCCCACTTGAAACTGAATACCCAGACTATTTTAAGTCATACATTGACCTTGTAAAAGATGAAGACTTATTGCTGTTTATGCAACAGCAGGCCAAAGAGGTATTAAAAATAGTAGAAGATACAGATGATATTTTTTTAGATGACTCTTATGAAGCAGGAAAGTGGACTATAAAGGAATTGGTAATTCATTTAATAGATACGGAGCGTATTTTTTGTACTCGTGCCCTGCATATTGCCCGCGGAGAAAAAAAGTCTTTACCTGGTTATGAGGAGGATGATTATGTACGTGAAGCAGACGCAGCACGCAGATCAAAAGAAAGTTTGTTAGAAGAGTATATCGCAAATCGTATTTCAACTTTGGCATTTTTTAAAGGCTTATCAAAACAAAAGCATGGAATGTTAGGAGTAGCAAATGGGCTAAATGTATCTGTGCGCTCATTGCTTTATGTTATTGCAGGTCATGAAAAACATCACTTGCAGGTATTGAAGGAGCGGTATATATAATTTTGATTACCTATTATTTTTCTTAACTTAGAGGGAAAATAATTTTATGAAAAACTTATTAATCCTCTTTTTAGTAATGTGCACCGTTTCATTACAAGCGCAGTATACCCCCGGTACGGTGGTAACAAATGAATCAAATGATTTAGAACTTTCTGATCAAGTACATCCTACACCTGGTAAAATTACATTAGGGAGTAGCGAAAAAACACGTGGTCCAGCTCGCTGGTATGATATTGTTGATGCCGTTGATAAATATTTTCTTGGTGCTATCAATGTTTATGGTAATGCGAGTTATAATACCTTATGGACTGATACTACAATGTTGGCACCTTATGGAAGTGTAACTTCTCCAACTTATTCTGGTGTTTGGGTAAAATCTGTGGCTTCCTATTTTGATCCTGTAGATTTACGTTATAATGATGCAGCACAATACCCAAATGAAACAGCTATAACAAATAGTGACCCATATACTATTGACTCATTATTTATTCCATTTTTGTATTACAGAAATATGGCTAAAGCCGGAGTGGTTGATACTTTAATCGTGTCTGTAATATATGGCGATGGCTTGGGAAGCGGTAATGATTTAGACATTCGTTATTACGGTCCTACTTCACAAACTGCTATGAATCATAGCACTGATACCTTAAGAGTCTTGCATGGCTTTATGGATTTAAATCCTTCTTCTACTAATCAATATGGTTACTTGGCTTCAACACCATCTAAAGTGCGCACATTTCGTGTTCCGCTAACTGCAGCATCTTTAAATGATACTGTTATATCTGGCTCGGCTGTTGGTTTTAATTATGTACAGCTTCCTGTAAATTTAAATGTACCTGCAGGTAATAAAGTGGCGGCAAGTATGGTATTTAAGTCTGGCGATACATGGACACCAAATGCAGATACTTTATACATCTCAGGTAACAGAGATAATCCAAATTATAATAATGTACGTTTTATAGCTTTTGAAGAAGTTACAGGAGGGCATCAATTATATACCAAAGGGTATTGGACACAATCTGGCTTAATGCGAAATGATACAAGTGGTTGGCAAAATAGACATATACCTTGTTTTGCTTTTAATAATACGTCCTATGAGCACCAATGGTTTCAGTGGAAAGTTGAGTGTCCAGGTTGTGGTTTAGTGGGTACTGATGATATTGCTTCAAACATAAGCCAGCTAACTATTTACCCTAACCCTGCAAGTAGCAATACCACAGTTTCATTTGAACTAAAAGAGCCATTGCACAATGCAAAAATTGAGATACTTAATTTGAATGGCGCTGTTATTTCTTCCACTAATTTTGGTTTTGTAGAAAGTAATCAAGCCATAGAAAAAGAAATAAGTACAGCAGGTATTGCCTCAGGTATGTATTTTATTCAGCTAAATGCTGATGAAGGTAAGCGTACTGAAAAGATTGTAATACAGTAATAAAAATTTATTTTACAAAGCCCGATGTGAAAGCATCGGGTTTTTTTTATTTGTTGTGATTATTTTTAATAGCAGCATTAAGTTCATCTTATAATGTTTATCATCTAGAAGTCACATTAAACATTAATTTTCTTACCTTGCCTTCGTAGCTTGAAAAAGAAATATTACATATTTGGATTGTTTACGCTGCTTTGCGGTGTAATGGTTTTTGTTTCTAATTGTACCAACAAAAAAGAGCCAGAAGTAGTTAAGGAATCTCACCGTGCCGAATGTCCTGAAATGGAGGATATGAAATACTATGAGGGAGAAGCTATTACACCCGATTATGCTAATAATAATTGTGTAAGTTGCCACAATGGAGTGGAGCCCATACGTGATCATGCATCGGGTATGATGCAACAAATTTTTCGTGAAGCTGAAAAAGCAGGCATTGCTAATAATGATTGTGTTGTGTGTCATGGTGGTAACCCCAATACTAAAAATGAAAAATTAGCTCATTTAGGTACTATTGATTATTTCAAAACGCACCAAGGTCCCAAAGAGTTTTACCCAGATCCTGGTAGCCCTTGGATAAATGCGAATACTTGTGGCACTTGTCATGATGAGCAAGTAAAAACACAGTTTACGAGTTTGATGTTTACTGAGGCGGGTAAGATTCAAGGAACTACTTGGGGCTTTGGTGGCTTGCAAGGGTATAATCATAATGTAGCCAATGTGGCAACGGAAGAAGTTTCTGTGCATGAGCGTTTAGGAAGTGAGACCTATAAAAAGTACATGGAAGAATTAAAAAAGGCTGAGCCGCAAATCTTCCCTGGAAAAATGACCGCCCTGCCCGAAGCGCCAACGGCTGAAGAAGTAAATGCGGATCCAAGGTTATCGGTTTATACTTATCTCCGCCAAGATTGTCAGCGATGTCATATTGGTGTAAAAGGTTCACACTCTGATGGAGATTTTAGAGGTATGGGTTGTACTTCGTGCCACGTACCATATTCTAATAAAGGATTGTATGAAGGGGATGATCCCATGATTCCTAAAGATGTTGCGGGACATCCTTTGGTGCACTCCATACATTCTACGCGAGATGCAAAAGTAAAAGTGCATGAGAAAGAATATAGCGGCATGCCTACTAAGAGTTGTACTTCATGTCACAACCGTGGGCGTAGAATTGGAGTAAGTTATGAAGGTTTGATGGAGACTTCGTATCAAAGTCCGTTTATGAGTAATGGCGGAAATGAACCCAAAATTCACAAAAAAAATTATTTGCATTTGCAAGCGGATGTTCATTTGACAAAAGGCATGCTTTGCCAAGATTGTCATACGAGTGGCGACGTGCATAGCCTAGGTGATTTGGCAGGTGCCATACAAGGCGCTGTGGAAATTGAATGTACTGATTGTCATGGAACGCCAAAGCAATATCCTTGGGAACTCCCTATTGGTTATGGAGATGAAATTGCAGGGCAAGCACCACAAAAAGGAGCCGCACGTGGTATAAGTGATACGGTAGCAAAGTATTTATATAAAGGGCACGTTAGTAAAAGAGAAGATGGCTTTTTACTTTCAGCACGTGGAAATGCCATGCCGCATTTAGTAAAAAAAGGGGATATGGTAATTCTTGAATCTGCTTCAGGGAAAACAATTCCATTGAGCCCATTAAAGAAATTAACCGACGAAGGCAAACTGACGGAGAAAGGTCATGTAGCGATGGTACAAACCCAAAAGCACATTGATAAAATGGAGTGTTATGCTTGTCATGCTACTTGGGCACCGCAATGTTATGGTTGCCATATTAATATCGATTACACCAAAGACCTTAAAAAATTAGATTGGGTAGCAGTTGCAAAAGCGCATGATAAAAATGGATTGACGCCTGAGCAATTGCCTAAAAAAGAACTTCAAAAAATTACAAAATACATTACCGGTGGCGAAGTAAAAGAGCAGCGTTCATATTTGCGTTGGGAAGATCCTCCTTTGGTGGTTAATGGCGACCATAGAGTTTCGCCAGGGATACCCGGTTGTCAAACTACCGTAACCGTAAAAAATGAAGATGGTAAAACCGTTTTATTAAATCATATTTTTAAAATACCAAATGTAGAAGGTGCTGGGCCCGAAGGACAATTGGGTATTGATATTTCGCCTGTGCAGCCGCATACTACACAACTCAAAGCAAGAGAATGTGAGAGTTGTCATAGTAACCCAAAAGCAATGGGTTATGGGATTAATAATGGAGAGTTATACTTTGATCCAAGCATTGATCATGTACAAGATATTTTAGATGCCGAAGGAAATGTACTGGCTAAAAATGTAGACACCACTTTTAATGCCATTAAAAATTTAAAAATGGATTGGAGTCGCTTCCTAAATGAAGACGGTAAGCAATTACAAACAGTAGGGCATCACTTTAGCGGATCGCGACCTTTGAACAAAGATGAATTGGTCATGTTAGATCGCAGAGGAGTGTGTATGAGTTGCCATGCTACGGTACCGGATAATGATGTGGCAATTAATTTATTGAGCCACGTTGCTAAATATTCTAATACTAGAATTGATAATGACAAGCACCAATCTATTCTTAAAAAGTCTGTTCGTTTTGGAGCATGGGGTCAAATTCTATTGGTCGTGCTGGCGGTTCTTTTAGGAATTTGGTTTTGGAGAAGACGTTCAAAATCCTAGTAACGGGTATAAAAAAATCACGCCCTCAATTGAGGACACGATTCAAACATAACTACTGCTATTCAACTAATCTATACGATCTCTATTATTGTTTTCTTGCTATACTTTACTTGTTTTCCCATTGCTTCTGCTTGGAGTGTAAAGTTGTGCAACGTCATCGGGGATGCACCTTGTACTTCAACTGTGCCATCGTCTAGCCAGTTGATGTTGCAGTTGTCGCTTTCCTTCTTTTGAAATACTTCAGCAAATTTTTGCTTTAATTCTGCTTCTGAACAATTATTGTTCTTTGCTTGTACTGGTGCGTCTGTAATGTTAGTGTTTAAATGTATTCTCATATTTCTGTATTTTATAATTCAAATGTAGAATGCTTGTTTATATATATAAACTTATTAATTTTATGATTAATATAAATTAAAGTTTATGCATTACACGCTCCATCAATTAAGTATTTTTACCAAAGTTTGTGAATTACTTAGTATTTCTAAAGTAGCAGAGGAAATGCATTTGTCTCAACCTGCTATTAGTATTCAACTAAAAAAACTGCAAGAGCAATTTGATATTCCGTTGACAGAAGTTATTGGCCGGCAATTATATGTAACTGATTTTGGGAAAGAGATTTTGGAAGTAAGCTTGGATATTTTAAACAGAGTTGATCTAATTGAGGAAACTACAAATAAATACAAAGGACTTATTTCCGGGCGTTTGCATATCGCCTCTGTTTCTACGGGCAAGTATGTCATTCCTTATTTTTTAACTTCATTTGCATCTTCGCATCCCGAAGTTGATATTTCGGTAGACGTGACAAATAAAAATCTGGTAGTTAATACACTTTCTAAAAATGAAACGGACTTTGCTTTGGTATCCGTATTGCCTGATTTGTCTTTAGATAAAATTAAACTTATGGATAATGTGTTACAATTAGTAGTGGGTCCGCAGTTTTATCATTTAGGAAATAAAATAAAAAGCAACGAGTTACAAGAACTGCCTCTTATACTTAGAGAGAAAGGGTCTGCTACTCGAATGGCCATGGAAAATTATTTAGCAAAGAAAAAAATTACTAATTATAAAAGCATGGAGCTGACATCAAATGAAGCAGTAAAACAAGCTATAATGGCTGGATTGGGAGTTTCTATTATGCCATTGATAGGCTTACGAGATCAATTAAAATTAGATTTGTTGCGTTGCGTTCAATGTCCGAATTTGCCGATTCATACACAATGGAATTTAGTATGGTCAAAAGGGAAACAATTTTCACCAGCGGCCAATGCTTTTGTAGAGCATTTAAAAAAGTATAAGGAAGATATTATTGAGGAGTCGTTTATGGTGTAATTTACTTCTCAGCATACATAACCTCTTTCACAGCTTTTACCACTTTTTCAATAGAAGGTAAAAAGGCCTTTACTAAATTTGGAGCATAGTGCATGCTGGAGTCTGCAGTAGTAATTCTACGGATAGGAGCATCTAAATAATCAAATCCTTCTTTTTGAATACGGTAAGAAATTTCAGAGCTAACACTACCGAATGGCCAAGCTTCTTCTACCACTACTAAGCGGTTGGTTTTCTTAACTGATTCAAGTATTGTGTGCCAGTCTAACGGACGAATGGTACGAAGGTCAATTACCTCACAGCTAATACCTTCTTTCTCTAATTCTTCAGCACTGTTCATTGCAACATGCATCATTTTATTAAAAGATACCATTGTTACATCAGTTCCTTGGCGTTTGATATCTGCTTTTCCTATCGGGATTAAATACTCTTCTTCTGGTACATGTCCTTTTTCGCCATAAGCAACTTCACTTTCCATAAAAATTACAGGATCATCATCGCGCAAGGCACTTTTTAATAAACCTTTAGCGTCATAAGGATTAGAAACCGAAACTACTTTGAGTCCTGGGATATTTGCATACCAACTTTCATAAGCAACAGAGTGCTGTGCACCTAGCTGACCAGCAGAACCATTTGGCCCTCGAAAAACAATAGGGCATGTAAACTGTCCGCCACTCATAGCAGTCATTTTACTTGCATGGTTTACGATTTGATCTAAAGCCAATACGGCAAAGTTCCAAGTCATAAATTCTACAATCGGTCTAGTACCATTCATAGAAGCACCCACGCCAATAGCCGCAAAACCTAATTCAGAAATAGGAGTGTCAATTATGCGTTTTTCTCCAAATTCCTCTAGCATACCTTGGCTTACTTTATAAGCACCATTGTACTCCGCTACTTCTTCTCCCATTAGGAAAATAGATTCGTCACGTCGCATTTCCTCTTGCATTGCTTCCCTAAGTGCTTCTCTAAATTGGATTTCTCGCATGTAGGCGAAATTATTGCATAGAACTCAATTTTTAGATTTTGTTCTTAGTTTTTAATTGAAATATCCATCAACAAATAAACCTGCTAAACCTTCCAAACCCCGTAATGCAACCTAAATTTGCCGTTAACTATGTCAGAAGAGAAATCGCTTAATTTTATTGAGGAATTTATAGAAGATGATTTAAAAACTGGGAAGCATCAGAGTATTCAAACTCGTTTTCCACCCGAGCCCAATGGTTACTTACATATTGGGCATGCATCTAGTATTGTACTCAACTTTGGATTAAAAGAAAAATACAATGGGAAGTGTAATCTTCGTTTTGACGATACCAATCCTGTAACGGAGGACACAGAATTTGTAGAAAGTATAAAAAATGATATTAAGTGGTTAGGCTACGAATGGGATGCAGAGTTGTACACTTCAGATTATTTTGAAACGCTGTATGGTTATGCCGTTAAGCTAATAGAAAAAGGCTTGGCTTATGTAGATGATTCCACTGCTGAGGAAATGGCTGCAATGAAAGGAACTCCAACTGAGCCAGGAAAAAATAATGAATATCGTTATAGAAGTATAGAGGAGAATTTGAAACTTTTTGCAGAAATGCGAGAAGGAAAATATAAAGACGGTGAAAAAGCATTGCGTGCAAAAATTGATATGGCACATACTAATATGTTGATGCGTGATCCTATTATTTATAGAATTAAACATGTAGATCATCACCGTACAGGAAGCGAATGGTGTATTTATCCCATGTATGATTTTGCGCATGGCCAAAGTGATAGTATTGAAAATATTACACACTCGCTATGTACACTAGAATTTTTGCCACATCGTCCGTTTTATGATTGGTGCATTGAAAAATTAGAAATCTTCCCTAGTCGACAAATTGAATTTGCACGCAGAAATATGACCTATACGGTTATGAGTAAGCGTCGTTTGAAACAACTGGTAGAAGAAAAGCATGTGAATGGATGGGATGACCCAAGAATGCCTACACTAAGTGGACTGCGCCGCAGAGGGTATACTGCGAATAGTATCAAATGTTTTAGCGAACGCACGGGTATTGCCAAGCGGGATAATATTGTAGATATTGGATTATTGGATTTTTGCTTGCGGGATGATTTGAATAAAATTGCACAGCGAAGAATGGCAGTTTTAGATCCTATCAAAGTAGTAATTCTAAACTACGAAGAAGGAAAAACCGAAAAGCTAATTGCACAAAATAATCCTGAAAAAGAGGAGGATGGTAGCAGAGAATTGAATTTCTCAAGGGAAATATTTATTGAACGTGCTGATTTTATGGAAGAGCCTCCTAAAAAGTTTTTTAGATTAGGGCCTGGATTGAAAACAAGATTGAAACACGCTTATATTTTAGAATGTGTTGACTTTAAAAAAGATGAATCGGGTAGGGTAACAGAGTTGCACTGTAATTACTTTAAGGATAGCAAAAGTGGAGAGGACGTAAGCGGCATTAAAGTAAAAGGAGTAATTCACTGGGTAAATTGTGCTGATGCTATAGATGCAGAAGTGCGTTTATATGATAGATTGTTCAAAGTTGAAAACCCAATGGCAGAAGATGGAGACTTTAAGGATTACATCAATGAAGATTCTTTAGAAATAATTTCAAATGCTAAGATTGAACCGGCACTTGCCGAAGCAAAAGATGGAGAGCATTTTCAGTTTTTGCGTAAAGGCTATTTTATAAAAGATAAAGAATCTACACCCGAAAAAATAGTATTTAATAGAGCAGTAGGTTTGCGCGATAGCTGGGCTAAGAGGAATATGAAGTAATTATTTTTCTTCAAAAAACATTCTAAGCGCTCGAACGCGGCTCATGTTTAATTTCTTTAAACAAGCGGCACAATCTTTCATCATGACACGTAAAAACTTTTTGTTTTGACTTGATCCAAAGGTGTTAGAATCTATAATATGAAACCATCTATAGTATGTGTATTGTAATAATGAAGTGCCACCTTTGCCGCGCATTGGATCATTGTCACTTGCATCTGGCAAAACATTTTTATATTCGTGTATGTTGCCTTCTTTATTTAGTCGTTGCATCATGGTTCTTGTATACTGTATTTTTCCTCTACGCTCACCTAATTTAAACCTTTTGAAATAACCTTTTCTATTTTGAAAAGCAAGAACCTCTGATCGTTTGTAACGTTTTCCATTCATAGATATATGAAGGGCTCTTTTGTATTTTACTTCTAAGGCCTTGCCGCCGGTAATAATTTCATTAGATCCTATAAGTTGAATAAAATCCTCGAGGCTATCAACACGACCAGCATTTTGTGGAACTACTTTTTGAAAACCATTGGGACGTTGTGCCTGAGTGGCAATTGGAAATAAAATTGAAAAAACAACTATCGTAAATAGGGAGGTATAGAATTTCATGATTTGAAAATACCTCTTATAAAATAAATAACAAAGATTAATTAGATAAGTAATTTGCATATTCAAGACTTACCTTAGAGAATAAATTGTCAACTATGAAAAAACTCATCGTTTTAATAAGCTTAGTATTTTTTATCCCATGTATTTCTTTTGCTGCTATTCCAATAAAGGATATAAAAGTTAATAGTTATAAGATTGAGAAAGATGTTGTTAATCCAATTGAGTTAACAGAATCACATGTAAAGAGCCGAAAGATTGATCGGATATTTAAAAAAGTGTTTAAAAAAGTTGAACCTGAAAAGAGGGCTAAAAGCGATAGAAATATTTTAAATGTGCTCTCATTTGTATCGTCAGCATTGGCAATTATAGCATTAATTGTTGGTGGAGGTTTATTAACAATACCGTTAAGCATTGCAGGCGTAATATTGGGTATAATAGGTCTAAGTAAGCGTCAGCGATTAGAAGGCTTAGGTATTGCTGGAGTTATCTTAGGAGGAGGCATTCTGATTCTGACAGTGCTATTAATTTCACTTATTATTTCCCTTTTTTAAGGATATATATACAAATTCGTTTGTGCGTATATGTGCGCGTAAAACCTTTGCTGTATTGCCAAATTTGAGCTGAATTTTTGAAGTATTAGGGGAGGCCTTTCCTTCATTTAAGGCTACCACTTTTATAAAATGCTTTTCTTTATCCTGTAGGTTTAGTTTAAGTTGTTTTTTAGTCTTTAGCAATACATAGTTTTTCAATACAGATTTACCGTCAAGGAAGATTGAAACCCTATCGCCATCAACATTCGCATCATCCCAAATAGTAAGCAATAAAGTATTAGAATGGTACGTGTATTCAATCGTTTTTTTGTCTTGAATCCTACTATAAAGGGTGTCAACTTTTATTTTTTTTACAGCCGGCTTGGGTTTTATTTTTTTTACAGTTGGCGTAATAGCTTTTTTGGTTCTGGCTGCGCTTAAGTATACAGTTCCTTGGGCACATTTTTTTTTGCTACCGCGCACATAACCCGTAAAATTTCCAGTGTATTCTAATTTATTTTTGGTAATCTTTCTCTTGAGTTTAGCCGTTAGTAAACAAAAGTTAAGGTTCTTAAATGTAGCCTTGCTACTAAGTACAACCGTCTCATAAAAAAACAATTGACCATTCTTTGCATTATAAGTGCCTTTAATTCGACACTTTGTTTCTTCTTTTGTGCCCTTGCCTGTAATTGAAATACCGTTTAAAATCTTGTTTTTTGTAATTGAGTAATTTAAAAAGAAATTAATTTTTTTTCCATTGGCTATAATATGACCATTCAATTGCTTGTTATATTTACCATAGCACAACAAAGGACAAACAAAAAATATCAATATTGAAATTAGTAATTTCATTCACACCAAAGTAAACTCATTATGCCATACAAATTATTTCTTCTAGGTTTTTTTCTAATTGCTTTCATAGCGCCGCCATCGTATGCTGCAATACCTATTGCACAAGATGAGGTGGTAACTGTCGTTCAGAAAAAGAATCCAGAGCGGCCAAGAAAAAGATCAAAAAAACGTGTGCCCAATATCAACGGATTACTTTCTTTTATTTTTGGGATTACTGGCATTGCGCTATTTCCTTTATTTGCAATACCTGCCATCATACTCGGAATTATTTCTCTTACTAATAAAGAGCCCAGACAGTGGATGGCTATAACAGGAATAGTTATAGGTGGGATAACATTTATAGTAAGCATTGTTGTATTGGCATTTCTTATCGCAATTTTATTTTAAATTCTAACTAAGCTTTTTTTATTCTAATGAGTGAATGGCTTAAATTTATCCCTATGAAAAATCAACTTTCTTTTTTTGTATTAATTATGATGTTGTTTATGGTTGCAGCTCCGCAAGTTTTTGCTGGGATTCCTATTGTAAATGAGGTAGTAAAGCAAGATCAGAAGCAGATTAAAAAGGTAGAAAGCTTTAAACAGAAAGGAAAATGGAAGCAGAAGCTTGCAAAGAAACTAATGGTAAAAAAGGCTGATATTGGTGAGAGTAAAACAGCGGCCATTATTTTTTCTGTTATACTGCCACCTGTTGGAGTGGCTATTTTTCAGGACGGCATAACCGATGATTTCTGGATGACCTTGCTTCTTACAATTTTCTTGTTCGTTCCAGGCATTATTTACGCTTTAAGCATCGTGCTTAAGCGTTACTAGTAATTTGTACGTTTCGGCTTATTTTATCTATTATTTAATAATAAGCTCTAGCAAATCTTCATACCTTTACAACCTTTCGGACAAATTGGCTGAATGCCCATTATTTGCCCAAAATTTGATTAGATATATAATACTATGTTAGGATTACTAAATAAGCTGTTTGGAGGAACCAAGTCGCAGAAGGATGTAAAGAAATTACAGCCCATCGTTGCAAAAATCAATGAGTACTTTAATGCGTATGCTGCTTTGTCTAATGATGAATTACGTGGCAAAACCACTGAATTTAGGGGAAGAGTAGATGAACACTTAAATGAGATCAATGCAGAAATTGATGCAAAGAAAGAATCAGCAGAAGCCGAAGCAGATGTGCATCAAAAAGACGCTATTTTTAAATCGATAGATGAATTAATTAAAAAGCGTGATGAGCAATTAGAAGTTGTGCTTTTAGAAATACTTCCTGAGGCCTTTGCTACTATAAAAGAAACAGCACGTCGTTTTACTGAGAATACTGAAATAAAAAGTAGTATCATGTATAATGATGAAGACTTCTCAGTAAATAAGGACTATGTAAATATTGAGGGGAGTGAGGTAACATATAAAAACTCGTGGCTTGCAGGTGGTGCCGAAATCACTTGGAATATGATACACTATGATGTACAGCTGATAGGTGGTTATAATTTGCACCAAGGTAAAATTTCTGAGATGGCTACGGGTGAGGGTAAAACACTTGTATCTACCTTACCTTCTTACCTAAATGGTTTAACTGGCATGGGTGTTCATTTAGTAACCGTGAATGATTACTTAGCAAAACGTGATAGTGAGTGGAATGCACCATTGTTTGAGTGGTTAGGCCTTACGGTAGATTGTATTGACAGGCATAGCCCACATTCCGATGAGCGTAAAGAGGCTTACAAAGCTGATATTGTTTATGGTACAAATAACGAATTTGGCTTTGATTATCTGCGTGATAATATGGTACAGAATCCAAATGAAATTGTACAAGGCAAGTTGCACTATGCCATGATTGATGAGGTGGATAGTGTATTGATTGATGATGCACGTACGCCGCTTATAATTTCTGGTCCAGTACCAAAAGGTGATGAGCAAGAGTTTCATACCTTAAAACCACGTATTGAACAATTGGTAAATGCACAAAAGAAATTGACAAATGGTTTCTTGGTAGATGCTAAAAAGAAAATTGCTGCAGGAGATACTGATAAAGAAAGTGGTGGTTTGGATTTATTTAGAGCGGTAAAAGGTTTGCCTAAAAATAGCTCATTGATTAAATTTTTGAGTGAGCCCGGTATGCGTCAGGTTTATCAAAAAACAGAGAACTTTTATTTAGGAGAGCAACAAAAGCATATGCCATTTGCTGTTTCTGAATTATTATTTACCATAGATGAAAAAAATAATCAAGTTGATCTTACAGATAAAGGATTACAGTCTCTAACTAAAGGGAATGAAGATGCTAACTTTTTTATATTACCTGATATTGCCACAGAATTAACAGCAATTGAAAACTTAGATGCATCAGAAGAAGATCGAGCAAAGCAGAAAGACGCTTTATTGCAAGACTATTCCATCAAAACAGAACGCATACATACTTTACAGCAGTTATTAAAAGCATATACTCTTTTTGAAAAAGATGTAGAATATGTAGTGATGGATGGCAAGGTAAAAATTGTAGATGAGCAAACGGGTCGTATCATGGATGGTCGTCGTTATAGCGATGGATTACACCAAGCGATTGAAGCAAAAGAAAATGTAGATGTAGAAGCAGCTACCCAAACGTTTGCAACCGTTACCTTACAAAACTTCTTTAGAATGTACCACAAGTTGTGTGGAATGACGGGTACGGCAGAAACAGAAGCAGCTGAGTTGTATGAAATATATAAATTAGATGTTACGTCTATTCCTACTAATCTTCCTATTATAAGAGATGATAGAGATGATAAAGTATATAAAACCAAGCGTGAAAAATATCGTGCTGTAATAGAAGAAATTGTTGAGCTGAGTAATAATGGTCAGCCAGTATTGGTAGGTACTACCAATGTAGAGGTAAGTGAGTTATTAAGCAGAATGCTTAAACAAGCTAAGATTAAACACAATGTATTAAATGCAAAACAGCACGGCAAGGAAGCACAAGTAGTTGCTGAAGCTGGTGTTGCAGGTAATGTAACGATTGCAACCAATATGGCGGGTCGTGGTACAGATATTAAATTAGGAGATGGTGTAAAAGCTGCTGGAGGTTTAGCCATAGTAGGTACTGAGCGTCATGAGAGTCGTCGTGTAGATAGACAGTTGCGTGGTCGAGCGGGTCGTCAGGGAGATCCGGGTAGCTCACAATTCTTTGTTTCATTAGAAGATGATTTAATGCGTTTATTTGGTAGCGAAAAGCTTGCCAATGTAATGGATAAATTGGGCCATGAAGAAGGTGATATGATACAGCACGGTATGATATCAAAATCTATTGAGCGTGCCCAAAAGAAGGTTGAGGAAAACAACTTTGGTATTCGTAAAAGATTATTAGAGTATGATGATGTAATGAACTCGCAGCGTGAGGTAATTTATGCTCGACGTAAAAATGCATTATTTGGTGAGCGTTTAGCAATTGACCTGGACAATGCCTTTTATGATAGTTGTCAGGTAATGGCATCACAGTTTAACGATAGTAAAGATTATGAATTCTTTAAATTACAAATTGCAAAAGAATTTGCAATTGATACGAGTATTACAAAAGAAGAGTTTGCAAAAATAAGTGGCGATGATTTAACACAGCGCTTGTACGACGAATTGCTTACTTTTTATGAAAGAAAAAAAGAAGCATTAAAAGAAAATGTATTGCCTGTATTAAAAAACATGCAAATCCGTAATAGTAATATTGACCGAGTAGCAATTCCGTTTACAGATGGTAATAAAGGCATGCAAGTAGTGGTAGGCTTAGAATCTGCCATTAAAAGTGAAGGTGCTGAATTATTAGATGCTGTAGAAAAGCAAATCACGCTTGGATTGATTGATGAAGGTTGGAAAGTACACTTGCGTCAAATGGATGAAACAAAAACTTCCGTACAAATGGCAAGTTATGAACAGAAAGATCCTTTATTAATTTATAAATTCGAAGCCTTCGAACTTTTTAAAACAATGATTAGTGATACGAATAAGAGTATTATTAGTTTCTTATGTAAGGCGGGTATACCAGCTGAGCAAGAGCAAGATGTAAGAGCGGCTCAGGAGCGTAAAACAGATATGAGCAATATGTCGTCTAATAAAGCGGCAGTAGATGCAGCAGGCGAAGATTATGGTGCAAATGAAAATGATTATTATGATCCTAGTCAGCAAGTGAAGCAGGAGCCAGTAAGAAGAGAAGAGCCAAAGATTGGGCGAAATGATAAATGTCCTTGTGGTAGTGGTAAAAAATACAAACAATGCCACGGAAAAAAATAATTGAAAAAACTAAAAAATAATCACTAACTTTAAATCAATAAAATATGACACAAGCAGAAATTATAACAAGACTAAAAGAAGGAAACGCCCGATTTGCAGAAGACAAATTAGATGGCAAATTACAAGATAGTTCAAGACGTGAAGAATTAACCTCAGGCCAAGAACCCCACACCATCGTATTAAGTTGTGCCGATTCAAGAGTGGTGCCTGAGCTTGCATTTGATGCAGGACTAGGAGAGCTTTTTGTGGTACGTGTGGCGGGTAATATTGCCAATAGTTCCTCTATGGCAAGTATGGAATATGCTGTGGCGCATTGTGGTTCTAAAGTAATAGTAGTTTTGGGCCATCAAGCTTGCGGTGCAGTTACAGCGGCTATCAATGGAGGCGATAATGGATATAATTTAAATCATCTTTTATCTCACATTACACCAGCAATTTCGGCTAGTGGCGAAGGGGCAAGTGTAACCGACGTAGTTAAGAAAAATGCCCAATTGCAAATTGATGAACTATTAAATCGTTCTTCTATTATAAGTACAGCAGCTGAAAAAGGAGATATTAAAATTGTACCAGCTTACTATAACTTAGATAGTGGGAAAGTAGAGTTTCTATAAAAAATAATTCGTTTATATTTATTAAAGCGCTTCACTTGAAGCGCTTTTTTATTTAACATCAATAGCTACATTGATTACCGTTTTGTAATTGCCTTTCCTAGGTTCATAACCATAAACGAGATGTTTTTTTCTTACAGTTTGCATCCATCCTGATTTATAATTAAAATTATACGCTATGTTTTGCTTTGTATGAATATCTACTTCCTCTATTTCTTTTTTGGCTTTCTCCGATGATTTGCCATCTGCATCCATCATTTTGGCAAACTTTTGCATCATATCAACAAGCATCTGTTTAAAGCTAGACATGTCAAAAATCAATTCTACATCAATTTGAGCCGTTGAAGTTGGTTCGTTTATATTGTTTAGCGTCATGTTGTTTTCAATAGAGATTTGTTGTTGTTTATTAAAAGGGCTTGCGCCAGAATCAATACTTGAGATACGTTCATTCAATTTAAACTCTTGAGTAAAAGGAAGTAAAAGGTCGAAGAGATCCATGTCTACATAGGATTCAATCTTCTTTTTGGTATCAAACATTCCAACATACATTTTTAGCAAAGCAGCTGCCGTCGATGTATCATCTTCTGTTTTATTTATCGCATCTGATATTTTTTCAAGTCCGCTTTTAATATTTTGTTGTGCTTGTATCCATTTTGTTAGTTCCGCTTGACCCGTTTTTTTGTTTACTTGATACTCTAATCTGATGTCATTTTGCTTTTTAAATTTGGCGTCAAAATCCCCTTTGTCAATTCTAAAATCATCAAAAGCGATATTGGGGTAGCGTAATTCTATTGTATAATCTGTTTCATTTTCAGCCAATACGCGTAGTTCAAATTGGCTGCTATCCAAGCTTCTTGACGTTACGGTGTCCTTGTTATATTTTATGGTTTCAAATGTACTTGCAACAATTTTCTTATCTCCTAGTTTCCAATTAAGAGAAAAATTATATGCTTTTTGAGCTAGGCAATTATTGCTAAGAAATAGTAAGGTGATACCTATTAGTAATTTATTCATTTGTGTTCTTGTTTTAGTCAAAGGATTCTTTAATCACTTGTTTCATTATTGAGTAAGAGGTTGAGGCTCCTGGCGAAGCGCCTAACAAAGTTGAAAATGTTTTATCCTTAGAAATAATAACTTCTGTTCCAAACTGAAGCTTACCCATTTTTTCTTCATCAGATTTGATAATTTGAACGCGTTGTCCGGCAACGACTACCTTCCAGTCAAGGTTTTGAGCATTGGGGTAAAAGTCTCTGAGCATTTTCATGCGGTCATCAAAACTCAGTGCTACTTGCTCTACTAAATATTTAACCAAAGGCAAATTATGATAACCCGCACCCAGCATGCTTAATATATTATCCCACTCAATAGAACGTGGCAAATCAAAGTAAGAACCATGCTTTAAAAACTTGGTAGAGAAACCTGCGAAAGGTCCATATAGTAATTCTTTGCGTCCATTAATCATACGAGAATCAAGGTGCGGTACCGACATGGGCGGAGATCCTTCTTTGGCCTTGCCGTATACTTTAGCATCATGTTGTTCTATAATATCGGGGTTGGTGCAACGTAAGAACAATCCACTAATAGGGAATCCGCCATAACCAGCACCTTCTTCTATACCTGAGTTATCTAATATAGGCAAGGCACCACCACCGGCTCCATTAAAAACATAGTTTGCTAGTATTTTCCATGAGGGGCCGCCTGTTTCATCGGTTACATCTATTAACCATCTTCCTTCATCTACTTGCTCCAGGTCATGTACGTCGCTTTCTAGGTGAAGATCAATGTTATCATGTTTTTCAAAATAATCGAATATTTGATCAACGATTTCACCAAAATTTACATCATACCCTTTTTCTATATGTGTCATGGCAACGGTAGCATTTTCATCCCTGCCTTCCATCATGAGGGGTGCCCACTTTTTCATAACATTATAGTCAGTAGAAAATTGCATGGTGTCAAAGTGTTCTAAGCTCTTCATGGCATGATATCTTTTTTCAAGAAAAGCAACATTGGCTTCGCCATATACAAAACTTAGGTGGGGGAGTTCTCGTAGGCATTTGGATAAATCTTGGATGTAGCCTTTTTGGGCGCAATGCTTCCAAAAGTCAAGGGACTCATGAAATTGCTTTGCTATGCGAGTAGCTTTTTCACAATTGATCTCACCATCAAATTCTGGTGTGTAATTTAGTTCACAATTTCCGCAATGTCCTGTACCAGCATTGTTCCAAGCTTCGCTACTTTCTTCGGCTACTTTGGGTAAGCGCTCTAGGATTGCGATTTGCTTCGTAGGAAATTTTTCGTGTAATAGGATAGCCAATGTGGCGCTCATGATACCACCACCTATGAGTACAAAGTCTGCGTGTTTTATTTTATTTGCCATGAAGCTTAAAGATAAAACCTTAGGCGTTCATGAGTTTTGTTTGAGCCACTAACTTAAGCAACTTTCTTATCGACCGTAGGGAGAATGGGCTCGAACGT
>CALJNC010000076.1 GCA_937981995.1 uncultured Chitinophagaceae bacterium
GAATTCAGTAATATTTCTACCGATATGAATATTACCAAGCTCAGCTTTAGAAATCTCTCTAACCATTTTACCTGTTACGCTATACACTTGTATTTTAAACTGCTCAGGAATTTCAGCACCTGTCAATGTAAATACAAATTGGGTAGACGTACTAAATGGATTAGGATAGTTTAAGACAGATGAAACTGAAGATTTTGTAACTACTTCAAAAGCTATTTTGTAAGATAAATCACCACTTAGGTTACCAATCTTGTCTTTGCCTTCAACTATCAATTCGTATAAACCATCCTCAAGGAAAGTTGGCCTAAACTCTACCCTTGCCTTATTCTCACCATCGCTTTGAGGGTCAGCTGGTATAAAAGTTACATTAGGATCATTTAAAGATATAGGTACTACAACATTAGGCGCATCAGGATATCGTAAACTAAGAGTAAGCGAGGTAGTATCATCAAGTGCCAAATATTGATTCTCATCTTTTAGTGAAATTAGAATAGTTGGTTGTGCTGAGATGATATCTTTATTCAATATATGTACGCCATCAAATGTTACATCCAAAATTGGATTTCGATCGTCGGGAGTAACAAATAATTTGATAAACCCAATATTATTAGGGTGATATTGCTCAGCTTGATCATCATTTGGATTTGCTTCGATTTTCAGGAAATACTCTCCACTTAATGATTGAGAATTTATGTCAATATTTGCATGAATGGAATCTTCTCCTGGTAATGGTTTGTACCTTTTATTTTCTAATAAAGTTTCTGCATTATTTGCATCAATCAAAGAATATTTAACCAACATACTATCCATGTCAATATCAGTTAAGTTTTCAATTGCAAATGCTAATTTATTTTCTTGTCCTTGTGTAAGAGAATCAGTTGATTCATAATATACACCTGGATTTAAAGCAGCTTCAGGAACTGGTTTAAAATGCACACGCCAATACTTTACTTGTTCTGGTGTACTAAACTTGCTATCCTTTTGATTCATTGTAAGTCTTATGCATGGGTACTGCTGAGCATCAATAAAGTTCAAATTTGTATCACCTTGTACTGTTGCTATTAAAGTTTCATTTTTATTAATATCAATTCCGTAAATTTCAACATTTAAAGAATCTCCCTTTTGATTATTATCAATATTGCTTCCATTTCTAAAGAAATCGCCCCACTCTTTCGCTGGACCAATTTTAGTACTAACCATTTTACCATTGAAAAGGTAAGAACTGAAGTTTAACTCTCTAAATAACTGCACCGTACTATCCGCACCTACATATTGCTCTGTTGTACCCGCAATTCCTTTTTGTTGAAATAAAATCATTGGACGATTTTTATATAATGAATCTATATCAGTAAACCCTAGATTTTTAATCTTATGATAAAGTGAGTTGCCACTACCAAGAGTCGCAGTGTCTGCCTTCATGTCATTTATAAAGAATTTATTGTTTCCACCGCAAGTGCCACTTAAACATAAACGAGGTTGCATCATTAGAAATGTCCCGTCTGGTATAGAATCAATGAAATTCATTATTTCTAATCTTCTAGCCGAAGTATTGTAACTAAACTCAAAGAACGGATCAGCTCCTGCAACACGGCAAGGTTTCCAACTACCATATAATCCTTTACTTGTATTATTTGGATCTAAAGTATTTTTCCATGGTAAGCCTGTCAAAGAATCAATTATAATAAATTGAAGACTTTCATATTGACCACTTGGTGCGCATCCATGTGTGTATAAAGTTGTATTATTTAAACTAACTCTAAAATTAGAAAAATTATATGTATAGGGCTGCGGCCCATTCATATTAACACTGTTTACCTGGAGCTTATTAGTAACTTTAGTAAATTGAAAATCGCGCTGCGCCGCCCCGATTGATAAATTTTCAAAATCATCTTTTAAATATTGATAATAATGAGATTGGTTCCAACCTGGTCCCACATTAGGTAAATAAACAAAGGAACTTGTAGTCCACCTATGCGTAGGATTATTATAAATTGTATCCATTGCGGTACGCCAATAATAAACTACCGAATCTTGATATGTAATCGATGGTTTCCATTTTACTACACCACCTTTTGAATTAATCCTTTCAGTTTTAAGTGTAGAGCTATTAAATTCTTCCGTTGTATCAATTTGAATAACATATTGCCTTGTTCCTAAAAAAGGATTTAAAGTAGAAGCCTTAAGAGTTACATCCTGATCATTAACTATGCTAAATTCGTAAGGATAAACAGGCTCTAAATCATCATTATACACTGAAAAGCTTTTATTGATTTCGTTATTGTATTCAGCAACTTCACTAACCTCATTCCCATTATCAATCTTTATTCGCAATGTATTAATTCCTAAATTACTTGAGCCTCCAACCGCAACGCGAAATGCTAGTGTGTCAGAATAGGCCAATCCTGCCATTCTACGTGATAGTATGGGCTGTATTGTACTGTTAGGCAATATCCTTTCAACAACTAAATCAATTGAATCTTGCGTATAGCTACCTAAATTATATACGTATAAATCTACATCAAATGAATCCATTTGAGTTGTAATACTTACTTGGCGGATTCTTGCATATTTATCTTCTACAACATAATCTGGTTTATCTGCTCCAAACATAGATACAGCAGGATCTCCCTGCAAAAGCATTTGCTCAGCATGAAAACGAGCTACATTATTACTTAAGATATTTGGGTTTGCTAAACTCTGTTGAACATTTCCTATAAATTGCTCTCCTATCGTTTGGCCGTACTTATAATCAGTCATTTGCTTATAAAGCGAATCAGTATAGTTTGCCAGATAATACAACCAACCGGTGGTAGAATTAGCTATAAAACCAATGCTTCCTTTATTAGGAGCATCCATCCAACGCTCACTTAATGTTTTCACAATACCAGTTGAGAATACATTTCCTACTCCACAACCATTGGCCATAAAAATGGAATATCTATCATTAGAATTATATTGTTCAGGCAAATCAAAACCAAAAGCCAAAGTAGATGCACTACCATGACCAAAGTATTGTATGAATCCTGCACCATTATTTACAGCTCGATCAACCGCTTCGGTAGCTTCTTGCTGAATTGCTTGCGTTTGAGATTTGGCATACGTCTCTGTTCGTGCTCCATATTTTGCATCGCCTAAAATATCGGCTTGTCTATTTAATGCAAAAAGAATAGGATTTTGCTGTTGCAAGTCAGTGGCACCTGCTGTGTGTAATACTCTTTTTTGCCATAGCAAAGAATCAACAAATTGATTTGAAGTATTGCTTAACCTTGTTTCATGAATTCGTACCTTATCAAGATAAGTTCCTACTTCATCACCGTTTAAGATTGAAAGTCTACCTATAGGAAGTTCTGGAATGTTATTGTTATTAAAATCGGTTAGCATTACGTCTGATGCTGGTGTTCCAAATGTAGGAATAGGTACATAAGGAAAATTAGCTGGGTTAGCTGCCTTGCCCGCTGTATATGATCTATAACTTGAATAAATAATACCCTTACCTATCAGGAAAGCAAATTTTGATTTGTCACTCCAACTACTACTGTTATGAGAATAGCTCAAAAAATTTCTGAGTGCTTGCGCATGAAATGTATAACCGTAACCAAATTCATTATAAATATCATTTACATCTGCCACAATTGCCTTGTAATTACCACCTACTGCAGAAGATCTAAAGTTTTTATATGCATTAACATAGTTCGTTCCACTTCCATTATAATAATACGGGTGAGATATAATTATATAATCACCTTGATTAGCGGCATTGGAATAATTTTTAAAACTTATTGAATTTAGATTGTTTACACTTTTCAAAGTTGAACTTTGACGACCAACCAATATGAGTTGCTTTTGATTAGAATTAGCTGCTATTTGAAATCTTACTTTATTAGCAACACTAGTATTACCTACATAAACTTTATTATCTTCTAAGTCATACAACCAAGGGGCCGCTGTACCTGAATTGAAATTATCAAACTCAAGATAATATGTCCCCGTTTTTGGATTTAACTCAAAAAACTCAGAACTTGATCCACTAAAATTAGTTGATCTTGCATAACGCACGTCTAAATGTGCCATCCCAATTCTGTCATATAAATTACTGCTAGCAATAGAGTTTTGAGGTGTCAACTTTAAGGTTACATTATTACTAATAGGAATTAAATTTATAGGCAAAGTCATTGTAATATCCTTTGACGAAAACGTTGGAAACGTTTCATCTGCTAACAATTGATTACCTGTTTCAATAAGGACTCTATGCGTATTCAAATAAGAAAAGCCAGCCAATGTAGTTTTAATAGTTGCATTAGGAGCACCCGCCGCTTTATAAGCTCCTGGCAAACTAGCCACTACGTTTTGAGCGTTAAAGCTAAATGATTTTACATACCCCTCAGCTTTTTCAAATTGAGATGAGCGTGAGTATAAAATTGGATTTTGAGAAGCTCCAATATAAGAAGGTCCTTGACTTAACGCTCCTCTATAATTTGTAATTTCTCTACCCCAAACATAAGGTTCCTTTGCAGGTGCGCCACTTAAATTATTTGTAGCCGTAGTAATTCGGCTATAAGGACCAGAAGTACTTTGTGTAATAAAATAATAGGCCGTATCCGAAATTAAATTTTGACTTGGATTCATTTGCTTGGACTGATCAATAAACAAATCTTTATCAACTTCACCGTCAGCCGTGCGACCATAAAACTCTATAAAATCATTTATCCCAAATCCCGAATTACTTGAAACGTATAAAGGAACTTGCTTACCATCTCTAAATAATTGCAACTGAGCACCTGAAGGATTTGAAATCCCTGCATTGACAAGTTGAGCTCTTGTTACACGATAGATTCCATCTTCATGCAAGCTAAACTTAGCATACGTTTGTTGATAGTTTATCCATTCGTTTCCAAATGTTTGTGCATTAGCTTCCAGTCCAAAAAATAACATACAACATGCTATTAAAATTTTAAAATGACTTTTTTCTACTAGTTTGTTCATCAGTATGTAATTTATTTAGTAGTTGAATTAGTTTGGGCTCTATCTCTTTTTGCTTTATTTCTTATGTCTAACTTCAAAGAAATAAAATGGCTATACAAAGGACTCGATTCAATATTTAAACTTGAAAACGAATAGTCAATTGCGAAATTCTTAATCTGAACTCCTAAACCTACCGTTGGTTGAAAAAGAGTTCGTTTATCATTACCAGTCGTATCAGCATCGGTTGATACTCGTTGAAATTGACCAACACCTGTGCGTAAAAACACCTTATTGTTATAATTAACCTCAGCGCCTAATCTAGGATCAACACTAAAAGGTTTGATGTTTATTAGGTTAGAATATCGGCTACCATCCGTAGTTACATCTAAGTTTACTTCTCCTAGTATGCTTAATTTATTATTTACAGGAAAAACTCTGCCACCACCTAGTATTACACGTGGCGTATTCACCTCGCTACTTCTTGATATTATTTCATTACCCGTTTGAGCAAATACTTGTTTTTCTTGCTCCGTAAGGTTAAAGGACCAAACTGTATAGGTCGTTGTAATATCTCTTGCAACTACACCCAGCTTCCATCTTCCAAAACGTCCTTGTAATCCAAAATCTAATCCTACGCCCCAAGCACTGGCCATACTGCCTATGCTCCTATGTATAATTTTAAAATTGGTCCCCCACATTAAATTAATATCTTCTCTATCCTGCCATTTTTTTACTAAAACAGGTCGAGCATACGAAATCAAGCCACCATAATCGGCTGATGAAATACTTCTTACTTTACTATAATCAACCGTTCCATCGGGTTGAACCAAGTTAATTGTATAGGGTATATCATCTACTGCAAATCGAATTGCGGAGAATCCAATAACCCCTTTTCTATCTTTTAAAGGAAATGTTGCGCCCAAGTAATCATACTTAGCAATACTGCCGAAATACTCAGAGTGCATGATTCCTAATTGCATATCCGTGTTTTGATAAGCAATACCAGCAGGATTCCAAAAAGCAGCAGTAACATCAGTTACCGAAGCTACTTGAGCGCCGCTCATTCCTAAGCCACGGGCACCTACTCCAATATTCATATATTCATTAACGTATTTACGCTGTTGAGCCGCTGTTTCACTGTTTATTATAACAATGAGCACTAGGCTCAAAAATGACAATTTCAACTTCATATTCTATTCGTTAAAAGAAACAAAACGCCTAATAAGATTATTTATTGTGCGTCCCATCAAAAATACTTAAAATCACTATACTTTTACCGCTTATAATGAAGCGATATACTTCAATTAACAACAATCTGACACAAAACAAACAATTGGCAAATGACTTTTATTAATGAGCTAAAATGGCGTGGTTTACTGCAAGATATCATTCCTGGCACGGAAGAACATCTAGAGAAAAAATCTGCCAAAGCCTATATAGGCTTTGATCCCACCGGAGATTCACTGCATATTGGTAGTCTTGTTCCTATTATTCTACTTATGCATTTGCAAAAAGCAGGCCACAAACCGTATGCTTTAATAGGTGGTGCTACCGGGATGATTGGCGACCCATCAGGCAAATCGGAAGAAAGAAACCTCTTATCTCATGAGCAAATTCAAAAAAATCAAGCAGGAATACAAAAACAGCTTGAAAAATTCTTGGATTTTGATAGCACAAATGAGAATGCTGCTGTAATGGTCAATAACTATGATTGGTTTAAGAATATGAATTTTATAGACTTTGCTCGGGATATAGGAAAACACATTACGGTGAGCTACATGATGAGCAAAGACTCAGTAAAAAGCAGGTTAGAAACAGGGATGAGTTTTACCGAATTTACATATCAACTTATCCAAGGGTATGACTTTTTAAACTTGTATAAAGAAGAAGGCATTTCCTTACAAGCCGGCGGAAGCGATCAATGGGGAAATATTGTAACCGGTACTGAACTTATAAGAAGAAAGGAACAAGGTGAGGCATTTGCATTTACCGCACCACTTATAAAAAAAGCTGATGGTGGCAAATTTGGCAAAACAGAATCAGGCAATGTTTGGTTAGATCAGAAGAAAACTTCGCCTTATAAATTTTATCAATTTTGGTTAAACGCAAGCGATGAAGATGCTCAGAAATACATTAAGATTTTTACTTTTTTAGATAAAGAAAAAATTGATAACCTTATAAAAGAGCATACCGAAGCCCCGCACCAACGATTGCTTCAAAAAACCTTGGCAAGTGAAGTTACAGCGCTTGTACACTCGCAAGAAGATGTTGATTTTGCAATAAAAGCAAGTCAAATACTTTTTGGAAAAAACACAGCAGATGACCTTCAAAGCCTTACAGCTAGTGAACTTGTAGATATTATGGATGGTGTGCCAACCATTGAAGTTGAAAGAAACGTCTTAGAGGCAGGTATGAATATAGTAAACTTCCTTGCTGATAATACTATTTACCCTTCCAAAGGTGAAGCAAAAAAAATGACACAAGCAGGAGCAGTTAGTATCAATAAATTAAAGGTTAACGATCTTGCTTTTAACATTGATATAAAATCTCTTTTAGCGGATAAATATATCTTAGTGCAGAAAGGAAAAAAACATTATTACTTAATCATAGCTAAATAGACACATGAAAAACACTTTACTACTTTTTGCATTTACATTATTGCTTTCTACCAAAGCGAGCTCGCAAGGAATGACTTATTTAATTGATTTAAATAATACTACATCAATTAGTCAAAATTTAAAAGCGTTAGCACAAGCAGAAACTGATTTTTGGGCAAATACCTTAAAGCTAGATTCTGTACTAACTGCAAAATTAGAAAGCAATAATTTCTCGATTTACAATCAGTATATACATGTAATGAAGTATTTCAATTTTAAAATGGAAAAAGTTTTACTAGTAGAACAAAAGAATTTTAAAGACAGAAGGAACCGCTTTATGAAAATGTTTCTTGATGAGAAACGCCATAAAACGTATCAAGCAATTGTAGCCAAAGCAGGTAAAAAAGCATTAAAAAAACAAAAAGACAATGCGAGCGTTGAAATAAGAAAAATGCGTGTAGAAGCAGCTGGTTGGAATGTAATGAATCAGACCGTTAATTTTAAATAACCCAAGATGAAAATCGGCCTACTATCCGATACGCATAATTACCTCCACCCTAATATATTTGACCATTTTAAAGATGTAGATCAGATATGGCATGCCGGCGATATAGGCACAATAGAAGTAATTGATAAGCTAGAAGCATTTAAAGCTACACGTACCGTATATGGTAATATTGATAGTGGAGAAGTGCAACATTTATACCCTGAATATCAATACTTTAAAATAAACAATGTACGCTTTTTAATGATGCATATTGGTGGCTACCCTCCACGATATAATAACCGCAGTAAGGAGCTATTAAATTATTACAAAACTGATATTTTTATTTGTGGCCATTCCCACATTTTAAAAGTGGTACCCGATGAAAAAAGAAATCTATTACACCTCAATCCTGGTGCTTGCGGAAAATACGGACAACATAAAGTAAAAACTATTATGCGCTTTGAGGTACTTGAAAATAAAATTGACAAGCTAGAAGTTATTGAACTGAGCTAATGCTACTTCTTATGATGTATCATTCTTGGTGCTCCCATTATTTGAATCTTACCCATAATAGGTCGATCAATTGGTTCACTTATCTCTTTTTTCAATTCAAAATCTTCAACGGTTCCATTGGCAGACACTATTACATCTGCTTTAAATTTTTGATACCCTCTTTTGTAGATTGATACTTCATACGCACCATTTTTTAGCGTCAAGGAATAACGACCATTAGGAGAAGTTTTTATACTTTTTTTCAAAGATCCATTTTGATAAAAATAAATAGATACACCACTAATCCCATTTCCTGCAGTGTCATAAATAATGCCTTTGTGTGTAATCTCATAGGAAGATTGACAAACCACACTTCCTTGAATAGTAGGCTCTCCCATCATTTGACCATTACTACTATATGCACTAAAAATTAGAAAAACTGTAGCAAATGCTTTGATAAACTTCTTTGTATAATCAGGTAACTTAAAGTAGCGCTCATCTTTTTGTACCAATTGCGTTGAATTAAAACGACCGCATAATGAACCTTTATAATTTGTAAAATAACTTTTTACTTCTTGATCACTCATACATGTAAAATCAACAACTTCCTTGGTACAAACACCACAAAAACGACCTTGCTCTTTAGGTGACATAGCATTCCAATTTTCATTGCAAGGCTCTTCTATTTTTATTTGATAATTGCTCATAATTGTTTCTATGATGCAATTATTCATGTTATTCCATAATAGCTCTTACCACTCATCAGCCTTTTTCACTTTTCCATCCCTAATCTTTTCCGAAAATTGGCTTAAAAATATAGGAATATTATTTTATTTCGTACCTTTCGGC
>CALJNC010000077.1 GCA_937981995.1 uncultured Chitinophagaceae bacterium
CTTTCTGAACCTATTTTCTGTTGAATATCATCCAATGAAAGCAATTCGTTAGCAACCAATGCGCCTAGTTTTTCAGCAAATTGTTTTTGTCGTTTTGGAAAAATGCCTTGAATCTTTATTCCAAGAATGTTCTTTTCCTCTCTTGGATTAAAAAGCATTTTAATGGCTAGGAAATTTGTAATCCAACCAATGAATGCAGACAGAAAGGGTAGGGCGTAAATCATGAAACGCTAAAATAGTATTTAGTCTTTAGTCGTGAGTAGTAAGTAGTAAAAAATTACTCCAAGCCTATACGTAATTTGTTCAACTCGGATTCGCTAAGGTCTGAAACGTTAAAGTCAACATTACCTTTTATGCCATTCATTCTTCCGCGGTCACTAAATTGCCAAATGCAATAATCATGGTCAATGCGTGGTTTGCCATAGCTTTTATAGTGTGCTATCCAAAGCGGATATTTTTCGAAATCTTCCGTTAAATTCGTTCTGTAAAAATCAGAGTAGGTGTATAGGATTGGTTCAATGCCATAATGCCTTTTTAATAATTTTGCGCATGCTATAAACCGCTTTCTTGCTTTCTCAGGATGAACGCCATATAAATCTTCAAAATCAATTACAGGAGCAAAGTCACCTTTCTTTAGTTTTGCTTTTCGTATAAAATATTGCGCCTGACTCTTGCCGTTTCGTCTAGGATCAAAAAAAAGGTAAGCCCCTCTTTTTATATTATAATCTTTAGCCTCGCTCCAGTTTCTACTAAATTGATTATCTGTTAAGTAGTTTCCTTGCGTAGCTTTCATGAAAACAAAATCAACTTTCTTACCTAAGTCCCTCATCTCAGATACCTGTTTCCAATTTATTTTATCTTGATGATGTGATACGTCTATCCCTATTCTTTTATTGCCAGGTGGTATTTTAATACCAAAATTAGGGTAAGTATAAAAGGGTATGCTATAATAATCAGATACTAATTTAATAAGTCCTACAAGCACAATAAGCGCTATCAAACTGCCAATTATCCTTTTTTTGTAATCTTTCATTATAACAGTGAGCAAGATATTTTTAGAATGATGGTTCGTAACAATATTTCGCATAATTTTACGTTAAATTGAAATGCGAATGCAGCGGTACCTAATTTTAGTTTTATTCAGTTTAATGATTTCACTCAATTCTTTTGCTCAAGTAAGAGGAGGGGATAGAGCCTTTGAATTTTTGCGTTTGGCACAAAGTCCTCATATTACTGCTATGGGAAGTATGACGGTAGCACATAGCGCTTCTGATGTAATGATGAGTACGGCTAATCCTGCTATGTTACGAGAGGAGTTTCATACTGACCTTGGAGTAAATTATAATTTATTTTATGCCGGAACTAAAGGCTTGAATATGTACTACGCCCATCATAGTGAGAAACTAAAAACTACTTTTGGTTTTGGAATACAATACATGAACTATGGTGATATTACATTGACTAATGATATAGATCAGGTATTAGGAACAGGTCGAGCGGCTGATTATGCAATTACACTTTCGGCAGCAAAATCATATCTTATGCATTGGCGTTATGGCGCGCATGTAAAGTATGCACAATCTAAGTTGATTGATAAAGATGCTTCTGCTTTAGTAGTAGATGCTGGTATTACTTATTCTGATACATCTAAGCAATGGTATTTTGGCTTAGCAGCTAAAAATGTGGGTTACCAATTTGATAGATATTATGACAATATAAGTTCGCAGCCATTACCGCTCGATATTCAAATAGGTGTAATGAAACGATTTAAAAAAGCACCATTTTCTATTTCAGTTTTGGCGCATCATTTAAACCGTTGGAATTTATACTATGATAATCCTGCTGATAGACAAAACAACATATTAATTGTAGATACCACACAAGTGGCTGAACCTAGTAATGCAGGTAGAAAATTATTAAATCACTTTGTATTTGCATTGGATTTAAACTTAGGTAAGCGATTGGAAATAAGTGCTGGCTATAATTTTATGCGACGTACCGAACTTGGTTTGAATGAATTAAAAGGCTTAGCTGGTTTTTCTTATGGGGGCGGCCTTTATTTAAATAAGGTAACTGTGCATTTTGCACGATCTCATTATCACCTAGCCGGTGCGTATAATCAAGTTGGATTTAATTTTCAATTAAACCGTTTTTTTGGTTTAGGGAGTTTTGGTAAGAAAATTAATTGGAGTTCTAAATACGCAAATGCGTATTAGTTGAATTAGGAAAAGACAAAAGTTATTGAGCCAATTGCCTCTTGTACATCTGAACGGTATTTTCTAGTCCAAGATAAATGGCATCACAAATCAAAGCGTGTCCAATAGAAACTTCTAATAAGTTAGGAATTTGATTATTAAAAAATTTTAGATTGTCCAAGTCTAAATCATGACCTGCGTTTACACCAATGCCTTTTTCTGCAGCTTTGTTAGCCGTGCTTATATAATCCTTAATTGCGCTTTCTTTTGAAGTATGATAATTGCTTGCAAAGGACTCGGTATATAATTCGATTCTATCCGTTCCCGTTTCTTTTGCACTTGCTATTAAGTCCACATTAGGGTTTAAAAAAATAGAAGTTCTTATACCTTCTTTTTTAAAAAGGCTAATGGTTTCCTTTAAATACTCTAAATGCTTTTTAGTATCCCATCCTGTATTAGAAGTAAGAGTATCCTCGCTATCTGGTACAAGAGTAACTTGCGTAGGCTTAGTTTCTAATACTAAATCTATAAAAGGAAGGTGTTTAGGATTGCCTTCTATATTAAACTCAGTATGTACATGTTTTACAATATTTCTTACGTCTTCATAACGAATATGACGTTCATCTGGTCTGGGGTGCACTGTGATACCGTCCGCTCCAAACTTTTGAATATCTATGGCTGCTTTGAGTAAGTCAGGATTGTTGCCACCACGCGCATTGCGCAGGGTAGCCCATTTATTAATATTTACTGATAGTTTAGTCAATAATACTATTCAGTTATTTCAGAAGTAGGTATAGTTTCTTCTTGGTCTTCAGCTTCTTCCATCATTTTTTCAATGTCTTCATCTGAGAATTTTTTATCCAATTCTACATCCACTGTGCGCTCTACATTATTGGCGTACCAGCTATCTTCTACTTTTCGTAGTTCTAACTGATCTACAATATCAGGAAGTTGACTATTTGAAAATTTTACAATGGCCACACCTTCAGCTTCTTTAATTTCCATGTTTTTAATTTCAACTGTTGCAAGTGCAGTTTCTTCAATTACATCTTCGGCTAGTAAAGCTTTCTCCGATTGGTATTGATCTAACAATCCTTTAAAATCTTCAGAAGAGTATTTTTTAGCTCCTTCGTAATTCATTGTGATGTAATCTTTCAAAAAGTTTTCGGCAACTAAGTTAGGGTCGCTTAAATCGTTGTTGCCTGCGCAGGCGCTAAATAAAATAGCAATAGTAGATATATATAGGATTCTTTTCATATGTATACAAAAGTAAAGAAACTTACTATAAAAAATGCTAGTAGGTAGTATTTGTAATTAATTACGAGCGTTTATTATCATCTTCTGTAACCTTAGATTTATACTTTTCGCTTTTGCGCTCTTTTTTTTCTTTTTCTTCCCGTTCAGTATCAGTATCGTATGCCTTAATAATTTGCCTTACAAGCCTATGGCGCACTACATCACTGCCATCTAATTCAATAAATGACATGCCGGGTATGTTTTTTAAAATTCTAAACGCTTTACGCAAACCAGATTGTTGATTGCGAGGCAAATCTATTTGTGACATATCACCGGTAATAATTGCTTTTGCCGAAGGGCCAATACGCGTCAAAAACATTTTTAGTTGCAAGTCAGTAGCGTTTTGTGCTTCATCAAGTATAATATAAGCATGATCTAATGTGCGTCCACGCATATAAGCCAGAGGTGCAATTTCTATAATCCGGTTGGTCATGTAATAATTCAACTTGTCCTGCGGTATCATGTCATCCAATGCATCATAAAGAGGTCTTAAGTAAGGGTCAATTTTATCTTTTAAATCGCCCGGCAAAAAACCTAAGCTTTCGCCAGCTTCTACAGCTGGGCGCGTAAGGATTATTTTACGTACAATTTTATTTTTTAATGCTCTTACGGCTAATGCTACGGCAGTATACGTTTTACCGGTACCGGCTGGCCCTATTGCAAATAGTACATCATTGTCCTCGGCAGAGTTTACTAGTATACGCTGATTAGGCGTTTTGGCTTTGATTACTCTACCGTTTGGCCCAAAAAGGATAATATTGTTCTCGATATTATCGCGAATGCTGTCGTCTATTATACCATCGTCGTCGCCTAATATTTGCGAGAAATAGTTCTCTGATAAATGACCATTGCGCTCAAGGTATTTTACAATGAGTTCAATTTTTTCTTTAGCGTCCTCTACATTTTCTTTATTACCGGATAGTTTTATTTGTGAGCCACGCGAAAGGATTTTAAGAAGGGGAAACTTCTTTTTAAGAATATTGAATTTATTATTATTTACGCCATAAAACTCAATAGGATTTATGGAGTCGAGTTGGATTATATAGTCTGTCAAATTATGCGTTTTATTATTAGCAATGATACTAAATGCAGTGTTAGCAATAGCTTAAGATTGTCAAGGCTGTGCAAACATTAATTTTGGAAATCCTAAATACCTACTTAAATTTGGTAGAATAAACATTGTAATATTTCTATGGAAATTCAAGTAGGACAAGAAGCACCTGATTTTAAACTTCACAATACCGAGAAAAACTTAGTATCACTTCATGATTATAACGGCAAAAATGTGTTGCTCTTATTTTTTCCGCTAGCTTTTACGGGGGTTTGTACAAGTGAGCTTTGTTCAGTGCGTGATGGCCTGGCTCAATATAATGATATGGGAGCGGAGGTAATAGGTATATCAGTTGATTCGCTATTTGTGCTTGAAAAGTTTAAGACTGAAAATGATTTAAACTTTACATTACTTTCTGATTTTAATAAAGAAGTATCTAAGTTATATGCTTGCCTTTATGACACATTCGTTTTTGATATGAAAGGTGTTTCAAAGCGATCAGCCTTTGTAATTGATAAAGAAGGAAAAGTACAATATGCCGAAGTGTTGGAAAGTGCAGGTGATTTGCCTGATTTTGACGCAATTAATGGCGTTTTGAATAAATTAAAATAATATTTAAATATGAAAAAATCACTACTACTAGTTGCCGTACTACTTGGCTTTGTTTTTAATTCAAACGCTCAGGTGGTTGAAGATTTTGAGAGTTGGAATCCATATTCAATAGGCCTAATAGGAGCTGTGCAAATGACCGAACCAACTGGTTGGACGGGCTCAGATTCTTTTATAGTTGGGTACGGAAAGCTTTTAAACCCTTTAGGAGCATTTCAAGCGCAGGTTTTTCAGGATAACCCTGGACAAGCTGGTACGGGTGCTTTAAGAGTGGCTACTAAGTTTCAAGCAGCAATTAATGCAGGTACAGTTAGTTTGCCTGCTAAAGACTACCCTTGTATTTGTACCAATTCTCAAATTACTTTAGACGTAATAAACGGAGGGTTTTCGCAAAGCGGTGGTACTTCAATATTTGCCACACCAGTAGCTACCTCTATGTATGTAAAAAATACAACGGTAATGGGCGATAGTACGTTTATAACCGCCTTATTGATAGATAATAGTGATGGAGGCGATAGTATCATTGCTGTAGCAGATACAACACTCTCGGCCAATATAAATGCCTATACTAAGCTTACGCTTCCATTTACCTATCTTATTAATAATATGACAGGCACTTTGGTACGTTATACTATCTCATCGGGCAATCCTTTGGCATTTTTAGATAGTACAAATACTTTCTCAGTGCATAGTGGTACCGAAATTATAGTTGATAATATTGATCTTGATTTTCCTTCTGGTATACGCCAATTAATTAATGCAAAGCAAGTGGCTAAGGTGTATCCTACCATAGTTTCTGATGTGCTTTATGTTGATTTGATTGATAATTTAAAGGAGGCACGCGTAGATATTTATTGCTTGAATGGTCAATTGGTTAGTTCAAATCCTGTTAAAGTAAAAAATAACACAATCGATATAAGTAAGTTACCTTCAGGAAGTTATATTTATGGAATTAAGTCTCAAGATGTGATTTATCAGACTGGTAAGTTTGTAAAGTAGTAAAAAATTGCTATATAATTTTGGAAGGAATTGCAATACAACTTTCTTATCTCTTAGCTCGCTGATAAATAAACAGTGCGACCACGGCAAATACAATATTTGGTATCCAAACAGCTAGTAAAGGTGATAGATTTCCTTTTACTGCAAAAGTGGTAGAGAATTGCATAAATACAATGTAAGCTGCACTAATTATCAATCCTAAAGCTAGGTGCATACCATTACCACCTCTAACTTTTTTGTGGGCTATACATGCTCCAATAATTGATAATATAAATGCCGAGAAAGGGGAAGAAGACCTGCGGTGTTTCTCAAGTTCATATTCGCTTAATCCCTGGCGGCCTTTGGATCGCTCTCTATCCAAGAAAGCATTTAACTCACTTGTGCTCATATGCTCACGTGCTTTACGCTCTTGGAATAATTCACCAGGTTCTAAATCAAGTGTAAGTCTATGTTCTGCTTTTTGTTCAAAGCTTTCCTTAATACCATTATTTACTCTCCGCTTTACATCAAATAGGATCCATTCTTTTTTTATTGAATCATAAGAAGTGCGCGCTGCGTATATTTTTTCTTTGAGCAAGTTGCCTTTGAGTAGGTGATAGTTTAAGCCGTAACCCATATTGCTCGTGCGTCTAAAGGAGTTAAAGTTTACGTACTGCGTATCATTGAGTTTGAGGTAGGTTTGTTTTATATTATTTTCAATACGGTTACTGCCCGTATATTTTGATTCAAAATCGAGCCTTTGCTTATTGGTGCGCGGTATTACAAAGTGATTGGCCAATAATAACATAAAGCAAATTAAGCCTGCGCCCACAAAGTAAGGGCGCATCATTCGTTTGAATTCCATACCGGTAGATAGGATGGCAACAAACTCAGACTTGCCTGCCATGCGAGAAGTAAATAAAATAACCGATACAAAAATGAATATAGGGAATAGTAGCGCTACAATGTGTGGTATAAAATTGCGGAAGTAAATTAAAATTTCATAAAATGAAACTTTATGCTTCATAAAATCCTGCACTTTCTCAGTAGTATCAATCACTACTGCAATAATGGTAAACAGCAATATGCACACTAAAAAAGTGAGCAGAAAATTTTTAAGAATGTATTTATCAATCTTATTGAGCATAATGCTAATGCGAAGCTAATGAATTAAGGGTTTATCTTACCTTTTTTGGATTGATAGAATGCGTTAAATAAAACTGAACCTTTGATTTTAGTTATGGCTTAGGGCTACAGTCTTCTACTAAACTTAGCTACCATTTTCTTTTTCCACTCCGCAAAAGTGCCTGCTATGATTTGTTCTCTAGCTTGTTTCATTAACCACAAATAAAAACGCAAGTTTTGTATGCTACCTATTTGTGTCCCATACAATTCATTTGCAGCAAACAAATGACGTAGATAGGCTTTGGTAAATTTTGAGCTTACTCCGCCGGGCAAGTTAGGATCAATAGGAGAGAAGTCGTCTTCCCATTTTTTATTTCTTATGTTTAATATACCTTCTGTTGTAAATAAATAGCCTCTACGGCCGTTGCGTGTAGGCATTACACAATCAAACATATCAATGCCCAGGGCAATGTTTTCTAATAGATTAGCAGGCGTACCTACTCCCATTAAATAACGTGGTTTATCCTCAGGTAAAATAGTACAAACAAGCTCACACATTTCATACATTTCTTCGGCAGGCTCGCCTACGCTTAAGCCGCCAATTGCGTTTCCTTCGGCATTTTTACTAGCTATATACTCAGCACTTTGCTTGCGTAAATCTTTATACGTACTGCCTTGTACTATAGGGAAGAAAGCTTGCTCATAGCCATACTTTGCAGGCGTATTTTCAAAGTGGGTAATACAACGATCCAACCAACGGTGCGTCATATGCATGCTATTGGCTGCATATTGTTTATCGCAAGGGTAGGGAGTGCATTCATCAAACGCCATTATAATATCAGCACCAATTGCGCGTTGTATATCTATTGCTACTTCGGGTGAAAAGAAAAGTTTACTGCCATCAATGTGCGATCGAAATGAAACGCCTTCTTCTTTGATTTTTCTATTTTCTGCTAAAGAGTATACTTGAAAGCCACCACTATCTGTAAGCATAGGCTTATCCCAAGACATGAATTTATGTAAGCCGCCTGCTTTTTCTATTATATTGGTGCCAGGTCGTAAGTATAAATGATAGGTATTGCCTAAAATTATTTGTGCTTCAATTTCATCCAATAAAATATCCTGTGGTACATTTTTTACGCTACCTATTGTGCCTACCGGCATAAAAATGGGCGTCTCAATTTCACCATGCGCCGTAGTTATTTTACCGGCTCTTGCTTTAGTATTCGGGTCTTTATATTGTAGTTGGAAATCCATTGGGTTGGGTGTAGTTTTGAGCCGTGATAGGCCAAATCATTTTTACTGTTTTTTGTTTTTTTGCATTCGTGCAAATGGTCTATTATTTTTTCTTTTTTATTCGTTTAGCTTTTTATAAAAAAACAGTGTCTGCTGCTAAAAACTCTTCATTGCCTATAAGCATAATAATTTGTGCTCACAATGAGGAAGCGAATTTACAAAAAAATCTTCCCTATATCCTTAATCAGGTATACGAACATAATGGAGCGAATAATTTTGAGGTATTGGTGGTAAATGATAATTCGACCGATGGCTCGGTTTATTTGCTACGCGAACTAGAAAAATCAAATGCTCACTTGAATATTTTAAACCTTACGCAAGAGTCGCGCAATATGAAAGGGAAGAAGTTTCCTTTATCAATGGGTATTAAGCAAGCCAAGTATGATCATTTATTACTTACAGATGCTGATTGTTTGCCAACTTCAAAAAATTGGTTAGCAGAAATGGTGCAGCCCTTCCATGAAGGAAAAGAAATTGTAATTGGTTATGCACCTTACGAGAAAGAAAAAACAGCCTTGAACCGAAACATTCGATACGAGACGTTTTATGCAGCGTTGCAATATTTAAGTATGGCCATTTCTAAAAAGCCCTATATGGGTGTAGGTAGAAATTTGGCATATAAGAAATCCCTTTTTAATGATAATAAAGGTTTTTCAAAGCATTATCAATTACTATCAGGCGACGACGATTTATTTATAAATGCTGTAGCCAATAAAAACAATACGGCCATTGTAATATCGGAAGATACACATATGTTTTCTGAAGCTAAAGGAAGCAAGGCGGCTTGGAAGTTTCAGAAAAAAAGACACCTTAGTACTGGTAGGTTTTATAAATTATCACATAAGCTAATGCTTGGTCTGTTGGCCTTTTCACATTTCTTTTTTTACATAGCTTTTATAGCCTGTTGTTTTTTTAAACCTTGGGTATGGTTTGCACTAGGCATGTTTGTTTTCCGCTGGATTTACATTGGTATAATACAATATTTGGCTATGAATAAACTAAATGAATCTGACCTTGCGCCACGCATCTGGTACTATGATATTTGGACAATATTTTATTACATAAAAAATATTCCGAGTATTTTCTTCAAACCAAAAATTATTGAATGGAGGTAATTAAAAAATATTTTAATGAGTTTACACCTGAACAGGAAAAACAATTTACTGCATTAGGGGAATTGTATACCCACTGGAATAGTCAAATCAATTTGATTTCCCGTAAGGATATAGATAAGCTATATCCTAAGCATATATTACATTCATTATCTATTGCTGCGATAGCTGATTTTGCAGATAAAACACGCATTCTTGATATTGGTACTGGGGGTGGTTTTCCGGGAATTCCTTTGGCAATATTTTATCCTCAAGTGGAATTTGTGTTGTGCGATAGCATAAATAAGAAACTAAATGTAGTACGCGCAATTAAGGAAGAGCTTAAGCTAGATAATGTAGAAGTAGTATGGAAACGTACTGAAGAAATTAAGCAAAGAAACTCTTTTGATTTTACAGTAAGTAGGGCAGTAGCTCCCTTGGCAAAGTTGTGGCGTTGGTCTTCACCTTTGATTCGCAAAGGTTCTAATAATGAATTGGACAATGGATTAATTTGTTTAAAAGGAGGAGACTTAAATCAAGAAATATCAGAAAGTAATACAAGTCCTATGATGTGGGATATGCAAAACATATTTGATGAGCCTGAAGTGTTTGAAGAGAAGTACGTGATTTATGTAAAGAAGTAATACTCCATTCCTAGATTTTTAATAAAAAGACGTTTTTACCTTACATTTACCTTACTAATATTTATTTATATATGAAATCAGTAGTAATCATCAGTTTTAGTACCCTTATGATATTAATGGCTGCCTGTATTAAGCCTAAAGAGCCACGCGCTCGTATTTGCCCTGAGGAGCCATTAGTAATAACCACTGCTGATACGTTAGAGTTAGAAAACTGCTCAGATAATTATGATACACAGCGTTGGGATTTGCCTAATGGAGCATTTAGTAATCAAAATAAAATTGCTGTAACCAATGCTTCACCTACTACGTACAAGGTGCAACTTTCGGTAAGTAATAATGAGTATGCTAATGATTATGTTACTACGCGGACTTTAAAAATTGTTTCTGATGTTTTTTCAACTTCAGTTTTAAATTTTAATCCTTTTACACCTGATGATGATGTGATTGCATGTACCGTAGTGGATGATTTGGATGTAAATGATCCTGATGGTTATTATGCAACTGCAGGTGCTCCTAAAGGTTATTTGCTAGCGGAGAAACTACCTAATGGTTGTTTCCGTTACAGGCCAGATACAACAATGGTTATGCCAGATAAAGATAGTACGTACCACTACTATTGTATAGGTGATACCTATTGTGATACTACGAAGGTTATTATTAATAATTAACCTCGCTGCTCTTCGTAGAGTGCTGGTTTCTTTTTAGGAGATATGATTCTGAAAATTTTAGCAGGTTGCTTATAAATTCTACTGGTATAATTATTACCCAATACTATAATAGTAAAGTTGTCATTTATAAAACGGTAGAAGCAAGTATTGTTACCGTGCCATAAACCATTGTGATAAACCACTTTCATATTCTCCGTAGGGTAGTCAATCATTCGCCAGCCTAAGCCATAGTTTCTTTGAGATTGTTTTTCAAAGCTATAAGGGCGAAAAGCATTTTTGAGCGTACCCCATTTTAATAACTTATTAGAGTATAATGATTGATCCCACTTATATAAATCTCTTACACAGCTGTATACTCCTTTGTCGCCATATACTCCGTCTTGGTACATGTCTTTATAATGGCGGCCACTTTTATAACTCAGTGCTACGTTTCTATCAGCGTATAAATTAGGGTCATGGATTTCAGTATTTTTCATTCCTAATTTTTCAAATACAAAACGCTCCAAAAAATATTTAAAACGCATGCCGCTAACGCGCTCAACTATTGAGCCTAGTACTGCATAGTTCGTATTGCTATACTTGAAATTTGTATTTGGTATAAAATGTTTGTGAGGAGATACTCTTGAGAGCCAGTTGATTACATCTTGATTGTCAAAATACTTACCGCCGTTACGAGGTTTAGCATGCTTAGCATAAACGTAATCTTTCATTCCACTTCTGTGATTCAAAAGCATTTTAATAGTAATCGTACTATAAGGAAATTCAGGAATGTGTTTCTTCACTCGATCGTTTAAGTTTAAAAGTCCTTTATCGGCTAAGGCCAATACAGCAGCGCTCGTAAATGTTTTTGAAGTGGATGCTAATTGACTTCTTGTATTAGGGCTCCACTTAATTCCTTTTGCTCTATTGGCATAACCATAATAGCGCTCATATACAATCTTGCCTCTATATCCTATCAATACACTACCGCTAAATCCGCGGGCTACCTCACCAGCATACATGCTATCTAGTTTTCTAATAATTTCTTTTGATTTACGGGAGTTTGGATTTCTAAAGTCATACCCCATTCTTCCAAAATCAGGTACATTATCTGGCGCAGCAGTTGATACATTTCCAATAAAGAAAAATGCACAAAGTAGTATCAGAAGCACTTTTGTATTCATAACTCCAAAGGTATTGAGTCATAAGGGCTTGGCAGTGTTAAAATTATTAAGTGGATTGTTAATTAAATATAGGGGTTATACACATTTGTTTTAATCGATTTAAAAAAGCTAAACAAGAATATGAATTTTCAAATACATTGTAAAACTCTATTTAATAGGGGTTTGTAGTAAAAAACTATTCACTAATTACCTTTCGCTATTCGCTAGAATGTATCTTCGCATCCTAATTTAATTTTTATGGATTTTCAATTATCAGAAGAACATTTAATGATACAACAGGCGGCAAGAGATTTCGCTAAAAATGAATTATTGCCCGGTGTGATAGAGCGTGACGAGAAACAAGAGTTTCCGGCAGAGCAAATAAAAAAAATGGGTGAGTTAGGCTTTATGGGCATGATGGTTGACCCAAAGTACAATGGAGGAGGAATGGATAGTATATCTTATGTGTTAGCCATGGAAGAAATTTCTAAGGTTGATGCGTCTGCATCGGTATGTATGAGTGTAAATAACTCTTTATACTGTTGGGGTGTTGAAACATTTGGTACAGAGGAGCAAAAGGAAAAATATTTAAAACCAGCTGCTACAGGTGAAAAGCTTGGTGCTTTTTTATTAAGTGAGCCAGAGGCTGGTAGTGATGCAACTTCGCAACGTACTACAGCTGAAGATAAAGGAGATCATTATGTTTTAAACGGAATTAAAAACTGGATTACGAATGGTAATTCTGCATCATTCTATATTGTAATTGCACAAACTGATATTGAGAAAAAGCACAGAGGAATCAACGCCTTTATAGTAGAAAAAGAAACAGCCGGTGTAGAGGTGGGTGCTAAAGAAAATAAAATGGGAATTAGAGGGAGTGATACGCACTCAATAAGTTTCCAAGATGTAAAAGTGCCTAAAGAAAATAGAATTGGAGAAGATGGCTTTGGATTTAAATTTGCTATGAAAATCCTTTCGGGAGGAAGAATAGGAATTGCTGCACAAGCATTAGGTATAGCAAGTGGTGCGTATGAATTAGCATTAAAATATTCTAAAGAGCGTAAAGCTTTTGGAACGGAAATAAGTAATCACCAAGCAATTCAGTTTAAACTAGCAGATATGGCTACCACTATTGAGGCGGCAAGATTGTTATGCTTAAAAGCGGCAAGACTAAAAGATGCTGGTGAAGATTACACACAAGCTGCCGCAATGGCTAAAATGTACGCAAGTGATCATGCGCAATGGATTACAAATGAAGCGGTACAAATACATGGTGGCTATGGTTATGTAAAAGAATTTCATGTAGAACGATTAATGCGTGATGCAAAAATTACTCAAATTTATGAGGGTACAAGTGAGATACAGCGTATCGTAATTGCTCGTGGTATCTTAAAGTAATACACTTTAAAATTTATATTTATTTAACCCTCTTGAGATTCAAGAGGGTTTATCTTTGGAAGTAACCCAAGGTATACTTTTGGGTATCTTATTATACGAGTATGAAATATTTATCAATTCTTGCAATGGCAATTTTATGTTTTTCGGCGAATGCCCAAAATAAACAAATCACTTTAGACGACATATGGAAACGTGGCACTTTTAGAGGCGACTACGTAAGAGGTTTTAGCTCCACTGAAAGTGGTGAAGCATACCGAGTAATAGAAAATGGCGATCTGATTGAGCGCAGTTTTAAAACGGGTGAGAAGGTTAAGGTATATGATTTTTATAAAGACTTAGCTTATGATGGTGAGAAGTTGAATGTGTCTACGTATCGTTTTTCCAAAGACGGGAATAGTATGTTACTTTTTACCGATGCTGAAAAAATTTATCGACGTAGTGCAGCTTATAAAGTGTACTTATATGATATCAAGTCAAATAAAACTACCTTGATAAACAAAGATCGTATACTGCATGCGAGCATGTCGCCAAAGTCAGATAAAGTAGCGTTTGTAAAAGATAATAATATGCACTTGTATTCAATAGCAAGTGGCAAAACAATTCAAATTACAAAGGACGGTTCCTCTAATATTATTAATGGAAATTGTGATTGGGTGTATGAAGAAGAATTTGGTTTTACTAAAGCGTTTCAATGGAGCCCTAATGGAAAGCATATTGCTTTTTATAAATTTGATCAAACTCAAGTGCCGGAGTTTACCATGATGTATTTCCGTACCTTATATCCTACTAAGTATGAGTTTAAGTATCCTAAAGCAGGCGACCCTAACTCAAGTATTAAAATTGGTTTTTATAATGTGCGCGATAATGATTTGAACTATTCTAAGTGGGAAGAAGAATATATTCCACGTATTAAATGGACAAACTATGATAATCACTTAATTGTATACACACTTAATAGACATCAGAATAATTTGAAATTCTATAGTGTGAATCCTATTACCTTAAAGGATGAAATTGTGTACGAAGAAAAGAATAAATACTATGTAGAAATTTCTGATGAAATTACTTTTCTGAAAAGTGAAGATGCATTTGTGCATACGAGTGAAAAAAGTGGTTATAACCATATTTACCATCATAACATGCGCACAGGAGAATCTCGCCAAATTACAAAAGGAAACTGGGATGTTGTGAAACTGTACGGTGTAGATGAATCTTCAGAGGGTAAGGTGTATGAAGATAGAAGACAAATTTATTACAGCAGTGCCGAGAAATCTCCTATGGAACGAAACTTATATTCTATATTACTTAACGGAAATGAAAAGAAAGTGATTACTCCTAAAAAAGGATGGCATGACATTTCATGGAGTAAGCAGTTTAAATATTTCTTGGATAATTTTTCTAATGTAAATACGCCTTCAGTTTATACTTTAAAAAATAATAAAGGGGAGACGATACGTGAGTTAAAAGATAATTCTAAATTAAAAAACACCTTAGCTAATTATGATTTTAGCCCACAAAAATTAATCAAAGTAAAGTTAAGTAACAGCTTAACCTTAAATGGTTGGATGATTAAACCAACTAACTTTAAAAAAGGAGAAAAGTATCCTTTAATTATGTTTCAGTATAGTGGACCAGGTTCGCAGCAGGTAACTAATAAGTATCCCGGTGGGAATTATTGGTGGTATCAAATGCTTGCTCAAAAAGGATATATAGTTGCTTGTGTTGACGGAAGAGGAACAGGTTTTAGAGGCGAAGAGTTTAAGAAAATGACCTACCAGCAATTGGGTAAGTATGAAACTGATGATCAGATAGCTGCAGCTAAATATTTTGGAAAGTTAAGTTATGTGGATGCTGATCGTATAGGAATATGGGGTTGGAGCTATGGCGGTTATATGAGTAGTATTTGTATTGCCAAAGGAGCCGATATATTTAAAAGTGCCATAGCCGTAGCGCCTGTGACCAATTGGCGTTATTACGATAATATTTATACTGAGCGTTATATGCGCACGCCGCAAGAGAATCCAAATGGTTATGATGATAATAGCCCTATTAATATGGTTGATAAAATAAAAGGGAATTATCTTTTAGTACATGGTAGTGGTGACGATAATGTGCATTATCAAAACACTATGGAAATGATTAACTCATTAATTAAAGCAGATGTTGAATTTGATAGTGAGATTTACCCCAATCGTAATCATGGTATTTATGGTGGTAATACCCGCTACCATTTATACAAGAAGATGACTAAGTTTTGGTTGGAGAAGTTGTAAACTAATTGTAAGTAATTAGTTTTTCATTACTTACACTCTTTTCTATACAAATCCATATACTTAAATACGATAGCTTCGGCTTCTTGAGGGAAATCATAATTTAAAGAAATATTATCTTTTACACTTTGAGTCATTTTGTACATCTTGCACCAATTACTTTCCATGGAGCTTTGTGCACCGATTAAAGCATCAATTAATCTAAATGTATAACTGTACTGCGCTCTTCTTGATTTAAGAATCGCGAGTTCTGATAGTTGCTTAGCTTCTTTTACATCAAAATAATTATCCATGGCTTTTAAATAAGCAAGGCACAGAAGTTCATCGGCATCAACTCGTTTAGCAAACGATGCTTCATTCTTTGTAGATCCTAATCGCATTTCAATAAATTCAAGATAGGATTGATAGTTATTTTGACCATTGTAATTCCAACCAAGGGCATTAATTGCCGCAACTTTTACATCAATAGGATAGGCTTTATCAGATAAGTAAAGCATAATCTCATTGGATATTTTTCCTTTAGCAGCTATTGCTGTATTTACAATTTCATACTCCTCATATACTTTATAAAAATCAGTAGATGTTAAGGGAGAGTCTGCTTGGAGGTTGAAGGAAAGTACTCCAAGGATTGTAATTAAAAGTAGTTTTTTCATAGGAACTATTTTGAAAACCTAAGTTACTAAAAATTATTCAAACAAAGAGTTGGCAATTAACTCTCGAGTGTATTCCATTTGGGGTTGGTGGTAAATATTTTCGGCTTCATTATATTCTACAATTCGGCCTTTGTTCATTACTGCAATACGATCACTTATGTGTTTTACCACTGAAATGTCATGTGATATAAACAGGTAAGTGAGTTTGAATTCATCGCGAAGTTTTACTAATAGATTTAAAACTTGCGCCTGCACACTTACATCTAAAGCACTTACACTTTCGTCACAAATTATCAATTTAGGACTAACAGCTAAGGCGCGTGCAATGCATATTCTTTGGCGCTGTCCGCCCGAAAATTCATGTGGGTAACGATTGTATTGAGCTCCTTGCATGCCTACTTTTTCAAGAAGTTCAATGGCTTTTGCTTTTCTTTCGTTTGCATTATATAAGCCATGCACGTCCATGGGTTCTTTAATTGCTTGCCCTATGCTTATGCGTGGGTTTAGGCTGGAGTAGGGGTCTTGAAAAATAATTTGAACATCTTTCTTGTAATCCATTTTAGAGGACTTATTCATATCCGTTAGCGATTGTCCTTTATACAATATTTCTCCTTTGGTTATATCCGCCAGGCCTACTATACTTTTTCCTAGTGTTGTTTTCCCGCATCCGCTTTCGCCTACAATTCCTAAGGTTTCCCCTTCTTTAATTTGTATTGATACCTCATTCAATGCTTCAAACCATTGGGTTACTTTACCAAAGAAGTTTTTTTGCATAGGATACCAGGTGGAAAGATTTTTAGTTTCTAAAATTGTTTCTGAACTAGAAAGCTGTTCTAATCTGTTACTCCTATCTGTATTTGAAATTATAAGTTTTTCAAATGGGTAATCAGTTGTTTTATTTTTTGCTAAGAAATCTTCAACTTGTGGCAAGAATTTAATATTCTCTTCAGCATTGGGTCTGCAATGGATTAATCCTTTGGTATATGCTTCGCTAGGATTATTAAAGATAGTTTTTGTATCTCCTTGTTCAATTAAAGTTCCTCTTTGCATTACCAATACTTGATCAGCAAAATGATTTACTAATCCAAGGTCGTGCGTTATGAATAGGATTCCCATTTCATACTTTTCTTGAAGCTCTTTAAGTAAGTCAAGGATTGTTCTTTGTACACTTACGTCTAAGGCAGTAGTGGGTTCATCGGCTATTAAAATTTTAGGCCTGCAGCTAATAGCCATGGCTATCATTACACGCTGTTTTTGTCCTCCAGATATCTCATGTGGGTATTTGTTGAAAAGCTCACCGGGATTAGGTAAGCGCACTTCTTCAAAAAGAGTTATTGTATCTTCTTTGGCTTGAGCTTGTGACGTATTGTTATGCAACAGGATGGATTCAATAACTTGCTCGCCGCATTTTTTTAATGGATTTAAGCTTGTCATTGGTTCTTGAAAAATCATGGCAATATCATTCCCTCTAATTTTCTCAAGCGCTGATTTGGAAAGAGCAAGTAAATCGTTGCCTTCAAAAAGAGCCGTGCCACTTACTAGTTTAGCCGGTGGCATGGGGAGTAATCCCATTAGACTTAATGCACTAATTGATTTTCCGCTACCGCTTTCGCCTACGATGGCTAAGGTTTGTTTTTTGTATAAATCAAAAGAAATAGATTGCGTACCTATAGTGGTGCCATGCTCCGTATTGAAATGAATACTAAGCTCCTTAACTTGAAGTAATGGACTTTCTTGTTGCACATACCAAATGTAAATAATTTAAGTTAGATTTGATGATAAGAATGAATGCATTAGACATTACACTCCTTAAAAGATTAAAAGAATTTGTTGGTCAAAGAATAGAAGGAGTTATTACTTCTAATTTAATGAACGAAAATCCATACGTATGTTTCATTCAGCCCGATGGGGTTCCAACTGAATTTACATTGGAATTTGATCAAAGTGATTGTACTTTTTTGTGCTTCTTGCACGAAGTGAGCAATGGCAATAATTTTTATAAAATAGAGACCAAAGAAGGAAGTGAAATAAAAGGCAACGTGCTACTCAGAATAAATGTTGGTAAGAAGATTGATAATATTGAATATTTTACCAAAAAAAATAAATTTGAGGATTTTAATGATATAGGCGCTTTTATTTTTCATTTTCATGACAAAACAAAAATGCTGTTTGTGTTAGGCTCTTTTTTGCCACAACTAAGTATTACTATTGATTTTAAAGAAATAGAATCACTAATAAGAACCCTTCTTAAAGAAGGATATAATCTTAAAAAGATTTAGTACCTCAGGTGCTTTACAGTAAGTCCATTATTAATAAGTTGCTTAAGGGAGCTGCTTCCAATTTTAAGGTGTTGTTGCACGTAGGTCGAGGTAACTGTTTTATCACTCTTGCTCGTTTTTACACCTTCAGGTGTCATAGGCTCATCGCTTACCAAAAGCAATGCACCTATTGATATGCGATTGTTAAAAGCTGTAATAAATAGGGTAGCTGTTTCCATATCAATTGCATCTACTCGAATGTCTCGAAGGTATTGTTTGAACTCTTCGTCATGTTCCCACACGCGTCTATTGGTAGTGTATACTGTACTGGACCAATAATCTAAATCCATATCACGTATCGTAGTGGAAATTGCTTTTTGCAAAGCAAAAGCAGGTAAAGCAGGAACCTCAGGTGGGAAATAATCATTGCTGCTACCTTCGCCACGTATTGCGGCTATGGGTAATATTAAATCGCCCACTTTGTTTTTACTTTTTAATCCTCCACATTTTCCTAAAAATAAAACTGCCTCAGGTTCAATTGCGCTAAGCAAATCCATGACCAAAGCCGCCATAGGAGATCCCATACCAAAGTTTATAATTGTAATTCCTTCTGCAGTGGCTGAAGGCATAGGTTTGTCTTTTCCATCAACTTCCACACCGTGGTTAGATGCAAACATGTTTACATAGTTCTGAAAATTTGTAAGTAAAACATACTTTCCAAATTTGTCTAAACTTTGTCCGGTATACCGCGGCAACCAATTATCTACTATGTCCTTTTTTGTTTTCATGCAGTGGAATTATTCAATTTATAAAGATACTCTGATAAGTACATAAAAAAACCTTTGCCTTAAAAAAGACAAAGGTCAAGTTTGTATTATTTATTAGTTTAGAATTTTTCTAAGTTGCTAAAAAAGAAGCTTCCTTCAATTTCTGCGTTTTCATCACTATCACTTCCGTGTACAGCGTTTTCGCCTAGGCTACGAGCAAACATTTTACGTATAGTTCCTTCTTCAGCTTCAGCAGGGTTAGTTGCTCCAATTAAAGTACGAAAATCTGCTACTGCATTTTCTTTTTCTAGGATAGCTGCAATAATATGACCACTGCTCATAAAATCAACTAGCTCACCATAGAACGGACGCTCTTTGTGTACTTCATAAAACTGACCTGCTTTATCAGCAGATAGTTTAGTCATTTTCATTGCTTTAATCTTAAAACCACCTTCGTTGATTTTAGCTAAAATTGCTCCAATGTGTCCGTCTTGAACAGCATCAGGCTTTATCATTGTAAAAGTTCTGTTAGACATTGTATTCTTATTTGCGCGCAAAAGTAGGGTATACTTAAATGTTTAGGCCTTAATGTTTAATGTTTAATTGTTAAGGGAATGAATAATTTACAGAAGCTAAAAGAGTATTAAATTGCAACCCAATCTATGCCAGTAATTATTACAATTATTATAATCTTCATTTTAGCATATCTGGCTAGTCAGGCTTTAGCCAAAAGAAAATGGAAAACCCCAAAGCAGAAGCTAAACTCAACTCAAATTAAAATTCTCGAAGAAACTGTTCCTTTTTATAATAGACTAAATAGTGAAAAGAAGGCGCATTTTGAATATGAAATTCAGGAGTTTCTATTAAATTATAAAATCACTCCTGTTAGTACTACAATTTCCGAAACCGAAAAGATTTTAATTGCAGCCAGTGGCGTCATCCCCATTTTTGCTTTCCCTGATTGGAAATATGTAAATCTAAAAGAGATATTGGTTTATCCTGATACATTTGCTATTGATTTTAGGGTAGAAGGAAAAGGGCGGAATATTTTAGGAATGGTGGGTACAGGTACCTATAGTTATAAAATGTTTCTTTCTAAGCGAGCAATCATTAACGGATTTGCAAGCGACAAGGATGGACATAATACTGCGATTCATGAATTTATTCATCTTATAGATGGTGCAGATGGTAAGATTGACGGCTTGCCTGAGGTTTTGCTAGAGCAACCCTATGTAATGCCTTGGCTAGATTTAATCCATCAGGAGATTGGTAAAATTAGGATGGATGCATCTGAGCTTAGACCTTACGGAGGAACTAATAATTCAGAATTTTTTGCGGTAGCTAGTGAGTTTTTCCTTGAAAGACCCGAATTGCTTGAAAAAGAACACCCATTATTGCACCAATATCTTAGTAAGATGTTTGAAGTAAATAAGTAAGAAATTATTAACAAAATAATGATTTCTCCTTATATTTAAAACTTAAAAGAACTTTAAAATTAAATTATTATGAAAAAAATCTTACTTACACTAAGTTGCTTTTGCTTCGTATTTTTTGCAAATGCACAATACTGGCAAGTACCAAACATTAATGCTGGACAAAATCCTGGTGATTTAAATAGCGACACCGAGCAGCCAGCGCCTGCCACATGGACTAGTTTACTAGGAACCTCAGCAACTCCTGCTTGGACTGCTAATACAAGCATTCCTTTTCCTTTTCAATTTAATGGAGCAGCTGTAACTCAGTTTAAAGCTTCTACTACAGGTATTGTAACTTTTGATGTAGCTACCACTTTAGCACCACCTGCATCTACAAATGCTGCTTTGCCTTCTGCTTTAATTCCTGATAATTCAGTATGTGTTTGGGGAATCCAAGGTACTGGTACTAATGATGGTATTTACACTAAAACATTTGGCACAGCACCTAATAGACAATTTTGGATCCAATACAGTTCATATAGTCTTGCAAGTAATGCAGCGGCTTGGTGCTATTGGTCAGTAGTTTTAGAAGAAAGTTCAAATCAAATACACATTGTTGATCATCGCTCTTCATCTAATAACGGACCTGTTACACTTGCATTAACTGCAGGTATCCAATTAAATAGTACAACAGCATACTCTATTGCGGGTTCTCCGGCTTTAAACACAGTAAGTACTACAGCCGCAGATGATCCTAGTGATAATACGTATTATACGTTTATGCCTGGTGTGCAGCCAATGAATGATTTAGGTGCTGTAAAAAGTAACAATACAGATTATTTAGCTACTGGTACAAATGTGCCAATTGAGTTAGAAGTAAGAAACTTCGGTTCTAATCCTGTAACATCTTATGTGGTAAAGTATCAAGAAGGTACTAGTACACCGGTATCGCAAAATGTAACTGGAGTAAATATTGCTTCTCTTGCTTTTGATACACATACGTTTTCTACTCCTTTTAATGTAACTGCAGCTAATAAGTATGACTTTAAAGTTTGGGTAGAATTACCTGGCGATGCAAATCAAGCTAATGATTCTACTACAACTGAATTATATGGTGCTGCTTTTATACCTACGAGAGTAGTAACTATGGAGGAAGGAACAGGAACTTGGTGTGGATGGTGTACAAGAGGAATTGTATACATGGATTCGATTCACTATGCGCAGCCTAATGATGTAGCTGTAATTGCAGTGCACAATGGTGACCCTATGGTAATTACTGCTTATGATAATTTAATTGGTAGCTACATAGGTGGTTATCCTTCATTGGTAGTTGATAGAAAGTTCTCAGGAGATCCTTCTGATGCTTTTACTGCTTATAACGATTATATTGGAGATTTTGGATTTGCTAATATTACACAATCGCATGATCAATCAAATGCGCCTGCAAGTTTTACAGTTAATATCGAAGTAACTCCTGCCATTGATTTAGTAGGGGATTATCGTTTAGCAATGGTGGTTACAGAAAATGATTTAAGTGGTACTACTTCAGCTTGGGATCAAGCAAATTATTATAGCTCACAATCTCAAAATATTCCTTTAACGGGTCAAGGCAGAAATTATCAAACGTTACCAAACCCTATACCTGCTGCTCAAATGAATTATGATTTTGTTCCAGTTGCAGTAGAAGGTGGCCCTGGAGGTCTTGCCGGTTCTTTGCCAGCAACTATGACGGCTAATCAAGCTTATACTCACTCATTTACTTATAATAAACCAGCTACGGCTAATGGAGCTAAAATGAATTTTATTGTATTATTAATTAATGGTACAACAGGAGAAGTTTTAAACGCAAATCAAAATAGTTTGTATCCTTTAGGTTCTTCTGATTTAGTAAAAAGCAACAAGCTTAGCATTACAGCATATCCTAATCCTGTAAGCGATCAATTATCGTTAGATATGGATTTAAATATTGATTTACACAATGCTTCTTATACAGTTTCTGATATTAGCGGTAGAGTAATAAGCAGTAAAGAATTAGGGAATGTAGCAGAAGGAATGGTACATACTTATAAAGTAAATACAAGTAATCTTACAGCTGGTTCTTACTTTGTAACTATTAATAGTGACGAAGGAACTTATAGTTCTCAGTTTATCAAGAAATAGTATTCTTACTTATCAAAATAATAGGCCGTCTCGCTCAAGCGTGACGGTTTTATTGTTTTAGCGAATAGTCAAATTACAAATGGTATTTTAGATGTATATCCAATAAAAAAACCTCACTGGATTGTGAGGTTTCTTTACGTGATCCCAACAGGATTCGAACCTGTGACCGTCAGATTAGAAATCTGATGCTCTATCCAGCTGAGCTATGGAACCATTTGGAACGCGAATTTAAGAATAAAATTATAAACGGGTGAAAATTATACTCAGTTTTGTAAACTAAAACGCTTGATTTTAGTTTAAGTAGTTTTATCTACGATTCTTTGCCATAGCCAACTTTTGTCCAATGGTGTAAGCCAGTAATCTAGCAAGGTGCCTTTAGTAGCTACTAAATTGTTGAATAGTAGGGTATCCGTTTCTATGTATCCTTTTTCTAAACCATAGGATACTTGGCTCATGGGTAGCATTTGTACTTTGTCGTTTACCAAGAAGGAAAGTGTAAGCCGATCAAAGAAATTTACTGAGTATTGCCTTTCAAAACTTTTAATAATACGCGTCATACCATCTGTACTACAACCACTTACATTTGACTGTGTTTCGTCGGCTATTACTACTACAAACGTATTATAAAGTAATGCGCCCCAACCTTTTACTTGCTCTCCATGACTTTGCCATTGTAGGTAAAAGTTTTTAAGCTGCTCGTTTATTTCAAGGGTTTCCTTATCATTAAAAGGTCGTGAGGATTGAAAAACCCATACACGACTATCATCAGAAAGTTCCTGTGGTATTTTATTGAGTTCCGCTTGCATTATTTCTCCATGCTTTCGTTGATTATCTCAGCAATGTCTTTTACTTGTACGCTATCTTCTTTGTCTGAATTTTTTACACCGTCGCCAAGCATTGTAATACAGAATGGGCAATTTGCAGCTATTGTAGTAGCACCTGTAGCTAATGCTTCTTCGGTACGTTCAATATTTACACCTTTATCTCCTTTTTCTTCTTCCTTAAACATTTGTGCACCACCTGCTCCACAGCATAAGCCATTTGCACGGCAACGTTTTAGTTCTACCAAATCAGCGTCTAATGTTTCTAATACCTTACGAGGCGCCTCATAAATATCATTTGCTCGCCCTAGGTAGCAGCTATCATGGTAGGTAATTTTTTTTCCTTTAAAAGCTCCACCTTCACTCATTTTTATTTTGCCTTCGTTAATCAACTCTTGCAATAAGGTAGTGTGGTGTATTACTTCATACTCACCACCTAACTCAGGATATTCATTTTTAATTGTATTAAAACAATGAGGGCAGGTAGTAACTATTTTTTTGATATTATACATATTCAAGGTTTGAATATTATTGTACGCCATCATTTGAAATAGAAATTCATTTCCACTTCTACGAGCAGGGTCACCCGTACACATTTCTTCTTTACCCAGTATAGCGTAGTCTAAATCTACTGCATTTAGGATTTCTACAAATGCCTTTGTTATTTTTTGAGCTCTTTGATCAAAGCTTCCTGCACATCCTACCCAAAAAAGTATTTCAGGCGCTTTGCTTGGGTTTATTCTTTTTACATCCATTGTTTTGTCTTCTTTTAAATTAATCATTAGCCCAAGCATCTCTGTCATCTGGGCTGAACTTCCAAGGAGCCATATTGTTTTCTATATTACCAAACATTAAGTTCCATTCAGTAGGTGAGTTGCTTTCTTCCATTACTAAATACCTACGCAACTCATTAATGATTGACAGGGGTTCAATACTTACAGGGCATTCCTCAACGCATGCGTTGCAGGTAGTACAAGCTCTTAATTCCTCTACCGTTATATAATCGTTTAATAAGGTTTTACCGTCATCAACAAATTCGCCATTCTTGTCTATATTTTCACCAATAACCTGAATGCGATCACGGGTATCCATCATGATTTTTCGTGGCGATAATTTTTTACCTGTTTGATTTGCAGGGCAAGCATCTGTGCATCGTCCGCACTCAGTACAGGCATAGGCGTCTAAAAGGCTTTTCCAACTTAAGTCTGTTGCATCTTTTGCTCCAAAACGTTGAGGTTCTGTTTGAGCAGCTTCTGCAGTTGGTGCAAGCTCAGGTTGCATCATATATTTAATTTCATTTTGAATAGCCGTCATATTAGTCATTTGTCCCATGCTAGTTAAACGACTATAAAATGCATTAGGAAATGCTAGTATTATATGTAAGTGCTTAGAGTAATAGAGGTAATTCATAAAAAAGAAAATACCTATGATATGCAACCACCAAAACGTACGCTCAAAAAAGATAAGCGTATTCATTGAAAAGCTTTCAAAAAATCCAGTGAGTAAAGACGATACTACAAATGGACCAGCCTGCGTATAATGAGGAGCATCCATTGCTTGTAAAACAGTATCGGCAGCATTCATTTTTAAGAATAATCCCATTAGTATAATCTCAAGAATCAAGATTAAGTTACCATCCATTTTGGGCCAACCCATTGACAATTGACCTGTAACTAATCTTGGTATTTTAAGTATGTTTCTTCTTATTAAAAACACCACGCATACAATTAGTACAAGAGCAGCTAGTATCTCAAAACAGTTGATCAAAAAAGTATAAAAGCCTCCTAAGAAAGGCGCAAACATTCTATGCTGTCCTGTAATACCATCAAGTATAATTTCTAAAATTTCAATATTTATTATAATAAAACCAGCGTAGATAATAAAATGCATTACTGCCACCAAGGGCTTCTTAAACATTTTTTTTTGACCCATGGCTAGTAACAATACATTGCGCCATCGGGTAGGTTTGTCATCATTAAGTTCTTCTTTTTTTCCTAGAAAAATATTGCGACGAATGCGCTTCATATTTTTAATAAAAAACCAAATAGAAAAACCGGCTAGTAATACAAAAACGACTTGCTGAATAATGGTAAGCATTGCGTGCAAATTTAAGTTAAATTAGTGGTTAGGCATTGCGCAAATGGGATTAGGAATCCACATTTTATATTGATGTGATTATTAAGTGGAATAAAAAACTATTGCCTTATGGCTAATGCCTAATGCCTCTATTAGGCTAACTTTGTAGTGGCTATGAGCAATAAAAAACAAATTTTAACTGAAGAAGAAATCCAATTGAAGCTTGAGCGATTAGCGTATCAGATTTATGAAAATAATCTAGAGGAAAAGGAGATTATCCTTGCGGGTATTCGGAATAGGGGATATGCAATAGCAGAGGTATTGAAAAAAAGCATTGAGAAACTAGCTAAAATGAAAGTGACTTTGATTGCTGTAGAAATTGATAAGCGTAACCCTATTGATAGTAGTTTAAGCGAAACAAAAGGACTTGATAAAAAAGCGATTATTATGATTGACGATGTAGCTAACTCAGGCAGGACGTTACTCTATGCATTGCACCCTTTTTTAAACGTGATAGCTAAACGTATTCAGATATGTGTATTAGTGGATCGTAAGCATAAATCATACCCTGTATGTGCTGATTATATAGGTATGCAGCTATCCACAACCGTTGAGGAGCATATTAGAGTAGATATTGAGAAAGGGAAGATTAAGGGTGCTTATATTGAGTAGTAATTTATTATTCCTTTTTAAAAAATAAAGATGAATATGAGATAAATAATAATGAATCAAAAAAAATCCCCCATGCTAGGCGTGGGGGATTTAATATTTTTAAAAGGTTATTTAATATTCGTCTTCATTAAAGAAGAAATCATCGTGTGTAGGATAGTCTGGCCAGATGTCATCTATGCCTTCATAAGCTTCACCTTCATCATCCATCTCCTGAAGATTTTCGATTACCTCCAATGGAGCACCAGAACGAATTGCGTAATCCAACAATTCTTCTTTTGTTGCCGGCCATGGGGCTTCCTCAAGGTGTGAGGCTAATTCAAGAGTCCAAAACATATAATTCTTATTTAGGTTAGCTAAATTTGCCGCAAATGTAGGATATAATTTATTTCTACCAAATCATAGATTTCTAAAGAAACATTAATGTTAGTACTCAAAAATATAAGTAAGTCGTTTGATAAGCTGCATATCCTAAATGATATCTCCTTAGAAATCCCTAAAGCCCAAATAGCAAGCATTACAGGAGCTTCAGGTGCAGGAAAATCAACCTTGCTGCACATAATGGGCACGCTTGAAAATGCTGATACTGGGCAGTTAATTATTAACAATAAAAACGCCGAAAACTTAAATAGCAAGCAATTAGCCAAGTTTAGAAATGAAGAAATTGGTTTTGTATTTCAGTTTCATCATTTATTACCTGAGTTTTCTGCTTTGGAAAATGTGGCTATGCCTGCATTAATTGCTGGTAAAAGCAAAGGTGATTCTATGGAGCAGGCTTTTGAATTATTAAAAAAACTAAATATCCATGAAAGGTCTGAGCATAAACCGCATCAAATGAGTGGCGGCGAGCAGCAGCGTGTAGCTATAGCCAGAGCATTGATGAATCAACCCAGTATTTTATTAGCCGATGAGCCAAGTGGTAATTTGGATAGCAAACATTCTAATGAATTGTTGGATTACTTATTTATGCTACGCGATGAGTTTGCGCAAACCATTGTAATGGTAACCCATGATAATCAAATGGCTGAGCGCTGCGATATTATATTGAACTTAAAAGACGGTAAGATTAATGAGTAAGGCTAAGTATATATCCTATGAATCTACAGGAGCGTTTTCAAAGCTTGTGATAGATTATATTAATAAGGATCCTAAGCTAAAAGAATTTATCTCAGACTTTCCTTCGATAGAAAGTATTAAAACGCAGATAAAACAAAAGAAGCAACAGCGAATTGATAGAGAGTCGCTAGCAGAAGTACTTAGTGAGCAATATGATAAGAATGGAATCGATACCAAAGGCACTAAAGTAGGGGAGAATATCCTTAAACTAAATGACGAGAAGACGTTTACAATTTGTACAGCGCACCAGCCCAATATTTTTACAGGCTATTTATATACAATCTATAAAATTATACATGCTATTAATTTAGTAAAAGAGTGCGAAGAGCAAATTCCTGGCTATCAGTTTGTTCCGATTTTTTTTATAGGTAGTGAGGATAATGATCTTGAAGAAATAGGGACATTTAATTTTAAAGGTAAAAAATATCAATGGCAAGCCAACGGTCAAACAGGTGCTTGTGGTCGATTTTTAGTAGAAAATTTAAGTGAAATACGAGATGAAATAATTTCAAATTTGGGAGACAATGAAATTGATAAAATTATTGAAAATCAATTAATTAGAAGTTTTAATAAAAAAAAGACTTTAACTGAAGCTACGCAGCATTTTATTGATTCGCTCTTTAAAGACTATGGTCTGTTAGCACTTGATGCAGACGATAAAAGACTAAAAAAATCCTTTAAATCAGTCATAAAAGATGAATTAGAAAAGCAAACCTCTCACAGGCTAGTAATTGAACATAATAATGTATTATCTAAAAATTATAAGATACAAGTTGAGCCTAGAGAGTTAAATCTGTTTTACTTAAAAGATGATATACGAGAGCGTATTGAAAAGGTAGAAGACGAGTGGAATGTAATAAATACCCACATTGCAATCGATTCAATAGATATAGTAGATACAAATCCTGAGTATTTTTCGCCTAACGTAATACTTAGACCGTTGTACCAAGAAACTATTTTGCCCAATGTGGCTTTTATTGGCGGTGGCAGCGAAATCGCTTATTGGATGGAGCTTAAATCGCTTTTTGATTATTATGGCCTAGCATTTCCTATATTATTCGTAAGAAACTCAGTATCTATAGTATCTGACAAGATTTTTTCTAAAATGGAAAAATTAGGTTTTGAAGAAAGTTTTAAGCCGCTTGAGAATGCGCTAAAAGAAAAATCCCTTGAGCACCCAGCATATATCAAATTATTAGAAGATTTAGAAAAGCAGCAAAATGACTATAAAGAGCTCACAAAATCTGCTGCTGATATTAGTCCAAATTTAGAAGTATCTGCGCAGGCACATTTAGCTAAGATTGCTAAAATTAATGATCGTATTAAAACAAAGTATCGCGCACATATCAAAAGGGAATTTGAAGATCTTACGAATCATAAGATTGAAATACTAGATGAATTAAACCCTAATGATAAAATGCAGGAGCGTAATTCGAATTACATACAATTGTGTATTCAAAACAATGTTGACATAATTCCTACGTTAATTAAGTATCAGAAACCCAATGAACATAAGTATTTGGTATTAACCATGTAGCTTATTTCCTATAATTAATA
>CALJNC010000078.1 GCA_937981995.1 uncultured Chitinophagaceae bacterium
ATTGTTTCTATGATGCAATTATTCATGTTATTCCATAATAGCTCTTACCACTCATCAGCCTTTTTCACTTTTCCATCCCTAATCTTTTCCGAAAATTGGCTTAAAAATATAGGAATATTATTTTATTTCGTACCTTTCGGCAACTCAAGCAAACGCAACTATAGCGTACTATAGAGCGTCATTGAAAAACTAAATATACTAATTATGAGCACAGACGATTTTGATTTATTAGACACCTCCTCCGAGAAAATAAAAGCGAGTCAGGTAGATTTTGGACAAGTTGTAGACAAAATGAAGTCTCAACTAAGTGAGAACGATGACCCAGAAATGCGTCAGAAGATACTAGATGCTACCCTGGATAGCGTGGTAGGTATAGCCCAAGAAGACAGAACATCTCTTTTGGGAGCTATTAAAGACTTAACTGATTACTTAGATGAAGTAGGATTAAAATTTGAATCTTTTACATCATTAGATGCTAAAGAGAAAGGTCATATAGCCAAAGCGCAAACAAGACTAACCAAAGCTGAAGCAGACTTAGCTGAGAAAAATGCTAGTAAGGATAACTGGTGGACACGCCTATGGGGCCGTGAACGCAAAATTCAAAGTGCAGAACAAGAATTAGACGAAGCAACAAAAAATCGTTCATTAGCCGAAAACGAAGCAAAGGAAATGTTCCAACAGCGTATTGAAAAAGCCGGTGTTGAAATCCTTTTGAAAGAACTTTCCCATAAAAGTCAAGCAGCAGTTACTCAACTAAAAGAACGTGAGATTGAAATTAAAGAAGTAGAAGGTAAACTAACCTTGGCAATTGAAGAAGCAAATAAAAATCATACCAAAGCTCTTCAAAAAAGAGATGAGGTCGAAGCTGAAATAGAAAAAGCTACTGCAGAAATGCAACAGCGCCGCAGAGAATTAGAAGAAGTTGCCGACAAGCAATCACCTGAATATTCTAAAGCATTAGCAGCCGTTACAACTGTTGAGCAAAAAGTGGAAGAACTAAATGGCCGTATGAAAGCCTACACTTCCCTAGCCGCTTCTAAGGATAGTTTTGTGCATAAACATAACCTAACAATTAAAGTATTGACAGGCTTACGCTCTAATCTTTTAACACAAAGAGCAAAACTTCAATCTGATACTGAAGAGCGTGTAAAATATTATGAAGGGTATGCAGTTGCTTTAAAAGCACGTACTGATCAAGAGTTTGCTGCTATACTAGAAACCTTAGGTGTAAAAACTGATGAGAATGTTGCCAAAACATTGGCGGCTATGTATACCGCAAGTACAAAAGCTTCTCAAGAAATGATGGAAAGTATCCCAGAGCACGAAAAGAAAATGCACGACATCTACAAGAGTTATGCTGAATCTTTAGCTACAGCACGTGAGCGCGATGCCGAAATTCATAAGAACTTTGAAAACCGCTATGGCATAGAAGCAAAAGAAATCTTTGAAGAGTATTATGCTAGCGAAGGAACTGGTGGCGAAGGTGCAGGAGCAACTGAAGGCGCTTCAGAAAGCAGTGGAGCTACCGATGATTTACTATCATAAACTTACCCCTAGCCCCTCTTAAGGAGGGGAATCTGGGCTTGGCTAACATATCGAGTATAGTTAAGAGTATTTATATTATACAAGGCCCAAAGCCCTATTCGCTAATTACTAACTCCTATTCGCTAGAAAAAATGGACATATCTCAAATAATAACACCCGAAGACGCCGTAAAGCTCGAGGACAAAAAGCAATATCAATTCTACTTTGACTTAGTACAACATGCTATGGGTACTCTTGTAGAAGGAACCCGACGTTTACACAACGAGCAAGTTACACAACAAGAAACTGAATTCGTACGCCTTTCTGCCGAGCGTTTATTGTATACCTTGAACGCTTTAGAATTACGTTATCTACATATCGATGAAAATACTATGGAGATTGATGTAACACATTCTGGTTTTCCTAATTCATCTGCATTTCGTTTTTTGAGTAATGAAATATCTTTTATCGAAAAAGGTACAGCCGCTAAAATTGAAGAAGTAGATCCTTTGATTGATGCATTTGTTGAAAAGCTTATGGTTAGCAAAGAGCATATTTCAAGCGAAGCTATTGCCCAAACAGCCTTCTCTCTTTTTCATAAACGAACTGACAAAAATAATTTGTATGACATGTTTGTTTTTGGTGCGGTGCGCCCTTCTGAATTATTGGATTATGATTTTGTTGTGTATTGGATGAACTATGATGTTTTGATTAATCGTCCGTTTATATCTATCATGTATTTTGATATTGAAGCAAAAAATACTGGACAAAGAAAATATGATGAAGAAGAAATAATTAATGCAATTAAAAATACAGTACCGGCATCAACACCACAATCTGTAATTTATGATATAGATAAAAACGTAGAAGAAATTGTACCCAAACTTTATAAGCGAATTGATATTGGGCCGCTAGCAAACATCTTTACACGTGACGATAGGCAAGTTTCACTTGCTCTGCGTGAAGGCATTCGTAGCAAAGACTTACCAATGGATTCATTTGCGTTAGAAATAAAAATGGAACAAGTTAAATCTACTGGCGAAGTAGATACAGGTGGTATATTTTCTTTTATAAGCAAAAAGAAAATTCAAAATTGGAGCGACCCAACTTCCTTCAATTTTTTAATGGCGCCACATGCTGTGATACAATATTTACACAACAACCATAGCGAGACCTTAAAAGGTCTTACTAAACATCCAATTGATGTTGAAGGAATTAAAAAAGATAACTAAATGGAACAGACACAATCATTTCCTATAAAACTAAACGAATTAGAGCACTACCGCCAGGAAGCTACTCGATATATGATTAGTTGTGTATGGGAACAAAGCAATAGTGCACGAAATCGTGAGGGGAAAGACAACAATAATATTTTATTATTCTTAAGCAAAGCAACTGGCGAAGGAAGTGGTGGCGTAAAAGCTGAAACTTTTGGAACAGTAAAAACTTTAATGAAAAAACTGTTGCCAAATTCTATTGCCCTACCTCCTGCCTTAAGTCAAACAACTTATGCGTTACAAGAAGGCATTGCTATAGGTAATTGGATTAGAGAAAGCTATGCCGATGCTAGTGGACTTTCCAACTTGCGTGAAAAAATAGCAAGTCTTGATTCTAACGGTAAAAGAGATTTTGAAAGTAAAATGCAAACCGGAACAAGCTTTATGCTTTTCTCCATTGCATCATATGTGCTACATCATTTACGCCCTTTAGCTAGTACAGATTTATCTGTAATGAAAAATAAATTTGCTGGTATTCCTGAAGTATCTGTAATCAGTCCTTCTAAAGGAATATCATGTATGTTGTTTTATTATAACAAATACTTGAATCACCCTGATGTTATTTTATCCGATAAAGATGTGGTTGATTTAACAGTTGTATTTTTTGAAACCTTATTAGATGAATTAGCACAAAGAAGAACTTCTTTACAATTTACTGAATGTATCACAGACCGTAACTATAAACTTGAAAATTCAGAATTCGTAATTTCTGGTTGGGATGGTATGGGTGGCGACAGTGCAGTAAGTATTGAATTTAATAAAATAAGATTCGAGCAAATTGTAGGAAATAAAGATGCAAAACACTTTGCACGCAGATTGACTGAGCGCTTATTGAGCTATGACTTTACAGCTAGGAAAAACCCTTTCCAAGAGTTAGGTGGTTTTATGCCCGTATTTATGGGTTATGGTATACCTGGTACAGGAAAAAGTATGTTGATAGCAGCCATTGCAACTAAATTACAGGAGCATGCTGAGCAGTTAGATATTCCATTTTTGTTTCACCCTATGCCCGATACGCTGATAAGCACATTCCAAGGTGGAAGTGCTGAACGCATGGTAGAATGGATGAAACCATTATCAGATCCAACTAGATTAATATTTGCACCGATTGATGATGCAGAAAATAATTTACAAGAAAGGACACAACAAGGTGTAAGCGCCGGTGTAAAAGAAGTCATCGGAGTTTTCTTACGTTATACCGAAGGTGCTTATGCCGTAAATTATGGTAACAGTTCGGTAGGATTATTTACCAACCTACCAGAAATGCTTGACAAAGCGGTTATTTCTCGTATTCAAGGACGATTTAAAATTGACGGTGCTCAAAAAGTAAATGACTTCTTAGATCAAGATCATATATGGTGGAGAAAACTAGATGAAAGTGTGAAGGGCTTTGTGGACATGAAGGATCCAAGTTATGAATATCTTTCTGACCAGAAAATGGTTTCACACATCGGTGAAGTATTAGATAATGTTTCTGAGCCTAAAGAAGGTGCAATAATTAAAGCATTTGAAATTGCGAAAAGCGAAGCTGCTTTAGATGAGCATGCTTTCTTTGCGAAGCTTTATAAAGAAACACAGAAATCATTCCCTTTCTTCTCGTCTAGAGATGTAAGAAATATTCAAAGTGCAATTTCGTTAAGACTTACTGATTTTGATTTAGAACCAGATTGGCTAGATAATCCTGAAATATTTATTCAACAGAATTACGATAAGAAATTTAATATGCTACGCGAACTCATGCAAAGCAATATGAAAGGATTAAGTTTTGCCGAAATTCGTTTGCAAGAGGTAATTAGGTACTTAGATAATTATGCTACCATAGCTGATACCGATTTTAAACGCCAAGTAGAAAAACAAGTTGAACGTAATAAGATTTTTGAAGAAGCTAAAAACATTTCAACAAATGGATAAACTAAGAGCAGCAGGATTGTACATATCTTCCCTTTACCCGTTAAAAGGTAAAATGATAGATCGGTATAATGAATGTTTATTATCATTAGGCTTAGAACCCACTAAACTAGAATCAATTAATATTGATGCCATTGGCTGGAGCCCTGAAGTGGCACAAGAAAAAGAAGAACTGCACTACTTAAATCATGGAGGCGCAAACCCTTATGGGATAATTATGTCACCAGAGCAAAATGGTTTACCAATCTATTTTCCTTTCCATAGTTTTGATAGAGAGCTTGTTGATTTATTCTTTAAGGAAAACTTGGTAGCCATTAAAGATATTACAGCAGATGCAGCTATAATAATAAACTTAGATCAAGACATTGACGCATTTTATGAGCCTTCTGATTTAGTTGATTACAATATGGTTACAGTAGGATTTAAAATATTAGGAGAACTAGACCGTGAACAAATAAAACAAAACTCTCTGGTACAGAAAATGTATAAAGGGCATAATAGCTTAGATGTCAATTTGCATAATAAAATTCTTGCTTCTGCAACCAAGCATGGCGATTTGCGTGGGCGTGCTTTACAATTGCGCGAAGTTGACTATCAAACAACGTCTTTTTACACCAAAGCTTTTGGCGGTGTATTTGTATTACGAAGTAAATCAGATGGTCACTTATTAATTTTTGAATCAATGGATGAAATAAATAAGTACCAGCACACCTATATGGCTGAGTATATTGGATCGCCCAATTTATTAGATCAATTAGTACAGCGTGGATATATTCATTTTGATGTAAATAAAATTAGTAGAGAACGAATTGAACGCATTACACAATACTACTTTGCCGAAAGCGCTGCCGGTGCAAAACATCCATTATCTGATATTCTTACTAATAAATCTTTATACCTAAAATACTTGAACCAACTATCACAAGAAGCTAAAATGCAGGTCATAGGCCCCATTAAATTTTTAGAAAAAGCCGCAGGTGGCCACAAGCCAGATAGAGCACGTTATATGACCGATGATATTTATAGAGCGCTGCACTCACCTGTTCATGACGCAAACTCTTCACTTATGTGGATGTTGATATGCCGTATGCAACCAACCGATCCGTTCTACACCTACTACTTTGATAAGGAATTATTCTACGCACAATTTGCAAATTATTCTGAAGGGTATAAAGAATGGGTTATCAAATTAATCACAGAAGAATTAAAAACTAAATCGGAAGCAAATGTTACTTCTACATCTTACGAACAAGTAATTAAAGAAAATCATTTTCCTCCAAACAATTAAACAAGAAACTTATGTTAGACTTCATCGTATTTATTGCCTCCATTTTATTTGGCGTATTAATCTATTGGCGCGAGTCTCGATCCAATAGTATTTTTAGAGGATACAATACCTTTATAAATAAAAAAGAAACACGCATGGAAGCATCTGATAGAAAAGGTTTTTTCTATCAAAGAAGTATTGTATATAGATTATTGAACGTTCTATTCCTAACGATTCTATTTGGAATGATCGTTTACAATACACCACTTTTAAATAAACATATCCTAGAAGTATCCTTATCGTTTTTTGTAGGTGTCTTAGCAGGAACTTATTTGGCAGCTGCTTTACCAACGGTTAAACGAGCTGTAGATAATCCTTTGGATGCACTTAAAGATGTAGGAAACGCAGGCAAAGGAGTTTTAACGGATTTAACGGAAACCGCAACAGAAAAACTTACTGAGAAAAAAAGTGAGAAAATAGCACCTCCCGAAAAAGAAGTTGAGACGGAAGAACCAAAAAAAGAAACAGCAAGAGAAAGAATGAAACGTAAAGGGTATTTAAAATAAGATGAGCAGATTAAAAACATATTGGAAGCGCGGCATCAAGCAAAAGATTATATTACTCATTTTACTTGTGCTATTGGCACTTACTATTTTTATACTGCGAGATAGTATTCAGCCTGCCTTATTATGGATGCGCAAATACTTATTCGTTGGCTTAGTATTCTTTATCATCCTATTTATAGGATTGCAATTAGTGCGCGCTGCAGAAAGTTGGCGCAAAATGGTTTGGACTGTCTTGTCATTTGGATTAGTAGGCGGCATTTGGTACGCCCTATTCCCTTTTGGTATGTACAACTATATGGAAACCTATGCTGTTTATAATAGTTTAAACAAAGAGGAAATTAGCACCCTACCCTTAACTCGTAATGAGCGTATACAACCTTGGAATAATATATTAACTATGGCCTATGAGTCTATTGGCGAAACTGAAGAGGTATCACCTCCTCAATTAGTACGTATAGATGGTGAGAACCGATGGACAATGGCGATTCAACCATCTAAAGATTACTTCTACCAACGTGCTAAGGATAATACGGAAGAACTATTTTCTGTTTCTTCTACTACACCCTTCCCAAAATTTGCAGAGGAAAACAGAATTGACAAAACCTTCTCTTTAGGCGAGTCATTGGCTTGGAGCCGAAATACATATAATGCGGTAGTGCAAAAATTTGGTCTATTAGATATGTTTTGCTTAGAACCAGATGAAGTCTATTACATGAAGGATGATAATGGGCAATGGGTACAAGTTGTAAATTTGATTCGTTGGAAAGGATTCTTTTTTCCATATCCAACATTTGGAGGCGTTATGGTTTTACAAGCTGGCGACCATGGTATAAACGATTATTTTGAGCGTTTACTATTAGGAAAAGGAGAATACATTTCTCCTAGTGAAATGCAGAAATACCCATACCTAAAAGGGCAAAATACCTTGTCAGAAAAAATTAGCCGCGTACAAGCCGAAAGTTTAAAATTCCTAGCAGGATTTACAGATCCCCTTCCCTGGAATATGAAAACAGCAATTAAAATACCTCAATTAGAAGCAGATCAAAACCAGCAACCCTTTGTTACTGATTTTGATTTTACCGATGTAAAACAAGATACTTATAATGGGCTGTATCATTGGTTTGGCTTAGAACCAATTGGTGTGGAACGTACTAGCTTAACCATAAGTGTAATGATACCTGCCGATGGTACAGAAAAAGTTTTCTATTACAATCATGGTAAAAGAAAAGAAGGCTATGCGGGCGTAAGCGCAATGCCTGCCAAGGTTATAGAGTCTAAAAAGGAATACGATTGGACAGCAAATGCACCAGTAGAATTCAGACCCTATATAAAAGATATACTTGGTAAAAGAAGGCTCTTTATGCTAAGCACTATTGTAGCAAAACGTAAAATAGCAAGTGATACTGACGAGCCTAAAACTGAAGCACAGTTTGATGGAGCGGCAACACCTGATTTAGCCTTAGTAGATGTGCAGTACAAAGATGTTGTATGGCTTGACGCTAAAAAGCCATCTACCTGGGAAAATGCTATAATGACTCAAATGGGTGAAAGTTGGGGGCTTACCGTCAACTCAAATATAAAAGACACAGAAACTATAAAAAAAGATACAACAAGCAACCAATAGAAAATAAATTTCAAGCTTGAAAAAATTAATTATATTTTTTGTTTTCATTGCAGGATTTATCTGTCCGTTTATAGATAGTATCGTATTACTACAATGCCTTTTATTTAAATCAACTCTAATAATTTTCACCATCCCAGTTTGTATTATTATTCTAATTTTAATAGAAAAGAATAGTAGACGAAAACTAATAACTCACTTTATTATTCCGTTTATCGCAGGACAGATTATTGGACCAATCGCTATAGACAATGTTCAACGGATTCGAAGCAATCGAATAATTAAAGAACGAGAAATAGCATATACTTAAAACGAAACATTTCAAGTAGAGTCTATTTGTAATCTTGGAATTAAATTTAAGCTACTTGATAATGGAGATGATTTTAGCTTAGAATATTCTTGCGGTTTCTTACAAACAAAACACTACAATTATGGAGAGGGCAAATGGGTAACCTCAGGAGGATTCTACTGATTCAATGAAGGCTTAGTAAGAATAAAGTCATGCCAATGTCCTTTCTATAAGGCTGTATTATAATGACTCAATCTATTACTTCATTTCTTGATATATTTGCAATAAGCGCTAAAGAACATCGTTTTACTTATAACTCATGAATTATTGTAAGCTTTTACTCACTATTTTTATTGTGCAACTCATAGCCATGAACGCTTTGAGTCAAACAGTTGCCATTGAAAATTACTCGGTAAATACAAATGGTCAAGTTGAGTTAGAAATCAATGCGAAGGCTGACCATTATTATATATTAAAACTAAAAGGGAATCAACCGGTAAATTTTGAAATCCCTACTTCCATGACCCTTGGAAAGAATGGCAAGTTGATTATTACAGAACCTCTTGGTGCCTATGCAGAGGATGAGTATCAAATTTTTGAATACCCAATCAGCAATCCTTATGATACGGACAATGATGGTAAAAATGACATTCAGGAATATAATAATATGCCAAATGACAACCCAATCAATTCGGCAGAACCATTAGGTATTATTGATGGTGTAATTACCATGGATAGCTTCTCGGCTTATAAAAAATTATCAATTAGAAAAGAATGGGTTCAATTCTCAGAATATTTAAATGGTTTAGGATACTTTAAATTTATTATAGGAGAATTTAATGGTTCAACTCCAAGAATTTTTTTTATTAATACAAATACGCACTCTTTGCATCAGGACTTTGCAAATTCTATAGGTACAATTGACCATTTAGCTCTTAGCGTAAAAAAAGGACAAATTGTTTATCACCCTACAAGTATCTCAGCAAATGGCACCTTAGGTACATTTGCTTTTAACTATACAGGTGGCCAAGGAGATGATTTTACTGTTGTACAGCGCACCTATGAATTACTTGGTGCGAATATGCCATTCTTAAAAAACAACCTATCCTACTTTGTAACAGATAACGGCAAGGCTGATTACTTATTAGAAAAAGATTCTTTTGATAAATATAATTTACCTGTATTACTAGAAGAAGATGTGTATGCTGATGTTGACTATTGGGGCTTAAACCAAACGGAGGGCTATGGCTTATTTCGTAAAATGGGTTTAGACGAAGTACCTGGAGCAAAAGATATTGTATTGTATGAATCTTTACCTAATGGTATGCCCCGCGTAGGTGGTATAATGACCTCGGTGATTCAAACACCTTTATCGCACGTTAACCTTAGAGCTATTCAAGATAAGGTACCTAACGCTTTTATTCGCGACCCGCTTACAATAGACTCAATAGCAGATTTGCTTGATAAGTATATATATTATAAAGTAGAGCAAGATAAGTACACTATACGCGAGGCAACGGTTGAAGAAGTAAATGCTTGGTTTGATGACATAAGACCCGAGGTTGAACAAACGCCTCCATTAAATTTATGCCATACTTCTATCCTTCCCTTAAAGCAAATAGGATTTAAAATGTTTGATGGCTACGGAGCCAAATGTGCAAACCTTGCTACCATGAGAACCTTTGGCTTTCCTGAAGGAACGATACCTGATGGTTTTGGTGTGCCATTTTTCTTTTATCAAGAATTTATGAAACATAACAATCTTTTTAACGAAGCACAAAAGATGTTAAACAATGCTTCATTTAAAGGTGATAGATTGGTACGAGATGATATGCTTGATGCCTTTAGAAAAAAAATAAGAAGTGCAGAAATGCCCACTTGGATGCTCAATGAATTAGATGATATGCACAAGAAATTCCCAATTGGCACATCTGTACGTTGCAGGTCTAGCACCAATAATGAGGACTTGCCCGGTTTTAATGGTGCAGGTTTATACACCTCCAAAACACAACACCCAAACGAAGGACATATTCAAAAATCTATTAAACAAGTTTATGCAAGTTTATGGAATCTAAGGGCATTTGAGGAGCGTGATTTTTATAGAGTAAATCATTTTAAAACGTCTATGGGTGTTTTATGTCACCCTAATTTTTCAAATGAAATTGCAAATGGTGTGGGCGTAAGTACTGACCCGCTGTATAACACAGAAAATACATTTTACTTAAACTCTCAAATTGGAGAAGAGCTTATTACCAATCCTGATAGCAATACAGTACCTGAAGAAATCTTGCTAGACAGAGTTTCATTAGGTTCAAATGATTACACAGTAATCCAACGTTCAAACTTAGTACATAAGGATTCTGTAATTATGTCTGAAGATGATTTAGATCTAATGCGAAAATACCTAAGCACTATTCACGATAATTTTAAACAATTATACAAGGCACAAAACGTTCCGGAGTTTGCAATGGATATTGAGTATAAAATAGATGAGAATAATCAATTAGTCATAAAACAAGCAAGGCCTTGGGTAACCTATGGCTTATTGGACTATAGTACAAACACAACTGCTCAACCATCTGATATTATACTATACCCCAACCCTACCACAAATTGCATAAGCGTTGAGTGTATTGATTGTAATTTGGCTAAAATTACCATTACAGACATTTCTGGCAGACTCCTAAAAAGTATCATAGCAGAGGATAATAACAACAATAAGCATTTAAGCCTTACCGACCTTCCTACTGGAATGTATATCCTTAATGCATACTTAGAAAACAACAAACGTTTTGTATCTAGAAAATTTATAAAGTATTAAAAAGTAACTTTGAATAATGGACAAAGTATGGAAAAAAGTATTGAACTACCTAAACGTAAATAGAAAAAATATATTTCTACTTGATGGTATAGGCGCTTTGCTTTCCGCTTTTTTTCTTGGAATAGTACTTGTAAAGTATGAAAGTTTCTTTGGCATGCCTAAACAAACACTTTACCTACTTGCTAGCATCCCTATGATATTTGCTATTTATGATACGCTAGCATACTTTTTAGTAAAAGAAAAAGGACGAATTGCTTTAAAATTAATCTCTTTTGCCAATCTAGGATATTGCGCATTTTCAGTTTTCAAGGTTTTAGAAAATGCTGAGAGCCTAACCATTTGGGGAGCTGCTTATTTTATTATTGAAATATTACTTGTTGCTAGTATAGCGCAGCTTGAGCTCAATATTTCTTATAATAAAACACTTCCGTCATCTTAGTATCATCTTTTATTCTTTACAGGATAGTTTGTAATTAATATAAAAATGAATCGTCCATAGTCATGGATTTACTTTACAAGCTACCTATGACTAAACTATTGCCTATCCTTGCTTTGCTATTGATGTGTAACAACCTTTTTGCGCTTACAAGCAATGATTATTTACGCAAGGGACAACTTGCCGAGATTAAGTTACAAGAAGTAAAAGCACTAGAACTTTATAATAAAGCAATTAAACTAAATCCTAATAACGCCGAAGCACTAAGCTGTGCGGCATTATTATATTCTAATATTGGCAGTAGAAAAGCAAATAATCAACAAAAAGAAGGCTTTTACAAGAAAGCTATGAAATTTGCTACTAGGTCTTATAAGCTTGAGCCAACAAACGCAAACACTAATTTTGCGATGGCCGTAATTCATGGACGAGAGGTTTTTATGACATCGCTGCCCAAAGCTAAAATCAGATGGTCAGCCAAAATGAAAAAATATGCAGACCGAGCTGTAAAGTTCGATCCTATGCATAAAGATGCTTGGGCTCTTTTAGGATTTTGGCATTACGAACGTGCCACCCTTACCAAAATTGAAAAAAACATTGTTGGTCTTTTAGGAGGACTACCACCTGGCAGTATTAAGCAATCAATCTATTGTATAAATAAATGTAAGAGCATTGACAAAAACCATGTTATGAACCTATTGACGCTAGGTAAAGTATATAAACACTTGGGTAAAAAAGAAAAGGCTAAATCAACTTGGAACATTGCCATCAATTCTAAAACTATTCACTTTAATGATAAACTTTATAAGATAGAAGCTAAAAGAAGATTGAGTAAAATATAGTTGCCCATTATTGCATTGAGAATCATTGATTATTTTTACGCTATGCACAAAACGCTTATGTTTTTATTATTTATAGTTACGGCTAGTAGCTGCTCAACTTCAACCAATAGCACCATAGACAATGATCCTAAAGTTGCAACTATGGCAATAAATACACTATTAGATAATTGGCACCAAGCAGCAGCCAATGCAGATTTGCAAACCTATATAGGATCAATGGATTCAAGTGCTTCGTATATAGGTACCGATGCAACAGAAAAATGGAAACGAGATGAATTCAAGACTTTTTGCAAACCCTATTTTGACAAAAAAACTACCTGGGATTTTACTCCATTAGAACGTAATGTGTATTTAAATCAAAACAAAAAAACCGCCTGGTTTGACGAGTTGCTTAAAACACATATGGGTACCTGTCGTGGTTCGGGCACTTTGGAACTACTCAATGGCAATTGGAAAATTATGCACTATGTACTTTCCATGGCTATACCAAACGATGATACTGAAGCAGTTAAAGCAGCTAAGAAAAAGAATGACGATGCTTTTTTAATGACCTTTGAGTAATTTTAAATCAACAAGGACTTAACAAACAATTTCAATTTTCTTATAAAATTCTTAATAGTGAGCGAACAGAAGAATCAATAATTTGTACTGACATTTACTTCAAATATTCCCCTGTAATGAAAAATAAATTATCGATATCAATATTACTTCTAACAATAATCCTCATTGGAACTGCATTTATCTATGTACAAAATACAGGTGGCAAAAAATTAAAAAAGGCAATAGCTACAAATCAACTGCATGAAGGTGATATTATTTTTCAATCAACAAATTCCAGACAATGCGATGCCGTAAAAATGGTTACCAAATCAGAGTGGAGCCATTGTGGCTTAATTTTTAATAGATACAATAAAGAGAACGACTGGTGGGTATTGGAAGCTGTACAACCTGTACGTTGGACCAAGCTCAAAAACTTTATTGCTCGCGGTACAGGTGGACATTATGAAATTAAAAGACTTGTTAGTGATTTAATAATTACCGACTCGGTTGGTTCCCTTTTACAAAAGGAAGCCGAAAAGCATTTAGGCAAAAATTACGATGCTCTTTTTGCATGGGGTAATGAAACTATATATTGCTCGGAATTGGTTTGGAAAACGTATAAAGAAATACTTGGACTAGAAATAGGAAAAACGCAACACCTAAAAGATTTTGACTTGTCACATCCTACAGTAAATGAAATAGCAGTAGAGCGATATGGGAACAATTTTCCATGGGAAGAGAAGGTTATATCGCCACAAGCAATTTACGAAAACCCAAACCTTAAATTGGTAATTAAAAACTAGACAATCTTTCTATTCCTTGTCAATTAATTGATAATGTACATAGTCAAATATCTTTTCCTTAATAATGCGCTCCGTACGGTTATTCTCAGTAAAAATAACCTTACCAGACCCTTCCATACTTGAATTAATTAAAAAGGTTACCGTGTATTCAACGCTTTCGTCTTTTAAATCAGTTTTAAAAATATTTATTACAGGATCATCGCTTAACTCATGATCTGTAAGCAATTTATTACCACATATCTCGCGTATAAAGTGCTTCAAGGCATTAATATCAATCGCTTGGTTTTGATTGATCCAAAAATTTAAATAGATGCTTATAAATTGACGCTTACTATGATTAACAACTGCATTATTTATCAAATCGCTATTAGGAATAATAAACTCCTCACCTTTTAAAGATTTCAAAATGGTATATCGAGGTTCAATTTTCCATACTTTACCTGTGTGACCATTTACTGTTATATAATCTTTAACCATAATTTCCTGCTCCATATTGATAATCATAGAAGCCAAAAAATCATTAATAATATTACGAAAAGCAAATCCAACTGCTGCAACCGAAATGGCAAAAGCAGTCCTTGCCCACTCGCTTAACTCTACATCCCAACCATAAACAATCCATAAATAAACCGCTATAGGAATAATAGAATACTTTAAAGTAGCAAAAACAAAAAGAATAATCTGATCATCCAATACAGTTTCGGTTTTGCGCGCCCTAGGCAATACGGCCAAAAGCAAAAACTCATTTAAACGTTTTAGCATGATAACCGAAACAATCAAATACAATCCAAAGACAATAGGTTTTTGAAATCGCGCTAAATAACCATCCGCTTTCAAATGATAAATTGCCAAATAAATTAAAGTAGCAATTATAAAATTTAAAAATGCTGGGAGGCTTTCGTTGTATTTGTTTTTTAAAGCAATACGATATTGAAAAACTTTTAAGCCTTGCAAAAAATTAATAATCCACTTCCAATATAACAAGCCTACAGAAGCAGGTATGAGGAATAATGTCTCTTTGGTATACGCCTTAACAAACCCAATATATAAGCATACTGCGATACAGGCAACTACCAAAAACATTTTGACATACTTATGAATCTTCATAAATGAGTATCAAATGTAATTGTAGTTTCTACAAACTAAGGCGTGCTAGGCTTTTTTATTGCCATCCATCAATAGGATACCAGCAATAACTAAGAATCCAACACCCGTAAGCATGGGCGGCAACATTCCCTTCATACCACCTAATACAAGCATTACTACGGCTATAATACTTAAAAGAGCAATTAATACATTTCTCATAACTATATATACGGCCTACCAAACCATAACTTACTAGAATCATGTCAATAACAACTAAGCCATATTTGTGGAAATCAATTTTGAATATGAATCAGTTGTAATTTAACTTTGCGAATTGATTATGGAAAACAACAATCTATACGCTGACAATAACGCCGATATTGAATTAAATAAGCCTTCTAAGGCGAAGTACTTGTTCTTATTAGGCTTTCTTGGTTTTTTTGTATTTTTTGCAGCTTGCAACTACGGTTTATGGACCAAACGCTACAAAAGCAATGCTGATGTAGAAGTACCTGAAAGCGCAAAGTACACTCCCAAATACGACGGATAATAAGTGGTACACTGCAGTACAGATACGGCTGTAGTCATCTTAAGCTATAACGGCAAAGATTTACACAGAGAATTTCTTCCTCTCATAGTAGAAGAAGCTTTAAATCAGTACGACGTAGTGCTAATTGATAATGCTTCAACAGACGACACCTATGCATATGTAAAGGAGAATTTCCCTACCGTTCAACTTATTCAACATAAAATAAATAATGGCTTTGCACAAGGCTATCATGATGGATTAAAACAAATTGAAGCAACGTATTATGTATTACTTAGCGCTGATTTTGAAGTAAGTAAAGGTTGGTTCACGCCCCTTCATACAAGCATATCTAGTAACGCACAAATTGCGGCTATTCAGCCAAAAATTTTATACCAAAAAGATAAAACACAATTTGAATACGCAGGTGCTGGCGGTGGCTTCATGGATAAATGGGGCTATATGTTTTGCCGTGGCCGCTTATTTGATACCTTAGAAAAAGATAGGAATCAATATAACGATGCAATAGAAGTATTCTGGGCAGGTGGTGGTTGCTTTTTTGTTAGAGCAGAGTTGTATCATCAGTTTGGAGGATTAGACTTGGGTTTTTATGCTCACATGGAAGAAATAGATCTTTGCTGGCGAATGAAAAATGCGGGCTATAAAATAGCGTACAATGGAGCAAGTACTGTATATCATGTAGGCGGAAGTGTGATATCGTATGGCAGCCCTATTAAACTTTTTTATAACTACCGCAACAGTCTTTCTTTACTACTTAAAAATGAAAAGGCTTCTAGGCTTTGGTGGCTACTTCCTTGGCGCTTAGTACTGGATGGAATTAGTTCTGCACCACATTTACTAAAAGGAGATTTTAAATCAATTTGGGCTATTATAAAAGCACATTTTAGCTTTTATAGCAAAGTACCTAGCTTGCTAAAAAAACGACGAGCAAACAAAAAGCTTTGGCAAAATCGAAATGCTGAAGGAATTTACAATCAATCGATTATTCAACAATACTTCATTAAAAAAGTAAAGACCGCAGATCAGCTACCTGATTTTGAACCTGTGAAACTATAAACCGTCTTTAAACGCTTGATTTAATTCTTTAAAATCCAAGGCTCCATTTACTCGTTTAAGGTAATTGGTCATGATAATTGCTTTTTCTATTCGCTTACTCTCTGTTTTTATTTTACCTATGATGTATAGCAAGGAACGTTGCTTACCGGGTGTGAGTTTACTAAAAATACTTTTAACCACGCTATCCTGAACAAAAATCTCCTCAAGCTCAAGAGGCATAGGCATACCATATTCGCTTGTATCAGGCTCTAAGGTTACATCTACCTTATCACCTGGCTTAATTTTAAGCTTTTTCATTCTATCCTTATTTAGGTTGATATAATAATACCCTCCTTTTACATTTAAGATAGCCGATGGATACGGTTCCAATTCATTAATGGAACAAATCAATCTTTTTTGATCCTTCTTTTTATAAAAATCATAAATCTTAGTAGGCACTACAATGTGATACATATATACCCTATCATCTTCTAGCTTAGCTACTTCGGTTTTAAATTTCTTTTTCACTTGGCTAAGATAACTAAAGGTGTATAAATAATTATTTACATATGGAAAGAACCATATTAGATTACAAATTAGAGTAAGTCTATTCCGTCCCTTTTAGCATAGGAACAAAACTACAATCACCAAAGGTCTCTTTTTTCAATCCTCCTTTTGGACCTTTGGTTATACGCGTCATAATTTGCGCATCACCTCCATCAATTGGCACTACTAGCATCCCATTTGGTTTAAGTTGTGCAATTAAATCTTCGGGAACAGAAGGAGCTCCTGCAGTAATAATTATTTTATCAAATGGTCCATAGGTTGGCAGGCCTTTATAACCATCCCCAAAAAAGAATTTAATAAATGGATAGCGCTTACGAAAAGGATACGATTTTTGTACTTCTTTATATAAACCTTCCTGTCGTTCGATGGTATAAACCTGTGCGCCAAGTTCAGCAAGTATAGTTGCTTGATATGCGCTTCCCGTGCCTACTTCTAGCACTTTGTCCATTCGTTTTACCTCTAGCAACTCCGATTGCTTAGCAACTGTATAAGGCATTGATATTGTTTGACCACAGTGAATATCAAAGGCTCTATCTTGATAAGCAATTTTATCTAAAGCGGAGTCTAAAAAAAAGTGACGGGGCACTTTATTTATAGCTTCTAAAACTGCTTTATTCTGTATCCCTTTTTTTATTAAGCCATCAACTAATCGTTGACGCAACCCTTTATGTTTATATGAATCTTCCCGATTATCCATTTTACTTTTTATAGTATTTTGCCGGCACAGCGGTTACATTCATTGAGTTAGTAAGTACCAAAGTATCCTCACCTATAAAACTATAAATTAAGTAATACGATTCGCTTTGATTGGAAGTATAAAAAGTCAATTTTTTATCCTTAGTCTCCAATACATACTCTTCTTCTTTTACACTTACTATAGGACCTCTGCCGCCGCTATACTTTTTATCGTCATGGAACTCAAACCAAAAATCTTCGCTATGCCACTTACCTATTAATTGTTTTTTATCCTTGCTTCCACAAGACGTTATTAAAGCTGTAGCTAGTAAAACCAATATCAATCTCATAATGCTAGTAATTTGTTGTGAACTTCTAAAACTTGTTCAATCAATTTATCTTCATTGTTATTACGAATAATAAAATCTGCGTACGTTTCTTTTTCTTCTTCTGGCATCTGCTTTTCTATTCTCTTTTTAATCTCTTCCTCTGTTCTATTATCCCTCTTCTTTAACCTTCCTAATCTATTTTCAAGTGATGTTTGTACCACTATAATTTTATCCATTGTTTTATACCCACCACTTTCTATAAGCAAGGCAGCTTCTTTTATAGCGTAATGACTAGTTTGATTTTTAAACCAATCTTCTCCTTGAGAAATAACTAATGGATGTACAATTGTGTTTAAATCTTTTAAAGCGGCTACATCATTAAAAACGATTTGAGCCATTTTCTGTTTCTGAAAAATATCATTTTCATAAACTGATTGACCAAAGCGCTCAATAACTTGAGTTTTTAAAATTGCATTGATATTGTAAAGTTCTTTTGCTTCTTTATCAGCATCAAATGTAGGGATACCTAACACAGAAAATATTCTACAAACTGTAGATTTTCCTGTACCCATACCACCTGTAATGCCAACTTTTAGCATAATAGATTAAGCGTCTTTTTTATCGCCTTTCGTACGCAATGCTTGCGTCATTTCCATACTAATAGCTGAGCGTTCCATTTTTACAACATTGTTTCTACCAAGCTCAACTTGTATTGTTCCGTCTTCGTTGGTACGTACAATTTTACCATGCAATCCTGAAATAGTTATAATTGTATCACCTTCATTGTTTTCATTAGCAAATTGCTTTTGCTGCTTTGCTTTTTTCATCTGCGGACGAATCATAAAAAAATAAAGAACGGCAACCATTGCCAATGGAATACCAAACGCTACTAATGGATTTTCTTGCTTGTCTCCTGTACCCATCATTAGGGTAATAAATAAATCTGTCATTGTTTTTAATTAAGTTTTGAAATTTTTTAGGCTATTGAACTTTTGATAGTATCGTTAATCGGTATTTAGAAGGCACCCCATTTGTAGTTACCTGAACATTCTTTTCATTATACCCCGTTCTTCCTTTACTATCAAAGGTAACTTTCATTGAACCTTTTCCTCCCGGAGGAATTGGCTTGGAATCATACTCTGGCACAGTGCAACCGCATGAACCCTTAGCATTAATAATAATTACTTCCTTAGATCCTTTATTAACGTACTCAAATTCATGTTGAATAATTTCTCCTTCGGTTACATTTCCAAAATCATGTACAGTGTCTTCAAAAACCAACAAACCTGTTTGCTCCAGGCTTACTTTGCCATCTACCATTGTGCTTGGATTATTTACTAAGTCAGTAGATAATGCCGAGGTATCAGAAACAATATCATTATTAGCATCTTCATTTGTTTGATTGGTATCACAAGCCGCAAATAAAATAGCTGCGATAAACAAAAAGGGAACTACATTTTTAATTAAATACATAGGGCAAAAATATTTTATCTATTCTTAAGAATGCTTTCTTAGCGTTCCATTCTTTTCTAAATCTTTTCTTAAATTATCCAATACTCCATTTACAAATTGTCCGCTTTGATCTGTGCTATACATTTTAGCAATATCAATATACTCATTTATAGAAACCTTAATTGGAATCTCGGGGAAGAACAAAAGCTCAGCAACGCCCAGTCGCAATAGTATTGTATCAATAACTGCTACACGATCCGCATCCCAATTTTTCAACTTCGGTTTAATTAAGTCCGTCAAATATTCAGCTTTATCAAAATAAGCATTCAATAATTCTTCGGCAAAGTCAATTTTTTCCTCAGTCAAAGTATTTTGAAAAACGATTTTTTGTGGCTGCTTTATTAATAATTGTATCCAACGCGCAATAATTTCAATATCGTCATCCCAATTAATAAAACGTTCTTCAAAAAAGCCTTGCGCAAGTTCATCTGTGGCTATGGTATACTCTACAGCACGCAATACTAAGTTTTCAAGCACTTGAGCATCTTCTTTATTTTTTAAAAAAGCTAGATATTCTTCCGTTTGCTTAAAGTTGTTAAACGTCTTTTTTATTAAATCTTCTTCTGCAAATAAGAACTGTAAAGAATTATCTTTAAGCGATTTAATAAAAGAAGCATTCGTCTTTATTTTTTCAATAAAAGGAAGACGAGCAATATCAGTATCAATTACTTCTTGCTTTCCTTGTATATACTTTGAGTTTTCTTTGTTTGCTTGTATTAAACTATACTCAAACAAGTTAACTATGTATAATGCTAAGGAGGTAAAGGCTACCTCAGAGTTTGCTGCATTTTTAATAAATAATGTTCTAAAATCTAAGTCTTCTTGGTTAGCAGCGCCACCTAAACCATAGATTAATTGAAAGATTTTTATCCTAATTTGTCTCCTACTAAACTGATTCTTTGCTTGCATTATTCTTATTTCAAAAAACAGTTGACAAATGTAAGTTGAGAAATTAAAGTTTTACTCTAAAATTTAAACTGAGATATAGTTTTATCAATAAATATTGAGCGTTAGGTATTTGTGAAAAATAAACATATTAGAAATTATGTCTATAAGTATATTTAAACTATATTAGCTCAAACTTACTACTACTAAACTTACTAAAACTTTGAACTGTGTTTATAAATAACAACCTCCGTGTAAAAATAGATGAAGAGTATAAAATTCTTTGGATTGGCGTTGACCTTCAAGAAAAATTATGTTACTCCATGAAATTTTTAGATAACCTTACATACGTAAAGGATCTAATAGTTTATTTGATAAAAAAGGAGGACATTAAGTATGTGGTAGCCTACTCCTTAAACAAAGGGGTTTGGAATCTTGGTGGCGACTTAGAATATTTTGTAGATTGTATTAAAAATGGAAAGAAAAGTGATTTAAAAGATTATGCATACAAGTGTATTGAGCTTGTTTACAATTTTAATAATACTTACGATCTTGATGTATTCTCTACTTGTGTTGTACAAGGCAATGCCTTTGGTGGCGGCTTTGAAAGTGCCCTTTCAGGAAACTTTATTCTAGCAGAAGAATCTGCGAAATTCTCTTTCCCAGAGATAATTTTTGGAACCTTCCCAGGTATGGGTGCTTATAGTTTTCTTACAAAAAGAGTTGGCTACCAAATGGCACATGAAATAATTAATAGCAATAAGACATACACTGCACCCGAAATACATGACTTGCGTATTATAGATAAAGTATGTGAGGATGGGCATGGTTTAAGTGAAATGTCGTTAATGATTAAAAATGGTGAGCTAGAAAAGTATATAAGTGACCCATTCTTAAACATTTGCAACAAAGTATCAAGGGAAGAATTACTCAACGTAGTTGATGTATGGATAGACAAGGCATTTACACTTACTGATAATAATCTTAACAGAATGTCCAAGTTAGCAAACTTTCAAAATCGTAAGATTCAAAGAGAGCAAGAGGTAGAACCAAAACTAGAGCGTGAAATGAAACTTGCACAAGCAGAAAGCATCCTAGATGTGCCACCTGAGAAGAACAAGTAATATTTAGCTAAAGTATTTTCAAGCACTTTTAAAGTGATTTATCCAATCTTTATAGGGTTTATAGGCTCTAAAAAACTTGTTTGGTTTAGGATTACGGCGTATCTTTCCACAATAAATTATTTAAATTAATAAGAAATGAAAAAAGTATTATCATTATTTCTAGTAGCCTCAATCGTTTTAGGATTAGGTTCATGTACTAAAGAAGCTCCAAACCAAGGTGGACAGAATCCATTTTACGTTCCTGGAGGAACAGTTGATCCGGGTACAGACCCAGGAACTGACCCAGAACCAGGCTTACCAGTAGGTGAAGTTCCTGCTTCTTTTACTCAAAAAGTAGTTTTAGAAGAAAATACGGGAGAATGGTGTGGATGGTGCCCAGAAGGTGCTAAAATAATGGATGACGCAATTGCGGCTAATCCTAATACAGTAATAGGAATTGCAGTACACGATGGTGACCCAATGGAGGTTGCAGCATATAACACATGGCACAAG
>CALJNC010000079.1 GCA_937981995.1 uncultured Chitinophagaceae bacterium
CAATAGTTTTAAGTATGCTTTTGAAGGGGTAGACAATCCAAAAATTGATATAGAACTAGTTGAAAATAACGGAACGTTGGAGTTGCGAATGCAAGATAACGGGAAGGGATATGCCAAGGAAGATGTAAGCAATGATTCTTATGGGACACGTATTATGGAGTTGTTAGCCAAAAAACTGAAGGCTTCCTATAGCCTTTCAGGGGATGAAGGAACTTCATTACTTTTAAAGTTAGAAACATCCTAGTCTATGAAACGAATATTAATTGTAGAAGATGAACCTATACTCTTTGCAAAACTTGAACGCCTACTGAAAAGTGATTATCAGCTCTATCCCTTTACGCCTAGCGTATCAGAAGCTATTAAAAGAGTAGACAAACTAAGACCGGACCTTGTACTTTTAGATATTGATCTAGAGGGTGAATACTCGGGGCTGGACTTAGGGAAGAAGCTTAATGACCACTATCAAATCCCATTTATTTATGTGACACAACATAAGGATACACCTACATTTACGCAAGCGTTGTTTACTGGCCATGAACAGTATGTAGTGAAAACAAAGCCAACCCTAAATAAACAAGAGCTATTGAATGCGATACAAACTGTGTTATTCAAAAATGAGCAACGTAAGGAAATACCCAATCGTCAGGGGGTATTGGCTACAGATGATTATAAAAATAAACTAAAGGGCTTAAATGCCAAGCAACAGGTGCGCTCCGCTATTAAATATGACGATATTGCTCTAATTAGTACCAAGCGATTTTTGTCTGATGGAGAAATGAAAAATGTTGAGAAAAATTATGTGGCCGTTAATACCATAGCAAATGAGTGGTATGTTCGGCCGGGAACATTAAAAGAGTTTAAAGAAGCATTACCTGATTATTTTTTACAAGTAAGTGATGGTGAAATTGTAAATTTCAAAGAGTCATCTTTTAAGGGCCGGATCAATGGTAAAAATGTATTGATAAATAACCAAATTATAGAAATAGGTCGACAGTTTCGACCTACTGTTGATACCTATATTAAAGGTTTGTACGGCGAGTAGTATTCGTAAATGTGCAGATTGTCCTTTAAAAAATGCCAATCGTCCCAATAAGTTTTTGTATCTACAAAGTCTGTTTAATCTTGTTTTTAATTAAAACAATGATTATGAAAAAACAGATAATATTTACAATAATATGCTTGACATTAACTTTATTCACTAAAGCTCAGGAGATAACTGTTCCCGAGCCAGAATTTGAAGGAGAGATCATTTTTGTTTTGAACAATAAAGCTGTTGAGCTAGACGCAACTACGACTTTTATGAAAAAAGGTCAATCTGTTGGGAGAATGATGACTGGAATAGGCAAATCAAAAGCTAGACTGGTTGCCAAAGGTTCTACATCAACTGCAAAAATTGAACAAAGGGATAAATTATATTTTATTTATAATAATGGTTCTAATGCTGTTAAACCAACAAAAATTATACAACTTTTAAAGTTTAAACAGACAAATAAAACAAGAGAATATTTAGTATCTAGTGCTAGTAATGTGTCAGGGCAAACTGAAACTGGTGTTTTGGATTTAATAAAATTTAAGGCCAAAAAATACGGCGATAGTTCATATTTAATTTCTGTGTCCAATTTATCTCCTGGGGAGTATGCTTTCTTTTTGGGTAGTGTTGAAACCTACGAGGGAAGTTTTTTTACTGTTACGGAATAGATTAACAAATTGTATTATTACGAATCATTAAAATTTAGAAAAATAAAAAATTATGAATTACAAAGTAGAAAATTTCCCTCAACAGAACGATCCCGCAACATATCTGCAGCGCTTAATAGATTCTGCTGCGGAAAATGTTTGTTTAAAGAAAGTTGCTCAAGAAATGTGTATAAAGTAACCAAAGAAGATGGTCTAATAAAGGGTTTGAAAGCCTTTGTGTACCGTTATCGAAACTGTCGTTCGGGATATTTTATTTTTCGTTAGGATAACTTAACTTTATTTTTTACTAAAACAAAGATAAACATACCCCTTCACCTAATCAATCAAAAATTATTACAATGAGACATATTCAACTTTTTCTTTTTTCGTTTTTCTTCTTTTCTTTTATAGGTTTACAAGCACAGACTAAAATAGAATATCTAGACATCAACAACGTGAAGGCCGGATATTTACTCCATGGAAACATGTTTTGGAATCCAGATAGTAGCAAAGCGGCCTACGAATTTCCCAAAGGCAGTGGCGTACATTCTAATTTTGCGAGTGGTTTGTGGATAGGCGGAATAGACCAAAGCACAAACGGGTTAAAGGTGGCTTGTCAGACTTACGGCACATCCGGAAATGACTTTTGGCCAGGGCCACTAAATGAATTTAATGCTGCCTCTATTGATTCTGCCACCTCTGCTAATTGGTCGCAGATTTGGAAAATGAATAAGTCAACTATTGATTCTTTCTTGAATATTACGAATCATACGCTAGCGAATACGCCATTCAGTATCCTTCGTTGGCCAGGAAGAAAAAATCCGCATGCAAGAACGCCAATGAATGATACCTTACAAATCCCAGACAGACGTATGGCCCCTTTTATAGATGTTAATAATGATAATGTATATAACCCATTGGATGGTGATTACCCTTCAATTCTAGGAGATCAAATGCTATTTTGGGTTTTTAATGATAAATTTGGAGTTAAGCAATCGGGTTCTGTAGGTATCGGTCTTGAAATTCATGCTTTGGCCTATGCTTACAATTGTCCTGATTTGAATAATGTAACATTTTTAAATTACCGTGTCCACAATTGGACTACAAGTATAATTGATAGTACCTATTTGGGTATATGGAGTGATGTAGATCTTGGTTATGCATTTGATGATTACATTGGCTTCGATACGGTAGCGCAAATGGGTGTAGTTTATAATGGTGATTCATTTGATGAGGATGTGACTAATCCTAATTATCCGTCAAAAGGTTATGACTCTTTGCTTACTCAACATGCTATCCTTTTAGCACGGGGTCCAAAAGTTGATAATCCAAATTATCCTGCTACAGATCCCAATCCTTATATTGAATTGGGGCCTAGCTCATTCACCTATTTTGGTAATGGGAATTCGCCCTTGGGTGATCCTACAATTCCTGAACAATATTATAATTATTTAACTGGCAGTTGGCGAGATGGCCAGCCATTTCGATTAGGCTGTGACCCTTCTGATACAACTAAAGTACCATATCCATTTGTATTCCCAGATGAACCCTCTATAGTCGGTGGTTTATCTGAAAAAGAGTGTAATAGAAGTCCTTTTGATAGAAGAATGGTTTTTGCATCTGGTCCATTTCGTTTGATACCGGGAATTGTTCCTAATGATATAACCTTTGCATTTCTGAATACAGATAGAGGATCCGATAATTCTAATTTTGACGCAATTAGAATTGTTGCAGACTCTGCAAGAAATTATCATTGTGGGAATTGGCCGCAAAGTGTTCGAAATATTAATAAAATTGAATTCACTGTTTATCCAAACCCTGCCTCCACTTCATTAACTGTATCATCCGAAAATGAAATTCTCAGATTAGAATTATTTGACTTAATAGGAAGAAAAGTTAAAAGTGCAGTAAACAAGCAAGTCGATATAAGTAAAATACCTAATGGAATCTATATGATTAAAGTAGTTACCAAGCAAGGCGCTGGTGCGCAAAAAGTTCAAATTTTAAATTAAATAAAAGTGAAAAAAATTGTATTTGTAATATGCGCTCTCTTATTTGGGTTTAGTTCTTCTGCCCAAGTTGTAAACTTATCTTATAAGACCGAAGCATCCAATTGTTATGTAAAGAGAATTTACAAAAAGAATGGCAATACATATATTGATGTTGATTTCATAGCTTTAAAATGGTTTACCAATGAGCATGTTTTGGATGACTATAAAATTATAAATAACAATCCCAAAATTAGAACCTATCGGGTAAAAAAAACTTGTTTTAAAACATGCGACCTAAGTCAAACGGAGTGTATTAGTGATTTTAAGCGAGAGATAAAAAAAGACTGGAAAACGATGTTTTCCATAAGGGCAGTTAATGGTTTAGTTACAAGTTTGTACAGACCTATTTGCGCGGGATAAATAAACACTTAAAATGAGAATTTTAGCAATTATTTTACTTTGTAGTTTTTATGTAACAAATGTTTCGGGTGATACGAACTTGAAATCAAATCAAACGAGTAGCATAAGTACATTTAATATTCTGTCAGATAGTCTAGTGGAATTGACATGTAAGACCGATGTCGATTTTAAAAACATAATTCTAAAAAAACACACATCTGTAATTGATGTTATAATTGATTCTAAATTGGCATTTAGTCTCAAGATAGATAGCCTAAATGAGTATGAGCGGATTGATTTTTGTTATCATGATTTTAGTGGTAATGGAAAGTTGAGTGTCGTATTGTTTTTAGTCAATCCTAATCTTAGTGGTGCCTATTGTTTAATATATAAGGAGAAAGATGATGCTTTTCATAAGCTCCTTGATGTCAAAAGTGATTATTCAAATACACATATTATTGGAAATATGCTTTTGTTTATTCATGGAAATAATGGGGTATACTACCGATTAAATGGTGGAATTTTTGAAAGTAAAGTTGAAATTCCTAATGCTTTGGATATGTTGAATCAGTTTGATTTAATAGAATCTAACAAACTATTTAGAAGTTGGTTGTCACCTATTGAAGATAAGTACAATGTTTATCAGAACACTTGGGATAGGCATCCTTGTTATCTAAAAATTGGAAATGAATTTAATCATACAAGTAGTTTTGCTCAGGGGAAATGGGATCTAACTTTTGTAGTGAGAAGTTATGGGTTAAATAATTATAGAAGTCACCTACGTAGTGCTTTTTTAAAAAGAGTATATATTTCAGGGGATAAAATTGCGATTGGACAATCTAAAGAATCAATTTCTAAAATATTAAAGAAAAGGTTGACCAAAGAGAAGTTGGTAGTTAGAGGTACTCATAATTGGAGGGGTTATTTTTTACTATGGTTCAAGAAGGACGAGCTATATGCAATCATATATTCAGCGCCTGATTTATCTTCCTGGGTCGAGGAGTTTCGACTTCCTGATGATTGTAAGTGTAAGTACAGACCCAGGAATTATACTTTAGGGGATGATTCTCCGAATGTACTATATCTCCATAAAATTTTAAATACAAATGCTCTAACTCAAATGGCTAGGTCAGGGGTGAATTCTCCGGGAAATGAGGGGTCAATGTTCAGTGAAAAGACAACTTCTTCTATTAAGAAGTTTCAGAAATTTAATAGTTTAAAAGTAAGCGGTAGACTAACTGGTGAAACCAATAAAGCTTTAATTGACTATTGTTGTGAGTATGAAAAAGAATATGACGAACTTCAAAACCTAATGACGGGATATTGGAAAACGGGTAATAATGAATATCTAGATTTAAAACCTAATGGCACAGGGACAAGAGGAAATAGTAAGATTAGTTGGGAAATAGATGAACAATCACATTTTCTCAAAATTAGAGAAGGGTATGGTTGTAAGAGCTTTAAAATTGTCATTCTAGGCAAATACAAGATTATAGCCGAAGAAGAGAATGGTAAAAACAAAGCAACATGGATAAAAAGTAATTAGACCCATTATGAAAAAAACAATCCTATTTATATTATTAATCACCACAACAACCATCGGCTGGTCACAGCAGATTGTAGAATCTGTATTATCCATACAAGAACAACGAAGCCAAATGGATTATGCTTTTTCCAGCGAAACACGATTTAGCAATGTAACAATTATTCAAGAGTGTAAAAAGATTTTTGAAAACACACTTAATGTGCCCTACACCATTGAAGGATTAAAAACACTGGCCTTAGATCATGTTGGTAATAGTAAATTTAGAGATCGTTATACGGGCGAGGTGGTTACTGAAGAATATATTTATAAGCACATTAATATTCAATTGGCCAAAGATGTACTCAACGGAAAAGTAAAATTACAATCCAATCTAAGCAAGCATAATAAATTCACTTTTGCCCAAAGCCGTAAAATGACCAGAAAGGATTTTACGCATTATGTATTAAAAATGCTCAGGATTAAATACGCAAGTAATAATACGTTCATTGACAATTACGTAAGACATATAGATGAATATACTTGGCAAACAGAGTTTGAGTATCAGCGCCTCAAAAAACAAAGCTTAAAAAATATTCAGGATGGCATAGCACTTTATGATTATGATGAAAAGTTTCATGTACAGACAGACTTTACGCTAGGCAATTACAATTTTGACAAAGGTTATTATCCTATAGAAGTACCAAAGGATTTGTATAAGCACGGTTATTATCACAACCTAGATGATTTTAAGATTATTGGTATGGGAATGGGTGGTATACCCGGCGGTTTTTTCTATTTGTATGCACTTAATAGAGATGAGTTCAATGGCGTAGTCATGGATGCGGAATATGCTGAAAACCTGCTAACAAAAATTGATAGCCGCAGGAATATTTATACTAAAATTATTTTTAGTACCACTAAGCTACCCGTCGTTGAGAATAACAAAGTGGTTAGTATGATGGGCTTTATAGAAAAGATAGAATTTTATGCTGATCGGGAAAGACGAATCAAGCTTTTTGATGTGGTTAGTAAAAGAAAGAAAAGCGATTATGATGCTTATAAATATGTAACCTTTAAGTCAAAAGGGTTTTATGATTTTATAATAAACTTGATAAAAAAATAAAATGATGACTTTACTAGGAATTATTGGGTTAAAAAATTTTCTTATATATTTGAAAGCAAGAATGCTTAAGATATTTTTACTTGGCTTGCCGGCAGGAAGTGAGTGGATCATATTAGGGTTTCCTATTCTTTTGGTTGCTATGATAGTATTAATTCAGAGGGCTAGAAACGGTACTGGTGATGACTGGGACGATGAATATAAATAAATGAATATGCAAAATATAAATATCAAACAAAGTGTAAAATTTGGACTAATTGGCTCAATAATTATTGGGGCGCTCTCATTAATAAATTTTCTAGAGACAGTGTATTATATGTTCGACTATGGCGGCTTTGGTTTTTTGAATTTCTTTAAGGTAGCTGCTAAATTAGGTGGCCATGTATTAATTATTCTTTTTTTTCACAGTTTTAATTTAAAAGTAAATGGCACAAAATAAAATAATATCAGTTCAGCTCTACGGAGGAGTAATAGGAATGCTCATGGGATCACCCAAGATGTCTTTAGAGCGAAGCATCCTTAAGGCAAATAGAAATGGCTATGAGGTTGTACAGATAATAGAATCGAGCTCGGGGAACTTGGCCTTAAATGTAATCCGTTTAATTATCCTGGTTTTTACAATTTTCTTATTTACCCTAGGAAATGGATATTATATAATCTTGCGAAAAACAGATGGCAAAAAGGTGAATTCAGATAATTCAAATTCTGTTTTGTCAACGGGTGTTACTAAGGAGTTGCTTATTAGTCCAGAAGAGGATGCCAGTCTTGATTTTTTAGATGATAAAACCTGTAGTAGCTGTGGTTCTGAAGTGCTTAAAGATGCCAAATTCTGTGAAAATTGCGGTAAACCACTATAACTAATTTCTAAAATTACACTTATGATCAAACCCCTTTCTGTATTAGTTGTTGGCTTATTTTTTTTGTTTTCATGTAATAACAATGAAGCCCAATTAGAAAAACTACAAAGTGAAAATGAAAAACTTCAAAAGAAGATAAAAAACCAAGAAAACGATCAGCTACTAACTAAGGAGACCGTTAATTCTCCAGCTTATGTACGTCAAATTTTTGAGCAAAATGGAGAGCATTTGGCTAGAGTGGATTTGGTTCAGTTTAAGAATGGAGGGGTGGCCAACGAAAATGAAAAACTTCGTTTGTTCAAAATTCAGAATGCTGAACAAAAAAACTTCTTAGAATCTACCAAAGGTAGCGTAGTTAATTTGTCCGTTACGAATGGTGTTATTCAGGCTGTAGCAAATTCTACCATTCAGAATCCCGCTCAAAAAAAATCTTGTAGATACACTAAGGAGAGTTCCAGTTCAGATTGCTACATCAAAAGGTACTACGAATGTGGTGGAGACTTCTATATTGATGTGGATTATATAGTCATGAAAGAAAATGAAGATGGTCGTGGGGGTTATGTAGTAAACAATAATCCAAAAATTAGAACCTTTAAAGTTCAAAGCCATGCAACAATTTCAGGGGTTAGTGAAGGTCCGATAGATGCCCAAAGTTTCATACGGAACGAAATGAATCATGAAGAAGTTATTTATGTTAAAGTAAGAAAAGGTGTTATAGTAAGGATGTCTTCATGGCGTCATGTAAGTTAAAATTATTGAATTATGTTTTGTAAAAATTGTGGTGAAAAACTAAGTGAGACAGCAAAATTTTGTAAAGGCTGTGGCGAGAAAACAGTTCCTAAACCAAGTGCAAGCGAAGAGATAGGACATTCCCCACCTGTTTCTATGCCTACATCGGTGAACGAACAATCAAGTGCTATAGAGGATGATTCTATTCTATCTAGAGAAAACGTTGCTGATTATGTGCGGTATATTTCTAATGCAAAAGGCAAAAGTCTGAATGAAAATAAAATTAGGAAATGGGAAAAGTTGGATGATAATGAACTTTCAAAAGCACTGGAAAAATTATACGTTCATTTAGGAATCAGCCATGCGGATAGGGAAAAATATTTAAACGTTTTTAGAGATAAGCAACATGTTCAGGTGGAGAGCCCGAATGAAAAAATTGTAGAAGCGCCTGTGGCTCCAGTCAATTATCAGTCCAACCCTGTTCAGCCCGTGCCGCAAACCCAACAACCTATTTATGTTGCTCCACCGCAGGAAACCAAAGGGAGGAACACAAAATGGTATATCCTTGGTGGAGTTGCCTTGCTTTTAGGACTTGGGTTTCTATTCAAAGATAAAATTGTTGGAACCAAATCGGAGAATACAGAGCAGGTATCTAACGATGGCCATGATGTAGAAAATTATGATGGTTCGAATGATTACCCGGAGGAGGTAACTGAGGAATATTCTGAACCTGCTCAAACGTGGACGGCGGATCAACAGATACGAAATGTTGTCAATGCGGAGGATAATAGAAACTTTGATTTATTTTGGAGTTATTTTTCGCCTAATGTACGTAGGTATTGGGATGTGCGCTATCCAAGTTACTCTAAGCTAAAGAAAATGCTTGAGTTGCAATGGGGGAAGAAAAGTTATTCAGCCAACTTTGTACAATCTATTGATTATGTAAGTCATAATACCTATAATTTACATACTCGTTTTGAGTATCAAATGAAAAAATCCGGTAAACAGAAATCTGTATATTCCACCGTACGTTATGTATTTGATGATGACGGCAAGGTGTTAGAAGTATATGGATTATAATAGTATGTCCTATGATAATATGTAGCAATTGTAATACAGAAATAACGGCCACAACAAAATTTTGTAAAAATTGTGGTGCCAAGATTGTGGTGCCCACTCCACAACCGCAGGCCACCCAGCACGTTACACCTCCACCCATACATACGAGAGCAAAGAGTGATAATGTAAAATGGTATATTATTGGCGGTGTAGTTCTGTTGTTAGGTTTAGGTTTTTTATTTAAGGATAAAATACTTGCCTACGAGGAGTCAACGGTTGCATCTCAAACTACAACAGAAGTTCCGGAAGCTGTGCCAGCAGAAGCAGCACCGTCTTGGAGTGCTGAAGGGAATATTAGAGCGATGGCTAATGCTCAAGACAATAGGGATTTTGATCAATTGTGGGGATATTATTCACCCGATATGACGCGCTATTGGGACATGAACAATCCAACCTATGGTAAATTAAAGAAGCGATATACCTCTGTTTGGAATAAGTTAAGTTATTCTACTAATGAAATTACCTCTGTAGAACATGTTAGCGGTAATACCTACGATATGAATACTACGTTCACCTACCAAATGAAAAAATCAGGCAAAACTAAAACAGGGTACTCTACCGTGCGATACAAGTTTGATGATTACGGAAGAGTGGTAGAAGTTTATGGGCTATAAGAAAAAGAACAAATGGTTTAAAGGAATATACAATAAGGTTATGATAAAAATAAAAAGACTATTGCCGCTTCTCATACTGAGCTTTATGGTATCATGTAACAATGATAACTCCAAATCTGTCACGACGGATACAGAACATGAAATAGAAGAAAGTGTTGCAAATGAAAAAGGTAAAATGCCAAGCTGGGATGGCACTTTTGCCTTAACTGATTTTTATTCTACTAATAGTAAGCTAGATCGGCTCGCGACATCTATTTATAATACCTTGGATGAGGATACCCGAGCGGCGCAGCTGATTATGCCCGCTATGTCTAAAAACGATTTTGCACTGCCACCATCTCAAATAAAAAAACTATTTAAAAATAAAAAGATTGGGGGCGTATTATGTTTAAGAGGAACAACTAGTTTTTTTAAAAAACATCTTAAGGCCCTAAACAAGCTTGCAGAGCGCAATGACATACTGCCCATTATGAGTAGCTGCGATGGAGAGCCCGCACTTATACATTATAAGCTAAAGGATCAGGGGAAAATGGTCCCAGCCAATGCGCAAAATACCATAGCCGATGTAAAAACGGAAGCAGCAAAAGTTAGAAGCCTTATGGAGCAAATAGGACTCAATATAAATTTTGCACCTTTAGCTGATAACGACAAGAATAAGGCGATTATTGGCAACAGGTCTTTTGGTTCATCATTGGGTGACATATCTCCTAAGGCAATTGCTTTTGTAAACACACATCAGCAAAATAATAAAGTTGCTGTACTTAAACATTTTCCCGGACACGGAAGTGTGAAAGGCGATAGCCATAAAAAGCTTGTTGAAATACGAGGCAGAATGACGGAGGTGGCAACATTTAATGACATTATTAAAAAGTCTAAACCGCTAGGAGTTATGGTGGGGCATATAGCAGTGGTAGGAAATAAAAAGTACAATACCAATGATCAACCGGCATCCTTATCACGAAAAATCGTAACGGACCTTTTGAAGAATCAATTAAATTTTAAGGGTATTGTCTTTACAGACGCTATGAATATGGGCGGCGTTGCTAGTTTTAAAAATGCCTCTTATCGATCCCTTCAGGCTGGTTCTGATGTTATAGTCATGCCCCTGCACCCTGAAAAATTACATGCACGCATTAAGAAAGAAATTCAAACCCAATCTGCAATGTCTAAGCAGTTAAAAGAATCTATTAAAAAAATTATAAAACTTAAGCTTTGTTTAGGTATCTTAAGCTCCGATTAATCAATGGAAAATTTTGTTCTCGCCTTATTAGTAAATGACCGAAGAAAGGTCTTGTTACCATTATTGAAAGGAAGCCCTCGTCCTTCAGAGGAGTACATAATCAATTGTGGTTTAGCAGTGGCTCGTATACCTATACTTACCATTGATAAAAGTAAATTAGTCCAAACTTTAGTTTGTAGTACCAAGGATGTTGCGTTGAAAGATTGCACCTTTAAGTGTGAAGTAAATAATGGTCGCCTTAAAGTAAGCATTGACCCACCCAAAGGAGATATTCCTCAGCAAGAAAGTGCACCACTTCCTGAAAAAGAAACATCTTGGCGTGATGGAGCTGTAGCTAAGACTAAAAAGCAAAAAGTGGATGTTGTAAAGGACAATGGGGAATTGCCGCAGGAGTTACCTGCATTGTGTGGGATAAAGCTAGGTTACGAAGAGTCATCGGAGGCAATCATGATTTATGCAACACCCAGCGGTGATCAGCAGATAGCAGCAGAAAATAAATTTAATTTAGAAATTGCTTTCAATGCAGATTCCTATTGTAACTCTTTTACAATTGCTCTCACGGATAAAAACTCTTATGTGCATTTTGGTTTTGATTTTGGATCAGAAGCATCTCAGATAAATGAATTTAGGTATCTCAAAAATGTGAGCTCGAATAGCTTTGAAAGTAAAGAATCGGTTCCATCACTTTTTGATATTATTAAGGACAATAAAGAATTAAGCAACGAAAAGGATGATGCTTTTATTCAGTTTGAAAGAGGGTCCAATTTTTATAAGTCTATATTTTTTGCAAAAAAACAAATAGAATTGCGTAATGATGCCGATGGGAACGATACGGCTATTCACGAAAGTGAAAAAAGTCTAAGTATCTTAAATAAAAGTATCGAAACGGATAGAACCTATTTTGAAGGATGGTATCAGTTACCTAACCTCAAAATTGCTCATAAGTATAGCGCTGACTTGCACCAATATAAATTTACGGTTGATAATAACGGTCAAAAACGGACCAAAGACATTAGCTCGCTCAATGAAATATTGTACTCCAATATATTAAAGGAGTTGATCTATAACTATTTGATAGCAAGTATTGATAAACACAAAAAGAGTGACCTGCGCCTAACCTTGCTCATACCTAATATGTATGAAACCTCTGATATTATAAAGATAAGACATCAAATAAAACAGAAAGTAGGGGAAATAAATAGCGAAAATTTACAAAATGCTATACGCTCCTTAGAAATTACAACCCTATCAGAAAGTGATGCTTCTTTTATGGGGTATTATAACAGAGATCATCATAATCAAACGGAGGCAAACAAGTACTATATAATAATAGATTGTGGCAAGGGGACCACTGATTTTAGTGTGGTTCAGACGGATGAAAATGATTTGTATGATTACAAAACCTTGTATCGAAATGGGTTTGCCGGTGCGGGTAATTTAATAACCTATGCTTTTTTTGAGGCCTTGTTTTATTATATCTGCTCTATAAGCGAGAACCCGGACAATGCTAAAGAGTTTATAAAGAAGTCATTAGATGGGAAGAGCTCGGCGGATATTAATCGTCTATTCGAACTGATTGAGCAAATGAAATTTAACTATGATCAAGATGCACCTCAAGCCATCATAGAAAAATTCTATGAGACGGCGGTTACGGGAGATTTTAATTTTAAGAATCTTTTTAATGGAGGCGAAAGTTGGGAAACAATATTCCTTTTATTAAAAAACTGTAGAAGCTGCTATGATTGGAATGGCTATATCTCTGAGACAGTAGATTTTATTAGTAAGTCTATAGCGGATAATCTGAACAATGTGGTTAAATCTCTTGGCCAAACGGTGCAGTGTGGTGGAGTACTACTAAGCGGTAGAGGTTTTATGTTTAAACCATTGCGCAAAAGTGTGATTGAGCATTTACAACAAATTGGCATTGAAGAAAACTTGGTCCGAGAGCCAGAGAGTGCCAAAGGATTGAAAGATGTGTGTTTGAAAGGAGTGTTCAGAAGAGGGTATAAATACAATCCTGATATTATGTGTATGCCAGTAAGGCAACAAAATAAGGCGCAGCCCGTTGGTGAAAATATTGAGATGCCCATAAAAAAGGAGCGTAAAATATTTAGACTATTTCATCAAAAATTGGGTGAAATACTTGCGGAGGGGATGGATTTTGGTAGCGAACAAAATTCCATGAAAATGGATGCGACAGATATTAAAACCTTGAGATTTATTATTGGTAACTCTATTTATGAGCCTTCTAATTTTAACCTCAAAACGGGCGATCAGCTTGAGCTTATTTACTCGGGTGATGCCTTTGTACTGAAAGCGATTGACCACGGAGAACTAATAGATTTTTGCACCTTAGAAAAAAATTCAGAGGTGGAACATTCTGAGAGTAATCAGATTGTTGGGTCGCTATTTCCTGCCGTTCTATCTGAGAAGAGTATTAATTTTTTAAATCAAGATTATTCCTATGAAGACCTTATGCCGTTTTAAGATATTGCAGGCGAAGTACTTTTTTCTAATTGCTGCTTTTCTATTTTGTACAACCGTATTATACGGCCAAACCCGATTTATTATATCTCATAACGAATCGGAGGCCGATGGTTTGATAACCAAAATTGAAAGAAGGGATAATACTGACCCCCTAAGGGTAGAAGTTGTAAGTAGTAAAGATACTTCTGGTTGTACTATAACATTTGGCGAGGCTGAAGAAGGTTATTTTCTAGATAATAAAAGTTTAGATGCCATCGAAGCCTACTTATTGACAGATGCCGAAGAGCGTTTGGCGATAAATGCGAATGAGCTCCATGAAGTTTTAGTACAAAGTGATCAGGTGTATTTCAAACTAGAAGATCCGAATGCTCAAGCAGCAGCAAATGTTTATAAACGTACGCAACAAGGTGGACCCAAAGAAAGGGACTCTAAATTATGGATTATACTCGCTGGTATAGGTGGATTACTCATCGGCCTTATAGCATCTGCTTTATACAATTTTAAAAAGAAGGATACAATACAAAACGAACAACAAGATATGGTAAAAAAGGAGTTTCTTACGGAAGTATGTAAAGAATTAGGCATTGATACGAAACTTAGAAGAAAGGAGGAATACGAGACAATCTTATCTGCAATTCAGGCTAAGAATGAAGTTTTTGAATCTATCAAAAATGCAAAATTGAGACTGGAAACAGAAAAAGATGAGTTGAATAAAGAATTGAAAGGTGTGCAAGCCGCCTGGAAAGATGCAGGCGATCAGCTTGATGAGCATCAAAAGCAAGGAGCGCGTATTGACAACTTTATAAATTTTGTATCTCAAAATTATTTGGATGAGTTTAAAAATGCGTTTTCTACAGGAGCCCCCATGCATCCTTTGCCTGAGAAGGATAAGTCAATTTTTACGCATACAATTTACGCATTAGCTTTTCATTTCATGAGTTTGATTAAGGTGAAAAAGCAACAAGCAAGTGAGTTTGATAAACAGAATATTGGCCAAGGAAATGGCGAATCCATAAATAGTAATACCTATAAGAATGTAAATATCTTGAATGAAAATAATATTCAAGATTACAATGGAGTAATACTATTTATAGCTCAGGAACTAAAGAAAAACGGTGTGTTAGAACTGAAAGATGTTAGTTTCCAAGGTCACTACTTCAAAGATTAATTAAATGAAATCTTACGGACTCAAAATTGTAAGTCTTTTATTATTTGCGTTATTGCTAGTTGTGATATGGCAGTTTGGCGTGCGTATTGAGTTGTTCCTGCTAAGTGCCGTATTAGCTTGTATTTTTTATTTTGTAGGAGTTATCAATACGGAGCATTATGTTTTAAGCAACAACTTTCCGAGCACGGACCCCGCCAAGAAAATGAATTTTTTGACAAACAAAGGTAAACTCTTTGCTGTAGTGTTATTTGGTTTACTTTTTGTGATAAGTTGTTTCTGGATTAGAACCGTGCAAAATCCTCGGGGTAAAACGGCATATTTTACCAATGCAGATCACTCGGCCTTAGCCAATACAGGTTTTACTATCAAGGATCAAGTCGTTTTGAAAGGGGTGAATGCGGAGAATCCAATTTTTAAAACGAAAAGGGGGCTTCTTAAACTTGAAGAAAAGGGACAAGCGCTCATTTGGAATAATTTTTTCGAGCCAGTATTTAGCCTCAGCAAAAGTCAACGGAGCTATACGCCTGTCAATAATGTATACAAGCAACCCATTTCTAAAGGTTGGACTATAAAAGGAGATGGTACCGTATTAGAACTTATTGATATGAAAAAAAAGCCAAGTCACTTCTGGCTGAAAAGAAAAATTCTTAATCGGTGGGGCAGTAAATACTCCATGACTTTCAGGTGTAGTAGTATAGATAGCTTAGGCAATTCGAAGGGTGCGGTGTATGATACGTTTAAGGTAGTGTCGACGATCAATGTAGGAATGCGCTTGGGTGATTTGCTTAAAAGAAATCCAGAGGGTGAGGAAATATCACAAGTAGCTTACGCATCACTAGAGGGGCTTTATCAATCTTATTTTCTGGCGAACGAAGAAAGCAATTTTTTAAGTTTTTTCCCTAATGCAGATTCCTGGGGTAGAGGATATCGGGTCTTTAATAATAATAATGTGGTGAGTCCTTCATTGAGTGGTAGGCACTCTTTATTAGAAAGTGGTTCTAAGTTTTATATAGGGTTTGCCCAAACGAAAGATAAAATGATACTGTCGCAAGCGGAGGAGGGGCTTACTTTGTCTTTTCAAACTCCCGAGCTGCATTCCCTTCGACCCGACGGTCAATTGCTCACAATAGGCAATACTTTTAATGGCTTCCTTATTAATAATTATCAAAATCTTGCGAAGTCTAATTTGGAGCAAGGCTTTTTATTTGATCGCGGTTTTGCTCCTTCTGCCAAAAATAAAATGTCGGCGAGAATATCGTATGAGCTTGGGGAACCTTACAGTTCTTTGAACTTAAAAGTGCGGACTCGTAACAAAATTATTCAACCATCTTTAGATGGTAGTTTTATTGTTCCAAGCGAACGGGTCTCCTGGAATTATCAGTTAGTTGATTTTTCTAAGAACCGGTATACTTTACAGTATCAATTTATATTTCTTGGTTTTATTTTTCTAGGCTTTGTACTCACCTTGATGTATAACCCAGGAAACAATCAGGAGCGTATTGAGCCAATTGTGTACTATGTGATTTATACTTTCTTGGTCGTTCGACAAGTTATGCTTTGGAGGTTAACCACCTTCCCTCCAACAGAGAATATATCCCAGGCTAAGTTGGATAACTTATTATATTACGATACACATTTAATGGGTTACGATGTGTTTTTTCCGAATGGAATTTTGTTCACTATCCTTTTTATTTTAGGAATTAATATGTACCGTTGGTTGGGTAAAAGAGGAAAAGAGTTGAAGTTGATGCCAAGCGGTGTAAATAAAAAATTGTTCGTTTATACCGTGGTCCTTGTTTTATCTGGTGTCGTATTCACCATTTTCAAAAGTTCAATTCTGGGAAGGCTTTTTGCTATATTGATTCCTTTGGCGCTGTATTTTAAATTTAGCTATGCTATGATGCAGCATGAAAATGCTGAAATAAACTATGAGCAACTAAAGTCTCAAAATAATTTTATTAACTACCTGAGACTGTTCTTTACAAATTTGTTCGAGTCAAAACACTTTTTCTTATCACTAATGACCCTTGGCTTTCTGGCATATACTGATAAAGGGTTCTGCGTTTTATTTCTGCTCTTTTTATTTCTGCGAAAAATAATTATTTCTTTTGTAAGAAACCGAGAGATAAGAGATGGATCGATCCTAAAAACATTGGTTAGTCCCAGGCATTATTGGATTTACTCATTGGTATTTTTATTTGTGTACTTAATTTTTGTTGGTTTCAAACCAACATTTTACGTACTCCTTAATTACAAATTTGTTGTTCTTTCAATTGTATTAGCATTAGGGCTATTCATTATTTGGCTAACTACTTTGCCAGTCTCCATTAAGCGAGCTGCTGCCATATGTGTTGGTATTGGTATTATCCTAATTATAATACCATTTAGTAGAAGCTATATCGATGGTAAAATCAACAACAAAATTAAACATACCAAGTATCGTGCATCTATTCTGTTTGAACCCATCGAGAATCTTATTTCTGAAACGCCCTTTACATCTTTCGATTCTAAAAAAATTATTCAAACAGCGCAGAATCAATGGTTCATTAATTCTTATATATCTAAAAAAATAGATTATGCAGCTCCGGTTAATTTGAGAGGTCATTTTAGCAAAGGTGTAAACTATATTACCCAAACGCGAGATTTGGTACTCCCTCGTTTTTTTATAGCGGAGTATGGTAGGTTGGCAATGTATTTAATTCTAGCATTATCCGTCATGCCCATTCTTATTTTGCTACTATCCTTTCCAGTTTTTAGTAGCTTGAACAAATTAGTGCCCAGCCACTATTTAGCGATCAGCGTAGGATTACTTTTTTGTACGATTGGATTTTTCGTTTGGATGACTTCTACAAATCGGTTTGTTTTTTTCGGACAGGATTTTCCATTTTTTAGTTTGACAAGTAAGATAGCCGTGCTCTTACCCTTATTCCTATTTACCACAATCCTCTTACTGCCTTTGCAACCCAAGGATGCCAATGAGTTACTTTTAAAAGCTAAACTAAAGCGTGGAGGATTGTTTGCACTAATACTATTAATCATAGTCGCTATTTCGGGTAGATCTAATGTTTTAAATGAGAGAAGCTTTAATATTAATTTGGCCAATACACACGATGCGATTGATGCTGGGTGTAACGAAATTGTACAGGCCATTCAATCAGAAATGAACTTGAAGATTAACTTACCATCTAATCAGTCTGATATTAATATTACGGCAACTCAAAAGTTTAAAAAAAGTGTAGCGAAAGTATTTAGTCAATTAAAAGAGAATGAACATTACAAGAAGTTATTAGAGTCATCTGATCCATACACCCGAAGCATTTTGGAATTGGTGGCTAATAATCCAGTAGCCTGTCTTAAAAATGATGCACCGGCATTCATTCGTTATGTAAATGGAAATTTCGTTACCACCTTCAACCAAAACATTTATTTAGAACTACCCGCTTATAATGTCAGTAATCAATGGCGTGGTCAAATTTACAGCAATACAGTTGTCAATGAATTGGCAAGTATACAGGTAGGGAATAAACAATTTCCTTTGGAGCAGCTTCCTGCACGAGTAGACTATGCAGGAGCAAATATTGCTGTATTGCCCAAGTCTTGGCTACCCGACGGAACGGCGGATCAAGTTGTCATTTCTACTTATAATCCAAGTCAGGGTAGTAAACTTAAATCAAAGGAAATTCAGCTCTTAGTTAAGGAAGAAAAGCGAAATAGAAATTTGAATATGAATAGTTTTGCTGAGAAGCTAAGCATAGAAGATCAAGCTACAATACTTGGGGAAAAGGATATGCTGCCCGTGTATTTTAATCGTACGGGGCAGAGCATGGTAACTAATAAGTGGGTCAATGGTAAGCGTAGGCTTATTTATCCGTTAGGCGATAAATTCTTTTGGCTTTATCACTATGCGAATGTTGCGAATCTCGGGAATAGTAAAATGGGGACATTGGACAGAAACTTAAGTTTAACGATAGATCCCGATCTACAGATTAAAGGAAAGCAATATTTGGCGAGTAAACTATCAAAGAAATATCAAAGACGAAAGGACTTTAAATTCTCTGTTATAGCGGCTGATGGCTTAGGCAATATTAGATTAATGACAGATTATGTGGCTAATCGAGAAAAAATTGACCCTAACAATCAGAAAGCACTTTATGAATTAAGTACAGAAAATTATTTTGCTTCTAGCAGGAAGAACGAGCGTGACCAATGGGCTAATAGTAATTTGCTCAATATGGTTTATGGTCCTGGTTCCTCCATTAAGCCTATCGTATTGGGAATAGTTTCTGGTGAGGTTAATGCCGGTTGGGAAAGAATGAAATTATTAAGATCTAATCGTTTTAGGCCCAACAGAAAAGGGAAGAGTGCTGTATTCTCCTATGCAGGTTTACCCTTAAATAAAAAAGGCTTAGGCTGGCCAGAACAGCATGGAGGTGATAATGCCGATTGTGATGTAATCAACTTCATTTCTAAAAGTAATAACTTTTATCACTCCCTACTTGTGTTTTTGGGTTCTTATGCCCAAGATGATTTCAAGACGGAAAATGGAGCGTATTCATTGCGTAATTTGTACAGCTCGGATGAGAGCAAAGGAAACTACTATCCTAAAGTTACTTTTGATGGCACGCAGTATGGGTTTAAGAGTATCAGGTCAGGAGGTTGGCCCAGCTCTGCGAATGACAATACATATTTTGGCAACGAACAATCCATCTTAAGTGCTGGCTTTGCTAAAAAATATAATCTCATTACCAAGGATATAGATAAAAATGACTATTCCATAAAAACAAAAAAGCGTGTAAACTTTGCTGACACTGATATCTTCGATACGATGAAGCGATCCTCAGTTGCTAGCTACATTTGGTCATTCCCTGAGGAGTCGTATTTTTTACAAAAAGAGAGGCGCGCTAGTAATAAAGTAGACAATTTACTTTTTGGACTAAAAAATCCAACGGCAGGTGGAGCTCCCTATGAACTTTCGCCAGTAAAAATGGTGGAGTTATTTGGTAGAATGTTTACGCAAAAAAATTATGTTCCAACACTGAGGCAGTCAATTTCGGTTAGGTCGATACAATATGCTGATGCAAGTTGGAAGCTCAATGAATACGAAATTTTTCTTAAAAACTTCGTGTATAAAGGGATGGCAGATATTTTTAAAAGAGGCACCCTTCGAGGTTTAGGTGGCAAGTTTGGTGGAAGTAATACGTATAGGGGTTACCATATTTATGGTAAAACAGGCACAACAGGTCAAGGTGGAAAATATGATTCTAAACGTTTGGCAATTGTAATCTCTAAGGAAAACTTAGAAGTGTCTGGTCCAAGTGATAAAATATATGTGGTATATATTGCAGCGCAAGAGATAAATGATACGAGGTATGACGTTTACAAAGATATTATCGATATAATAATGGACTCTCAATCGTTTAATACATATATGAAATGAAGTTGAGACTTACGACCAATACAATTTGTGCCTTCTTGCTAATAATCTTTTTAGCAGTAGGATTATTAGTAACCCAAATGGGTTCTAGATCTAGTACTGATAAGGAACCCGGACTAGTCGCTCTCAACAAAAGTCATATTTCAATGATTCAAGTAGATTCTTTTAAAAACTTCTTGAATAAAGTATATGCGAATACTCTTTCAATTGGAGGCGAAAAGGACAAACTAAGCATTGAAATTACTCAACAAGGTAAGCTTGCGAATGATTTTATTAATTCAAATGAACGATTGTTAGAAACGAATGAATTTTGTGATATTAAAATTGATCAAGAGCAAGGGATAATAAAAGCGAGTTTTCCTACCTTGAATATTAATGAAGAAACGTTTGTAAAAGTCCCAAACGATGTACTGATAGGAATAACTGCGAAAAAGTAAAACAATGATAACAAAGGAGAATATTACGGAGTATATCAAGTATATCGCTCAAGCGAAAGGAAAAACATTTGATGACACTAAACTGGCTGGTTGGAAAAATCTCAACGATAGTGAATTAAGCAAAGCACTTGAAAAACTATACGCACATTTAGGAATTCCCACTCAAGATGTTCCTAAATATATTAACGGATTTATAGCCACACAACAAAGCGTTTCCAAAACGAATGAACAATCAGGGACAGTTGCGGAACCAACTATTGCTTACGCAACACCGGTACAGGCCGCTCCAGTTTACCAACAAACTGTTTACCAAACGCCAGCACCACAGAATCAGCGTAAATCCAAGGTTTGGAAGATGGTCCTTTTGATTGCAGCTTTGTTAGCTTGTTCATTTTTGGGGTATACCTACTATCAGTATAGCGATTATGGCTATGCGTATGCACTCACGGATAATATTGCAATCAGAGAGCAACCCAACAAAAGTTCAAAGGAGCTGGGAAGAATGGACATGTTTGGAAAGTATATGACCAAGGATGGGCAAATACAGGATAGCTACTCGGCCTTTAAAATAATCGGTGATGACGAATATGATTACACAAAAATTGCTTTTAGTGATTCTTATTGGTCTTGGATTACGGGTAATACTTCTGAGGGTTATGTACATACCAAGTATATCGGCCCGGATAAAAATGTTCATGATAATTACAAAAGAATATTCGGTAATCTAAGTGATGATTACAATGAACTGGATAAGCTTCAATTCATCTATCGAAAGATTATTTACAATGGGATTGTAAAGTCCAAAACAATCAAGCAACTTGTGGTAAAAGAGCCTTGTTTCAAATCTCCCAAGCTTGATATTAAACTTCGACTCAGTATTGCACAAATTAAACAGAGAAAAAATGGTTCTGTCGTTGGCTATACAGTAATTGTACAGCTATCAGATGATCAGTACTATACGATAAAAGGAGACTTGAATGGTGAGGTTGAAAAACTATACAAAATTAAAATCATGGGAGAATATATGAAAACGCAAGGCAAGTTTAAATATTTTCCTGGTTCTGATTATGAAGACAAACATATACAACTCAAACCCTGTAACTCTAACGAAACCTACGATGCGTATGAGCCGTTCGCCGAATTCTATGGCTCAGAAATGTGTTACATGTAATATGAATTATTCAAAAATTTCTTCCGCTTTCAATAAGCTCTCAGGCTTACCTACATCCATTAGTATTTTACCACTGTGATCATAAGCAAGAATTTTTTGAGTTGCTGCTAAATCAAGGTACGTATCAATAATTGAGAATTTACCTCTTTGTTTTATTAGCGGAAATATTTTTGTACTAATTACTTGTATGCCACTAAAAGCAAAGTCAACAAGTACTTCTTTTTGGTGCACAATCTTTTCTTCGTTTGTTTTTTTATTATGCCAACCGCATAATTGTAGCTCATTGTCAAATAACAATCCTCTTGAGCTTTCTCTGTTACTAACTGCAAGTGTTATTAATGCATCGTTTTGATTATGCTGTTCTATTAGTTCTGTAATATCAATATCGGTGAGGATATCTACGTTCATGACCAATATATCATCTGCATTTTCTAATAAGGGACGTGCTTTTAATAATCCACCCCCAGTTTCTAATACTTCATCTGTTTCATCAGATATGGTTGTTTTAATACCAAAGTCATTCTCCTCTAAAAAAGAAATAATTTGATCAGCAAAGTGATGCACGTTCACAATAACCTCTTCAATACCAAATGATTTTAAGTATTCAATATTGCGTTGCAGTAAAGGTTTACCATTTACGGGAGCCATTGCTTTAGGTGCATTGAGCGTAAACGGTTTTAAACGAGTACCAAGACCCGCGGCAAAAATCATTGCTTTTTTCATTTTTCTAGTACTTTTAATCTGAGGGTTTCAATACGGGTTTTGCTCACTTTTAATATTTTAAATTCATAAGGGCCTATGATAATCTTTTCATTTTTATCAGGAATCTCATTATACTCTTCTATTATATAACCCGAAATAGTTTCAGCAGATTCAGTAGGAAGTTCGAGGTCAAATTTTTCATTGATATATTCTACTTCCAATCTACCTGAAAGAATAATTTCGTCATTCGATATCTGTTGTTCTATGTATTCACTTTCATCGTGTTCATCTTCTATTTCTCCAAAAAGCTCTTCTAGTAAATCTTCTGTGGTAAGAATACCAGCGGTTCCTCCAAATTCATCTACCACCCAAGCTATGCTTTTTTGCTTACGCTTAAAAAAAGAAAGCATTTCAATTGCCGTCATGGATTCGGGTACAGTAGGAATTTCTCTTACGAGCTTTTCTATGCTTTCAGGGTTTTGATAAAAATCGGAGTGATGCACGTAGCCAACTATTTTATCAATATCATTTTCATATACAATCAGTTTAGAGTGTTTACTTTCTATAAAAATATTTTTTACAATAGCAACTTCTTCATCTAGCGCAACAGAAATAATTTCATTACGAGGGATTAAGCATTCTCTTATTTGAATACCATAGAGGTCTAAGGCATTATCTAGTATTTCGGCGCTATCTTTTTCTTCCTCACTTGCATAGCCCAAGTATTCTAATGCTGGATTGGCATCTACGCTTGATGGTTTGGATTTGCTTTCGTCATTAAGATTTCTAAAAAGAAAACGTTGGCTAGGAAGATTTTGCTGAGAGAATAATTTATACGCCAATACTAAAAATAGAATACATAAGCCTGCGCTTATTACAATACACAAAATAATCAAAAGGCTATTGGGCACACCATTGAATGTGAGAGACCAACGAGCCAAGGAAGCAGCTAAGAGTACAAGAGAGGCAATCATACCAAGGTCTAATAATGCAGGAATTACAGCACGAGGTGCTTCGCCATTTTGCGGAGTGGCTAATTCTTTTTGTTGCAAACTAATTTTTGCTCCCGATAGGAGTATAAATAAAACAGAACTAATAAATGGTATTAATAGCACATTGAACTATTTATGTTATAAAATTTTGAATGATGGATTGGCACTCTTTAATTGCATCCTCTAATTGATCATTTACTACTACATGATCAAATTTATCACGCAGTAAAAGTTCTTTCTCGGCTTTCTCTACACGTTCTTTTATCATGTCGGCTGTTTCTGTACCACGTTTTTTAAGTCGTTCAGTAAGTACTTCTAAGCTGGGTGCTTGTATAAAAATGCTCAAAGAATTTGAAGCATATTGTTGTTTTATTTTTTGAGCTCCTTGTACATCTATATCTACAAGGGGTGTTTGATCATTACTCCAAATCTCACTTAGCTTTGCTTTAAGTGTACCATAAAATTTATTTTGGTACACCATTTCATATTCGGCAAAAGCATCTTCCTCTATTTTACTTTCAAACTCTTGTACACTCATAAAATGATAGTCAACCCCATCGGTTTCGTTTTTACGAGGTGGTCGAGTAGTAGCACTTATACTAAAGGCAAGCGTTTGAATTGATTGTAAAAGCTCTTTTACAATCGTTGTTTTTCCTGAGCCCGAAGGCGCAGTAATGATAATTAGTTTTTGAGGGAGTGGTTCGTCGGTCATTGATTATTTCAATAATTTTTTTAGATCAGCTTCACTTGCTTCTGGCGTATTGTATTTACCTATTATGGTACCATTGCCATCAATTAAAAAACATTGTGGTACAAAGCGCACACCATAAATCTTACCAGGTTCGCTTCCCCAGCCACCTAAGTCACTCATATGATATGGCCAGTCCAGTTTGTCTTTTGCAATAGCTTTTATCCAAGCATTTTCTTTTTTATCTAAACTTACGCTCAATACAGTAAAACCTTTTCGTGCTTTTTTAAACTTTTTATTTTTATACTTATCGTAATATTTTACCAAGCCGGGGTTTGCTCTACGACAAGGCCCGCACCAACTAGCCCAAAAATCAATAAGCACGATACGCTTTTTATTAATTTTTGAAAGTTTAATTACTTCACCCTGTGGGTTTTTAAATTCAAGTTCAGGCGCTGCTTGTCCTACTTCAATTTTAGTGTTTTTATACTGTGCTTGTGCTGTGAAGACAAATAATATTGCCAATACCGTTAAAAATATATTTTTCATTCTTGCTGTAAAGATATTACAATTTGAAATATTTCTAATTATTGAATTGTAAAGCAATAATTAGATATAAGGACGCCTTTTGTAAAGGCATAAATACAGTATGATTCGTTTATTATAAGCCTTCTTTTAGCTTTAATACTCTCTCATAGCTCTCATTAATCCGTTTCATTGGAATGCTTCCGCTTAAAACCATTTTTTTGATAGTAGAGTGCACATTGCTAGCTGAGTATTGATTTGCACCTGGGATATTATTACTAAACATTAAAATATCTACACCTGCCAAGATTGCTTTCTTAATACTCTCTTTAAATCCATAGTATTTTGCAATAGCACCCATTTGCATATCATCAGTAATGATTACTCCTTGGTAGCCTAGCTCGTTGCGAAGTGTACCCGTAATTATTTTTTTAGAAAGCGTAGCGGGTAATTTGCTAGGCTCTAATTGTGTATTAATAATATGGGCTGTCATAATAGCATCCACTTTATTTTTTTCTATTAATTTTTGATAAGGGAGTAATTCATTTGTTTTCCAGTATCTGCTTACATCGGCTATGCCTTTGTGGGAGTCGCTCCTGCTATTGCCATGTCCGGGGAAGTGTTTTAGTACAGTAAGTACATTGTTCTCTCTGTGTGCATCTACGTATACCTCGCCATATTTGGCTACCGTATTGGGATTGCTAGAAAAACAACGCTCAATTTTTCCTAAAACAGGACAACTAGGATTATGCAAATCCATAACGGGTGCATAGTTTACATTGATACCTATGCTGCCACAAGTACTTGCAATACGCGTTGCAATGGTACGTGCGTATGAAATATCTCCTCTTTGCGCTACATCATAAGCTGATGGCATGGCAGGGAAACCATATCTTGTTTTTAATCGATTTACTTTACCACCTTCTTGATCAATTGATATGAGCAATGGAATTTGCGCTGCGCCTTGCAATCGTTCCGTCAAAGCAATCATTTTTGATTTAGCCTGCGATTTATGTACGTTGTACTCATATAAAAGCACGCCGCCTACTTTACCCTGTGCTACATATTTATATATGCTGCTATTGGAGGTTACGCTAGTACCTTTCATACCTATCATAATCATTTGCCCAATTTTTATATCCAGGCTATCAGCATAAGAAACGCTAGCAATACAAATGGCTAATACAATTAAAGTCAATCTTTTCATACGCCTCAAAGATATTAAGGGTGAATGCATATTCTTATTTTTTAATTGTTATTTAGAAAGAAGAACGTGAAAAAGGTTTAGCCTCGAAATGTGAAATTCTTATAAAAAGAAAAAGGGCAATTCATTTGAATTGCCCTTAGCTCATATTAGGATAAACTACTTAAGAGTTATTTTATACGATTTAACTCCTTGTCCATTGGAAATAAGTACGAAGTATAATCCTTTGGCAAAGTTGTTTAAATTAATTTCTTGAATCGTTTCATTTTGATATTTACCATTTAAAAGCATTTTACCCATTGAGCTTCGCACTTGATAATTTCCAGAGCCAGTTCCATTAGGATTAAGCTTAATGATTCCTGTTGTAGGGTTCGGATAAAGAATTAACTCATTAAAATCAGTTTGAACTGTATTATTATCATTGTTAGGCTTCGCTACTGGTTCTTGGTCACAATCTGTGCATGGCGCTATATGCGCACGAAACTTACAACTTGCAATTGCTTCAAAACCATCTTCTAAAATAATATCTGAACCTGCTGTATATTCTACTATAGAAGCGGATCCGCTGATGGAATTACTGGCTTTAATTTCTATTTTCGCCTCACGTTTATCCAAAGCATTGACAACATTATTTGTTGTTGTTGTTAAAGTTAAAAAGTCGACACACACTGGCGGTTCAGTAATCGTAATACTTGTACTAGTCGCACAACTATTAGCGTCAGTGGCCGTAATGATATAGTTGTTAGCAGTAAGGTTAGTAAATTTCCCAGACTGAGCTTGTGCTCCTAAATTAGGCAGTATAGTATAAGAAATAGCAGGAGTTCCCCCATTAGCTTCCACATCAATCGTACCATCGCTATCGCCATTACAAACTAGGTCCGTAGAAGATGTCGCCTTCCAGGTAAGTTGTGTAGGTTCTGTAATCGTAACGCTTGTGGTAATGGTACAATTATTAGCGTCGGTAGCCGAAATGGAATATGTGCCCTCTGTTAATCCATAAAAATTACCCGTGGCATTTGTAATATTTCCAGGTATTAAGTTATAACTAATTGGGTTCGTTCCACCCGAAGCATTAATTTGTATGTCACCATCACTACCTCCGTTACAACTTACATTATTAATAGTAGGGTTGTTCCAAACTAATTGGTTTGGTTGAGTAATTGTTACACTTGTACTGATTGTACAATTATTAGCGTCAGTAGCCGTAACGGAATAAGTGCCGGCTGTTAATCCAGTAAAGTTACCGGATGCATTGGTTACATTACCAGGCATTAAATTATAATTCAAAGGAGCCGTTCCACCCATTAGATTGGATTCTATACTACCAATTCCTCCTCCATAACAAGTATTATCTGTGGTGTTATACAAAAGGGCTAAAACGCCTTGGCTATGGACTTGTGAGTAGTTTGGCAAACATGCTACTACAGCACTAGGAAAACCTGTTTTACCACCCGTAATGCAAGGTGCATTTGTATTAACTGTGCCATATTGGTAAAAATTATTAGCACCGCCCCCGGGATACCAAAAGTTATTACTTCCACTACCTTGAGCTACAATTGCCTGATCATCAATATAAAATAATGAGGTCCCAAGAGGATTTTTATCAAATTTAAATTTCCTAAACTGAAAATAGGATTGTTGATCTATTATAAGTTGCCCATATAAATTAATTTTATATCCTAATGTATTTAAACCTCCAGTGGTAAAAATTGTAGATGTCGGCTCAAACATTACCGTACTATTTTCACCAATTGTAGCCTGAATTCCAACATTATTCACATCACCATCAAGTTTAAAAGTTAAACCAGCATTACTTTTAAATCTTGCTTTCAAATAACCATTTGTAGTGGTGGTGCTTCCATTACGACCAAATAATAAGATGTTTGCACCAAAGTCCTTATGTGTCAGCATAACGCTGCCATCAACTTCAAACACATTGGGATCACAAGGATTTGCACTTCCTTCAATTTCCATCGATGCCGTTTCCCAGCCATGTTTACTTGTTAATGAGTTATAGGTATTTTTTATTGATGTATTTCCTTTAAACAAGACACTTCTTAAAATACTTGAAGACGAGGCAGAACTATATGTAATACCATCATTTGAATATTCAAAAACACAATTGTCAAAGGATGTGTAATCATTGCTTGTAAACGGGCTTGGACCTTTTGTTACGATTCTGAACATTTCTCTAGAAGCTCCATTTACTTTGAAATTACAATTACTAAATTCAGCCCCCTCAGAATCTAAATGGTCAGCAGTTTGAACAAGCCTTTGAAACGGATAACTTGTTCCAATCAATATATTGGAAGCTGGCCATGCTTGATTTGTGTTTAAAGGATTGTTCTTATCTTCAAAAGTGCAATTATTATACTTAGTAGCGAATGCTTTTCCATGCATCCCGAATTTGAAGACCGGGCAATAAATATTACATTCGTTGAAAACAAGGTTTTTACCTGTGCATTCTAGGCCATAACTATCTCCGTCCCAAAGGGTACAATTTTGAAAAGTGACGGTATTTACTTGAGAGCTCTTTGTAACATCTAATATTGCTCGACCTTTATTCCCAATAAAAGTGCAGTTTGTAAATAGACCGTTTTCACATGCTTGTGTTGTTAAGTTAGGCTCCATATCCATTCCGCAATTCGGGTTACCATAACCCGAAGGTTCAACGTCATTATTTTTCCCTGAATAGTTGAAATCAACGTTATCAAAGTTAACTTCTTTACCGCTGATCCACGCAAAAGCTGTTCGTCCGTTGAATTCGAATGTGGCGTTCTTGCAATATAGATTCGTATTACTTTGCCAATTATTATCTTCAAGTCTAAGACCATCGAATGAGTTATGGTGAACATGCATTTCTTCAATTGTAATATTTTGACAGTCTACCAAGTTTATGGCCATAGAAGCGGATTGAATAGATTGGGATGGATGCTTCCCTCCTAAAAGATGGAAAACTTTATTTCCATGAATTTCAAGGTTTGTAAATTTTACATTTTGTGCATCATTCAACGTAAAAATCGATCCCCCATCCTCTTGTTGTAAACCCCAGTAAGCATTGGAATACCAATTATTTTGGGTAGTCGTCCCAACCCATGATCCATTCGTATGTAGAAACGAATTCCCATATTGATCCCAATAGCCTAAATGAAGGTCTGCGTTTTTCTTTATAATAGCATTCTCTGCTCCCTTAAACCAAATACCATCAATTTGTGTATTTAAGTTACTTTCTATGTTTCCAAGTTTTATAGTTTCCCAATAAACTGTTGAATATTGTTTTGGGCCATTTCCTAGATGATTTACATATTCGTGCAAGATTCCTACCCTAATAGTTTCAGTATTTGCCGTTGGAACAGCGTTAGGAAAAATATCCGAGTAAGGAATATCTACTATAGGTGGAGTTGGGTTCGAATTTGTAGGAATAAAATTTTGATAGCTATAATCAATTGAATTTACGTTATTGATTGTAATTTCTTTTCCAATCAAGTATGCATTGCCATTGTTAGATGCTGAAAAGTTAACGATTACATGATGTGTCGTGTAGTTAATCTTATGGGAAATGTCACTTGAGGTGGTAGAGTATGGGATTCCATTTTTATCCCATTTGTTGTTTAACCATTTATTTAGCTTAATAAAAGCCCAGGTGTCATCGTCATTGTCATTAGCGCTTGCCCCGAAATCAGAATCGATATATACATTTAAAGGTATTCCCGATAGTGTGGCCTGCGCATAACCAATAGTTGAACAAGTCAGGATATAAATTAGTAGTACGAGTAATCTCTTCATTTTAATCGTTTTTTGAGATTTTAAATTCTAGAATTAGTTTTTTCAATTCATCAATTTGTTTTTGTTGATTAATGGTATATAAAGTCAGCTCTTCAATTTTTTGTTGTTGGATTTTACTTATTTCTCCTAAACTTATTCCTTCTTCTTCAACTACTTTGGCAGAAGGCACGTCCGGTAAGTGTCCGTTTATTTGTATGAAGCTTTCTACTTTTTCCAATGGCATTAATTTATACGAAGGTTCAAATACGTAATCGGCCCAACCCGTTCTAACACGTACTTCTTCCGTAAGGATCCCTCCTTTAACGTATAAATGGTAATCACTAACATCAATATTATTTGTTGTACCAATGTAGTTTGGTGTATGAGTTGTTCCAATACCGACCTTTCCATTTGTAAAATCACCGTAGATAAGAGGTGTAGTAGCCGGAGAGTTGGCAATATATAGTTTATTGTCTCCTTGCGAACTCCAACCTGCTTTATGCCCTAAAAACACATTCCCTGAACCCAAAGTATTATAACCAGCCTCGAAACCTATTACAGTATTGTTCGCTCCAGTGCTATTATTTAAAAATGACCTTGAACCAATAAGTGTATTCGAACCTGCGTTTGTTTTTTGACCTGCACTTTTTCCAATAAATGTATTATTTCCACTTTTATTATTTAGTCCAGCAGAATTTCCAATACATGTATTACTTCCGCCAGTTTTGTTATCTCTACCTGCATTACAGCCAATTGATGTATTACTTCCGCCAGTTGTGTTATATCGAGAAGCTTCACTACCCAAGAATGTGTTGTATTGACCGCCAGTTAAAAAGCTCCCAGCACGGTTGCCTATACTTACATTTTTTTTCTTAGAAGCAGATCGCCCTGCGCGATAGCCTATAAAGATATTTTCTGAAATTGAAGAATTTACTCCAGCATCTAAGCCTATATGAACGCTTGATCCAACTTGCGTTGAGTTTGGGACAATTACGGTTCCATTTTGTGCATAAGCATCAAAAACCATAAAAAAAAGGAGGATTACTAAAATAATTTTTTGTTTGTTTTTCATAATTTATAACTTTATTATCCCAAGTTAACTTATTTAAAATTCATTTGCAACTATCAACTTTGTTAACTTTTTTTTGCTTGGTTTTAATACTTTTGCACTCTTATGAGTCGAAAACAATCCTTCAACACAGCTTGCATACATGCCGGTCAAAAGCATGACGCGCATCGAAGTCATCTTACACCAATATATGCATCCAGTACCTATACTATGGACGATGCACAATATGGCGCTGATATATTTACTGGCAAGCAAGAAGGTTATGTATATGGTCGATTTGGCAATCCAAACACCAATGAGGTTGAAGATAAAATTGCAGCATTGGAAACCCATGGCTTAGATATTGAGGCTAAAGCTATTTTGCATGCTTCGGGTATGGCTGCCATTAGCACAGCTATTTTGGTAAATGTAACGGCAGGTAAAAAAGTACTTAGTCATTTTTCATTATATGGTGGTACACAAGAATTGGTTGACAAAGTATTGCCACCTTTACATATTGAATCCATTTTGGTTGACTTTCAGGATTTAGATTTGGTAGAGGAGCAATTGAAAAATGATAAGGATATTGCCGTGCTATATATTGAAACACCCGCAAACCCAACCTTACGATGTGTTGATGTAAAGGCCTTATGCGATCTCGCCAAAAAGTATGATGTAAAAACAATATGTGATAATACGTTTGCCTCGCCTTATTTACAACAGCCCTTTGCATTAGGTGCTGATTTTATAATTCATTCCACTACCAAATACTTAAATGGTCATGGTACGGCTATAGGCGGCATTTTGCTTGGAAGAGATGTTGAGTTTATGAGTACCAAAGTAACCAAGCATCATCGCTTGCTTGGTGCTAATGGAAATGCGTTTGATGCTTTTTTATTAAACAATGGAGTAAAGACTTTAGCCTTGCGCATGGAAAAACATTGCAGTAATGCCGAAAAGCTTGCAGCGTTTTTAGAAACGCATCCTGCTATTGAAAAAGTAAATTATCTTGGATTACCGACTCACCCCGATTTTGAATTAGCTAAGAAACAAATGAAACACGCTGGTGGCATGATGAGTTTTGAAATAAAAGGAGGTTTTGAAAATGGAAAAACATTTATAGATAATTTGCAGCTTTGCACACACGCTGTTTCTCTAGGCACCTTAGACACGCTAGTTTCTCACCCGGCCAGTACTACCCATTTTGGTGTAACCAAAGAGATGAAACTAAAATCAGAAATTACTGAGGGGCTTATTAGGGTTAGTGTAGGACTGGAAGATGCTGATGATATAATAGAAGATTTTGAACAAGCTTTAAGTAAATGCACGCAATAGAACCTTATTACAATTGGCGCCATTTATATACTCCTGAAGAAGATGAGTTTTCACCTTTTTTTGGAAAAGAGCACAGTCAGTTTGAATATTCTGAAACGGTATATAACTACTATATTCATCCGCAGTGGGATGCTTTTGGCAGTGAAAATATTTATATGAAATTTCAATTTGTAGATTATGAAATTGGCTATTGTATAATAGAATTATTAGGTGAATGGAATGATGCGATTGCCAATGACATTATGCACTTGAAACGAAATATTATTGATGTATTACTTATGAAAGGGATACGTAAGTTTTTATTTATCGCAGAAAATGTTTTGAGCTTTTATGCTGATGATGAAAGTTATTACGAAGAATGGCATGAAGAATTAGATGATACAGGATGGGTAGTAGTAATGAACCTCCCAGATCAAAGTATGGAGGAGTTTATGAACTCAAGAGTGCGCGATTATTTGCTATTTGAGCAAATAATTAATTGGCGCACGTATCAACCCCATGCATTGTTTGAACTTATTGATAATAAACAGCTTAAAAGATTGTTGTAGACGTTAAAAATTACTCCTTACGGGAGTAAGCGACTTTAATTATCCTTTAATTGAATAAGGATTCTAGTTTTTTAAATTGCTTTTTTGAACTTTTCTTGTCGTGTAAAATCTTGTACACTGCCTCGGCTATGGGCATTGAGATGTTTCCTTTTTTATTTAGTTCTATTATCCCTCTGCTAGCAAAATATCCTTCGGCCTCCATATTCATTTCTAGTTTTGTGGCCTTTACAGAATATCCTTTACCTATATAGTTTCCAAAAGCTCTATTCCTGCTATGTAATGAATAACAAGTAACTAATAAATCTCCGAGGTAAGCACTTGTATTATAATGGTGTTGTTGTTCAGTAGCCATTACATCCATAAAATTTTGTAGCTCTGCAAAACAATTGGTTATATACACACTTTGAAAATTATCGCCATAATCTAATCCATGAGCTATGCCTGCACCTAAGGCATATATATTTTTAAGAACGGCTGCATATTGTATTCCTTTTACATCTGCGCTGCATACAGTATGCATATAATGCGTTTTGAAGTAAGAGGCAATTTGTTCGGTATAGCTTGCGTCATATCCTCCAAACGTGAGGTAGGATAATTTTTCTGAAGCTACTTCTTCGGCATGACAAGGTCCTGTAATACAGAAATAATTTTCTTTTTTGAGTGCCGTCCTATTACGTAAGTAATGATTCATTAGCTCGTGCTCATCGCCTATGAGTCCTTTAGTTGCTGAAAGAACTTTTTTTGATTCAAAGGCATCGCCATCTAGGGTTTGAAATACATCTGGCACATAGGCCGATGGGATACCAATTAATATAATTTCTCCATCTTTTACTGCTGTAACTAAGTCTGTGGTGGGTAGTATATACTCCATATCATACTCTACTGATGTGAGGTAGTTGGGGTTATGCGCGTGTTCATTTAAATGTTGAACCGCATCTTCGCTGCGCATCCACCAATTAATATTTATTTTATTATCCGTAAGAATTTTTGCGAGTGCCGAACTCCAACTTCCATTCCCTAAGACTGTAAATTTTTTCATTTAAGTAATCCGAAGGTAACGATTGTGTTTTTCATTTTTTCATTTTTTCATTAAATGATTTAAACCTACGTCTTGAAATGGGCACTTCAATTTTGTTGGGTAAAATAATATAATGCTTCCCACCCTTTTGTTCAACATGCTCTACTAACGCCTCATTTATAATATAACCTCTATGTACTCTTGTAAAATTTTCGGGCAGGATGTCTTCGTAATGTTTCAAGTTATAACTACCCAAATAGGCTTTCTCGCTTTGCGCGGTATAAAAATTAGTATAGCTACCATCAGAAGATAAGTGGGATAAATCTTTAAAGTTGACATAATGAATCTCAGAACCATATCGTAGCGTTAGATGTGTTTTGTCTTTATTATCATCTTGTTTTGAAATAATTTCTGTACTTGTAGGAGAATTATTTTTTCTAGCCTGTAAAAATACTTTGAGCCTTTCCAAGGTTTTTTCTAAGTAATCTTTATTTATAGGTTTCAGGATATAATCAATAGCATTTAGCTTAAAAGCTTTAATAGCATATTCATTATAGGCGGTTACAAATACAGTTTCAAACGTATTGTTGTCAATTCGTTTTAAGAATTCTATGCCTGTTTCTTCGGGCATTTCAATATCTAAAAAAACTATATCAGGCTTCTCAGTTTGAATAATGCTCTCGGCTGCTTTGGTTGAGTTGACAGATGCTATTATTTCAATATCAGGAGCCAGTTCATTAAGGAAGCCTGTTAAGTTTTCTCTAGCTTCAAATTCATCGTCGACTATAAGTGCTTTAATATTTTGTTTATTCATAAGGGATGTTTATCAATACTGTATTTTTAAATTCATTATTCTCAGCGTTCTTAATAATATCTACTGCATATTTCTGGTTGTGTATTTTAGATAATACTTCAAATCTCTTTTTAATATTTTTAAGTGCTGATTGACTACCGCTTTTATTGTTTGATTTATCAAAACCTGCGCCATTGTCCATTACTTCAATCTCAACACTGTCTTCATTTTCTGATATATTGATTATTATTTTACCTTCAAGTCCTTGCAATGGAATAATGCCATGCTTAACTGAGTTTTCTACTAAGGGTTGTATACTTAAGGGGGGCAATTTTACATCGCTGCTTACCAACGTATCTTCTATATTTATTTTAAAAGTAAGTGTTTGGTTCAGTCTTAAGTTTTCTAACTCAAGATAATTGGTAACTAGTGTCAACTCATCTTCTAATGAGATAAGTTCTGATTTTACGTTTTCCATATTCTGACGGACTAAATCAGAAAACACAACCAAATAGTTGTCAGCGTCATCCTTGTTTTTTCTAATAAGACTTTGAATACTATTTAAGGAGTTAAAGATGAAGTGAGGGTTCATAAGTGCATTGAGTGCTTTAAATTCATTGCTCAGATTTTTCTTTTCAATTTCTTTTTCTGTAAGGAGTCTTTTTTGTTTTTTGAGTCGCAGGTAACTTGTAATAAGAAAGGTAGAGAGAATTAATAAGATAATTAATGCTAGGATAAACCATAATCTAAAATAGAAAGGTGCTTGTACTTTTAAATCAACGGTTACAATATTAGAGAAGGTTTTTTCATTTACCGCCGCTCTAAATAGTATGTCATACGTACCCCAATTATGATTAAGAAGTTCAATTTGAGGTTTTGTAGTATTAATCCAAACAGTATCCTTACTATTTTTAGAATTAATAGCGTACTGATAACTCACGTGACTTCCAATTTTTCCTAGTACTTGATAATTAATGTAAATTCTTTGCCTATCGGCGTATTTAATAAATGCAGTATTGTCTGAGGCAAGTAATTTGTTGGATTCGTTTACTATATTTTGAAGTGTTACAATAGGATGCCATTCCTTTATGGCTATAGAATCTATTAAAAATACCTGAGTTGAATTATCAATAGTAACATATAAGTTTGTTGAGTCAGAATGAATATTGGTTAAAGAAACATCAGAAAGCGGCGTACGGAGTTTACTAATTACGTACTTATTGTTTCTTTTACTTATCAAGCGATTTACGTCATTATTATCTCGTATAAAAAACGAGCTAGCCGATATTTTTTTTAAATTTTTTAGATCGTATTTTAAAAAAATCTCAGCGATTGAAGTAGTGTCATTTGAAGAAAAATCGTCAATTTTATAGAGTTTAAAGTCAGTATAATTTATAAAGAAGAGATCCTTTTTTATAATGCAGGTTTTGTAGGGGACTATCTTTTCTGGTAAAGGGACTCTTATAAGTGTATCTTTTTGGTATCTAAAAATTCCACCCTCACCATAAGACCATAATTTTTTACCACTTTGCAAAAAACCAAAAAGCGTGCTACCTGTTCCGCTTGTATCTATCTTATGGCCGTTATAGTCGTATGTGTATATATTGTAACGGTCTCTTATAAAAATATGATCATTTGTTAAGTAAATTTCTTTAGTAGGATGTTTGTCTTCTAGAATAAGCTTTGTTTCCCCAGATTTTATATCTAATTCATATACTCCGTCTTGTATCTTGCTAAGGAAAAACTTATTCTTAAATCGTTTTAGTTGGTTAAATTTTTTATTCGTTGAAATATTTACCGGTGGGGTGTTGCTTTCTTCTGCACGAATTCTATTTTCTTGGTCTATTAAATAAGTTGTTGTGTTGTCTTTAGCAATTAATTTAGTTTTATATGCTAAGGATTTATTTGCCGTTGTTTTTTTTGTAAATACATGAATTCCTGTGTGGGAGCTAGCGTATAAATTGTTGTATTGATCTTTGCCCAAACCGGTAATGAATTCTCCAGAAAGCTTTCGAGTCTTGTTCTTGTTTTTTTCAAATACAAGCCCATCTTGGTAAGCCAGTACATCAAAATCATCAAGGCGTACTTTAGCCATGAATGTTTTATGCTTATCAATCTGGATTGGATAAAATGTAGGGGTTAAATTATACATACCATAACTAGTTCTTAGAGTATTACGTTCTAAATTATTATGGGTAGAGAATACTCCAAATACGAATGCATTTAGTTTGTTTAAACTTAGTACGGTATCTGCCCTATTATTATGCCATGAAATTATGTTACTAGTAACTTTTTCCCCCTTATGAGTAACTTCTAATGTATAAATTAGTTCGTCGTTAAAAAAACAGATTTGTTTCATGCTATCAAGCTGGGGTAAAATTTCTTTAACTACTTTGTCTTTACGGCATCTATGATATGTATTTCCGGTCATGTCATGAAGTATAATAAGACTTGAATCTTTTTTGCTAATAAAAAACGTACGAATAAAACCACTAGACTTATCTACGGTAGGTATAAAGTCACAATTATTGGCGTTATAAAATTTATCATTTTTAAAAAAGCTCAATTGGCCGTTGTATGATGCAAACCATATTCTTCCCCATTTATCTTCGATGCAATGAAAAATATCATTATCAGCTAAGCCATCTTTCATAGTAAAAACTTCCATGCCTATGCCGTTATACCTTACAACGCCCGCTTCGGTACAAAACCACATAAAGTTTTTTGAGTCTTTAAAAACGTTATATATATGATTGGTTGGCAAACCATCATCGGTCGTAAGCTTTGTGATGTCATAATCTTGTGCTATTGAACTAGTAGCAGCCAATAAAAAAAAAGAAATTATAAACAGGAAAGAAGCTTTAGTGCGCAATGAGGTGTTTTAGATATACTAAGATAAAAAGGATTAAGTGTAAAAGATATTTTTTACAGTTTAAAAATTATTCTGCATCGAATATGAAAAGGGCTACCTAATTAAACTAGCCCATTTTTTACTACGCGGTTTTTAAGTGATACTTTCTCACAAAAAACAAACCCAATCCGATCAATAACAAAATAGGCCAAACAGTTACCAAGGCCAAAATAATATCAGAACAAATGTGCCAACCTTTTACTGCAGCATTTGCAAATCCAATATGTAAAGGCGTTCGATAATTTTTAGCAGATATTGTAGTTGCAGATTTATAATAAGGAGCCGCTGTCATTTGAATATCAAACCAAAGGTATTTTGTTTTGTAATTCATTTTAGCCGCAAGCGCTTTTGCTTTTATAGCGTTCATTGAAGTATTGTTATCATAGTATATATTTTTGCTATTTCCTTTGCGATGTTGTGCCTTACCAGATTTAGAATACACATTGGCTACTTCTTTTTTCTCCCATAGGTTTTCGGTTATATCATCATCGTGAATTTGTAATGAAGAAATAGTAGCATTTGAATTAAGCACATAGTTGATAAAACTATCTGCCTTAGCAATTGGTACCCGTACAGATAATTTTCCTTGCGCGACAATTTTTTCCACTACCACACTACTATCTATAGTTTTTTGATAACTATCTTCTTTATAGGTTTCATTATTTATTTCATAATTGTATACGTAGCCTTTAATAGGTTTGAGAAATGTTTTTAGGTTGATTATAGCTTTTTCTAAATGATCTACCTTCAAGCTAATATTAGCTGTTTTTACTACCTTTCGCTTGTCTTCATCATATTCAGCTTCCGCGCTGGAGTAAGAATCTGATAAAGACGAGGAGGCATGATTTATATCAGATTGACAAGATGTAAATGCTATGGCTAAGGTTATAATACTCAATACAATTAGGGAAATTCTTTTCATGATTCTATTTTACTATTAATCCCTTCTTTAGATTGATGGTAACCAACATGAGCTGTTAAGAAAATTGCAAGAAAAACCTAAGGGAATCAAATTTTAAGAACTTCCTAAAAAATACTCACGACTTACTACACACTACTTACGACTATCTTACTTTTACAGCCTCATGAGTTTAGCAAAAAATTATTCACCGCAGGATAGTGAAAATAAGTGGTACAAGCATTGGAATGAGCAAGGGTATTTCAACTCTTCTCCTAATGATAAAGATGCATATACCATAGTTATGCCACCACCCAATGTCACGGGTATATTACACATGGGTCATGCCTTGAATAATTCTGTACAGGATGTACTAATTCGCTTTGCAAAACTCCGTGGATATAATACGTGTTGGGTGCCAGGTACCGATCATGCTTCGATTGCTACGGAAGCAAAAGTGGTGGCGATGCTTAAAGAAAAAGGCATTGACAAAAACAATTTGAGCCGTGAGGAATTTTTAGAACATGCCTTTGAATGGAAAGAAAAGTATGGTGGTATTATTTTGCAGCAGCTTAAAAAACTAGGTTGCTCTTTAGATTGGAATCGTGTAAACTTTACAATGGACGATCATTATTATGATGCTGTAATAGATGTATTCATTGATTTATTTAATAAAGGAAAAATTTACCGCGGGGTAAAAATGATTAATTGGGACCCAAGCGCCAAGACCGCTTTGAGCGATGAAGAGGTCGTGCATAAGCAAGTAAATTCTAAATTGGTTTACATTAACTACCCAATGGTTGATGATCCAAGCAAGCACATGACTATTGCAACGGTAAGGCCAGAGACCATCTTGGGAGATGTAGCCATAGCAGTACATCCAGAAGATGAACGTTATAAAGGTTTAGTAGGCAAGAAATGTTTGGTGCCTTTAATTAATAGAGAAATTCCAATTATAGCCGATGATTATATTGATATTGAATTTGGTACGGGTTGTTTGAAAGTAACACCGGCGCATGATATTAATGATTTTAATATTGGTCAAAAACATAATCTAGAAACGATTGATACTCTTAATGAAGACGGCACAATGAGCGAAGCGGCTCAGCTTTATATAGGGCAAGATCGTTTTGATGTACGTAAGCAAATTGTAAAAGATTTAGAAGAAAAAGGTTTTGTAACTAAAGTAGAAGATTATCAAAACCAAGTTGGTTTTAGTGAACGAACTGATGCAGTAATCGAGCCAAGATTAAGTATGCAATGGTGGTGTGATATGAAGGACATGGCCAAACCAGCTTTGGATGTGGTAATGAATGATGAAGTAAAATTTTATCCTGCTAAGTTTAAGAATACCTATAAGCATTGGATGGATGGCGATAATATTAGAGACTGGTGCATTAGCCGTCAGCTTTGGTGGGGACAGCGCATACCAGCTTATTATGATAATGCAGGTAATATGGCAATCGCAAAATCACAAGAAGAAGCCTACGAACAATTAAGAATTAAAAATTCAGCATTAAGCATTGACCAGGTCCATCAGGACGAGGATGTTTTGGATACTTGGTTCTCTTCTTGGTTGTGGCCGTTAGAAGTTTTTGAATGGAATAAAAACAAAGAGCAAAATGGTGATGTAGATTATTATTATCCAACAGCAACTTTAGTTACCGCGCCGGATATTATTTTCTTCTGGGTGGCGCGAATGATTATGGCGGGTATGGAATACAAAAAAGCTATCCCATTTAAACAAGTTTATTTTACAGGTATCGTACGCGATGGTCAAGGCCGTAAAATGAGTAAGCAATTAGGCAACTCGCCTGATTTATTAGGCCTGATAGAAAAGCATGGAGCAGATACCGTGCGCTTTGGGGTAATGATAGCAGCGCCTGCAGGTAATGATATTTTGTTTGATGAAAGCGGTATAGAACAAGGTGAAAAGTTTATCAATAAAATTTGGAATGCACTGAAGCTTTTAAAAATGTTTGAGGAGAAAGTAGGTGATGCTGATACCATTGATGCCTCATTTGCTAATGCATGGTTTGCCAATAATTTAGAAGCAGTAAAGGCAGATGTAGAAGCTGACCTAAAACAATTTAAATTAAGCGAAGCCTTAAAGAAAATTTACTCTTTGATTTGGAATGATTACTGTTCTTGGTATTTAGAATTTATAAAACCGAGTAGAGAAGGTCATATTTCTGAGGCGACTTTAGCGCAAGCAAAAAATTATTTAGAAGAACTTTTAAAACTGTTGCACCCATTCATGCCTTTTGCTACGGAAGAAATGTATCATTTAGTAAATGAAAGAGCAGCAGGGCATGATTTGATGGTTGAGACTTTAGAACCAGCAAAAGAAGCAGATCAAAGCGTAGTAGAAGCAGGTGCTTTATTACAAATGATTGTTACACAAGTACGTGACGCTCGGGTAAAAAATAAATTGAAATATACAAACGAAATTGAAATACACTTTGCTGATAATAAAAAGGAAAAACTACAAGCCTTTGAAAGTTTATTAGCAAGCCAAGTAAATGCAGGCGCAATACATTACACAAGTGAAGATGTAAACGGAATCAATTTTGTAGTAAAAGATATTCAAGGTGTGATTACTTCTGATGTAGAAATTGACTCAACAGCACAGCTTGAGCAATTAAATAAAGACTTAGCCCAAGCAAAAGGTTTCCTAGTTTCTGTAGAGAAGAAATTGGGCAACGAACGTTTTGTACAAAATGCTAAACCAGAAATAGTAGATATAGAGCGCAAGAAAAAAGCTGACGCAGAAGAGAAGATTAAACTCTTGGAAGAGAGTATTGCAAGTTTGGGGTAATGAAAGGAAGTTTGCTTGGCACTTGGTTGTGGAATTTACAAGTTGGAGGTCTATTATGTTTGTTGTTGAGTCCTCTGTTTTTTCATGGTTGGGAAAGTTTTGGAGCAAGTTTTTGGCCCACATTTTTAGCAATTTTAGTATTTCCTGCTGTTATAGCATCTCCTTTAATTCTTTTCTCTAAAAAGTTGATTCGTCAATCGTTGAAATTATTCAAGATAGTTTATTGGTCTTTTACAGTTGCAATAAGTCTCGTTTTTTGCTCAGTTTTTTCATATGACTTTGATGAAATTCTTACTTTTATTGTAATTTATGTGTTGGTTGGTAATGTTGTATTTTATAGAATCATGGATATAAAGTTGTGGAACCTTAAACAATAGTACATTCTATCTTGACTTAGTCTTAAAACATTTAGTTAAACACCAATATACCATTTCATTTTTCTGTAATTTAGTAGTCTTAATTTTATGCGCGCATTTTCTACATTTATAATATTCGTAATTGGCTTTCTTGCTTTATCGGCTTTTACGCCTGAGGGCAAAAAGAGTGTACCTAAACTGCAAACTTATTTTGCCTGTAAGCAAAATGGTAAAATTGCAGTAAGTGCCGAGCAGTTTTTACAGAATATCAAACAACCATTTTGCGCAAAAGATTCTTTAGATAGCCTGTATGAAGTGGTTAAGTTTGATATGATTTATGCCGAGACGGGCTTGTACCAAGATTCTTCAGGTCTGCCTATTGTTCATACAGATTACTCTTATGGAACCTTTCAAGGGGATAAGGTAGACGATGCTTGGGCAAAGGTCTTCCAGGACCACATTTATAAAGGCGATACGATTCGTTTTAAAAATATATTGGTTAAAGGTGCTGATAAACGTACCTATCGTTCTAGTAATATTGAGCTAGTGATACGTTAGATTATCCTTCCACTCGTCTTACTTTTGCATTTCTTAATATGAAAGCATTTTTTAAGGCAATTAGCATTATTTTTCATCCTGTTTTTTTGACTACTATGGGCATGGCTTATATTGTATTTGTAAGTCAAAACCCAGCCTTAGATGTACCAGTTGGCAAAGAGGTTCAATGGCTATTAATTACATTCTACAGCACCATGTTTATGCCTTTGTTTGTGGTTTTTCTGCTTTGGAAATTAAAGTTTATACAATCATTTGAAATGAAAACAGTGAAAGAACGATACGTCCCTTTAATCGTATGTATGAGTTTTTATTTTTGGGTATTTTGGATTTTTCATTTGACACTCGGCGCATCGCCTTGGATTAAAACTTTTTTACTAGCTAGTTTCATTACAATGGTGTTTCTTTTTTTAGTTACTATTTTCAATAAAATTAGTTTGCATGTAGGTGCAATTTCAGGTGTTACAGCTTACGCATTATTACTTAATATTAGTACGGGTTTTCAGGATGTACTTTTTCTTATGGCATCGATTGTAATTTTTGCTTTGATTGTATTATCTCGTATAAATTTGAAAGCGCATACTACGCAACAGTTAGTTATGGGAGGTGTTTTAGGATCTTTGGCTAGCATCATTGCATTTTTTATTTTTTAAACTATTTTTTATGAGTAAGATTGATATTAGTACTTGTTATTCACCCGCCTTATTACCACTTTTTGATTTTTCAGAATGTTTAGTGGTAATCATTGATATTTTTAGAGCAACATCTACTATAGCCGCTGCTATGGATAATGGAGCTGAAAAAATTATTCCGGTTGATAATGTAGAACAGTGTATTGAGCTAGGAAATGAAATACCCAATTCAATAACCGCTGGTGAGCGTAATGGTAAGGTGGTAGAAGGATTGCAATATGGTAATTCACCATCAGCATATCCGGGAGATTTTGTAAATGGTAAAACCCTTGTATTAACTACAACCAATGGTACAAGGCTATTACATTTGGTAAAAGACGCCCCCGAGGTACTTAGCGGTTCCTTTCTTAATTTAAAAGCAACGGCTGACTATATAAAAGCACAAAACAAGAATGTATTATTAGCCTGTGCATCTTGGAAAGATCGTTTCAATTTAGAGGACACTTTATTTGCAGGTGCCCTTTATCAAGCTTTAGGAGATGCGGCAACTACAATCTGTGATTCTACTATTGGCGCATCTGCTTTATACGATACTGCTAAGGATGATTTGTTTGGCTTTTTAAAGCAAGGCTCACATTTTGCGCGCTTATCTAAGTATGGCTTGGAGGAGGATATGCGCTATTGCTGTGCTATAAATAAGCATGACAATGTAATTCGTTATGATGGTCAATCATTAATAATACCTTCGTAGCATGCAATTCAATCTTTCGAGTCCTCCTTTTGATTCTAAGTTTAAAATTGAGCACGCTCATCATTTATTTTTTGTAGGTTCTTGTTTTTCTGAATCTATTAGCCAATATTTTTTTGATCGAAAGTTTAGGATACAGGTAAATCCTCATGGCGTTATTTATAACCCCATAAGTATTGCCAATAGTATTGATGAAATTGTTGCTTTACGAGATGCTAATGAAAAAGCTTTTTATAAAAAGGAAGGGAGACTACAATCTTTTAATCATCATTCTTCCATAGCGGCAGAAACTTCTGCTGGGCTAAAAGAAAGGATCCAAACTATAAACCAATCTAGTTCTGCATTTTTAAAAAAGGCTGATATTGTTTTTATAACTCTAGGTACTGCATGGGCTTATTATCATAAGGACTTAAAGCAAATTGTAGCGAATAATTTAAAAGCGCCGTCTACATTTTTTGAGCAAAAACTTTTAAGTATTCAACAAATTACTGCAGCACTGCGTAGAATGATAGAAAGTATTCAAACGATTAATAGTAATGCAAAAATTGTTTTTACGGTAAGTCCCGTACGACACGCAAAGCAAGGTCTGGTTGAGAATAATAGGAGTAAAGCTCGATTGATTGAAGCGGTTCATCAATTATTAGAAGAAGAGCAAGGTTTGACTTATTTTCCTTCCTATGAGTTGGTAATTGATGTACTGCGCGATTATCGATTTTATAAAAAAGATTTAGTGCATCCAAGTCAACTTGCTACTGATTTTGTTTGGGAGTATCTGCATACTCATTTTATTACTAGCGCAGATTATAACCTTATTGAAAAATTACATAAATTAAATTTAGCAACGCAACATAAATTGTTTAATAGTGCAGGTGAATCTTCTAAGTCTTTTATAAACACACAACTTGATACCATTGCAGCATTGCAAAAGCAATTCCCTTACTTAGAACTAGATGGTGCTAAAAGATATTTTGAAAACCTATAGTTTCTCAAATCGTAATTCTTTAAGGAAGAATGCATCCTTTTCAGGTACAAAAAACATATACACTCTGTAGTTTGACGATTTGGTGTATAGCGTACCAATTGCGTACAAGGTATTGTTTGTTTGAGATTGTCCTGTATGACGTAAACTAAAGTCCTTAGCAGTGCTTTTAGCGAAGAATTTCTTCAAGAGTGCACTTGCTTGCGTTTTGCTGTAGCTAGTTGCTTTGTTTTCAGAAAAAGTAATATCAATTGTCTTGTCAAATACTTTAGACATGGACCTAACATCCCCAATTGCCAGAGACTCCCGGACAATCTTTATGTACTGCTCACCTTTGGCGCTTAAGTTTAGCGCAAACAGAAGTAGCAGAACCAATGTTAGTAACTTTTTCAAAATAAACAAATTAGGTTCTATTCAAATGTAAAACATTTAAAAGCTAATTTTGTTATTTAATGAATAAAAAGGTATTACTCATTATCATGGACGGTTGGGGTCATGGTAAAATCGCAGGCTCAGATGCTATAAAAAATGCATCAACGCCCTATGTTGATAAGCTATATAATCAGTATCCAAATACGCAATTAATTACTTACGGTAAGGAGGTAGGACTGCCCAAAGGCCAAATGGGAAATAGCGAAGTAGGTCACCTTAATTTAGGAGCTGGACGTGTTGTATATCAAGAGCTTGAGCGTATTAACGTATCTATTGAAACAGAAGATTTTTACAAGAATGAAGCGCTTATTAATTGCATCAATTATGCAAAAAATAATAATAAACCAATCCATCTTTTAGGCCTTGTAAGTGATGGTGGCGTACACTCTCATATCAATCATATTAAAGCTATTACTAATGCGTGTGAGCAAAATGACTTTAACAACTTGTTTGTACACGTTTTTACAGATGGGCGTGATACGGACCCAGAAAGTGGTTTGAGTTATGTTACTGATTTACAGTTACATCTGTCAAAATCTGTAGGCGAAATTGCAACTATTACAGGACGCTTTTATGCTATGGATCGAGATAAACGATGGGAAAGAGTAAAGCTGGCTTATGATAATTTGGTGACTGGAAATGGCGATAAACATCAAGACGCAATAGAGGCAATAAAAGCATCATATAATAATGGAATTACCGATGAATTTTTGAAACCAATTACCTTATGTGAGGAAACTGGCAAACCTAAAGGGACTATAAAAGATGGCGATGCTGTTTTGTGTTTTAATTTCAGAACGGATCGTTGTAGAGAAATTACAGAAGTGCTTACCCAGAATGATTTTACCGAACACGGCATGCAAAAATTAGATTTGCATTATACTACGATGACTGAGTATGATAAATCATTTAAAAACATCAATGTATTATTTACAAAAAGTGATTTGACAAATACATTAGGCGAAGTGTTAGAACGGAATAATAAAACCCAAATTCGAATTGCTGAAACGGAGAAATATCCACATGTTACGTTTTTCTTTTCGGGAGGTAGAGAAAAAGAGTTTGATGGAGAAACCAGAATCATGAAGCCATCACCCAAAGATGTAGCTACCTACGATTTAAAACCTGAGATGAGTGCCTACGATTTGACAGAAGCTTTACTGCCAGAAATAGAAAAAGGAGAGACAGATTTTATTTGTCTCAACTTTGCAAATACAGATATGGTAGGGCACACTGGTGTTTGGGATGCAGCCATGAAAGCAGCCGAAACAGTTGACGAGTGCGTAAGTAAATTAATACCTGCAGCATTAAAACAAGAGTATGCAATTTTCTTAACCGCCGATCATGGTAATAGTGATTGCTTGCGTAATGAAGATGGCTCGCCTAATACGGCACATACTTTGAATCCCGTACCGCTATTTTTTATAAGCAAGGAAAAAAATGCTTCAATAAAACCCGGTAAGCTAGGAGATTTAGCTCCAAGTATACTTTCTTATATGGGAATAGAAATTCCTGAGGAAATGACGGGTGCTGTTTTAATCTAGTTTGAGTTCATCCATCTGGGTAATGGCGGAGGCGTATAGCGTTCCATTTTAACTAAGAGGTCATTTACATTGTTGCTCACTACAAAAAGTTCAAGATTATTTTCTCTTACAAATTTATCTTGCACTGCTTTATTCAAAAATTGAAGTAACTCATCGTAATAGTTATTCGTATTTAATATTCCAATGGGTTTTTTATGTCTTCCCAATTGAGCCCAAGTTAGTATTTCAAAAAGTTCTTCGAATGTACCCATGCCTCCTGCTAGGGCAATAAAGCCATCGCATAATTCAAACATTTTTTGTTTTCGTTCGTGCATAGTGTTTACCACAATGAGCTCATGAAGTCCATCGTGTACTACTTCTTTTTTTTGTAAAAATTTGGGTATAACACCTATGGCTTTGCCTCCAGACTCAATACAGGCATTGGCTACAGCTCCCATAAGACCAATTTTTGCTCCGCCATATACAAGGGTACTATTGTTTTTAGCCAAGGTGCGCCCTAGCAAAGAGGCATCGTTTTTATATTCTTCAATTCGTCCCAAACTAGATCCACAAAAAACGGTTATACTTTTCATTGTTTAATATCTTCTTTCGGATACTAAGGTATCGCTAAATTGAGAATACGCTTTTATTAATTCCAATATTCTATGGTTAGGTATTATATTAATCGTAATATTGCAATTATACGATTATGGGAGTTACTAAGTCAAGCATATTTACAGCAGAACAAAATACCATAGCAGCATATGCCAAAGTATTGGGCCATCCTGCTCGCATAGCAATTATACAAGAACTTATCGAGCGTAAATCATGTGTATGTGGAGATTTGGTTGATGAAATAGGTCTAGCGCAGGCTACAATATCTCAGCACTTAAAAGAGCTAAAACAATTAGATATTATAAAAGGCGAAATTGACGGTACGCGCGTATGCTATTGTATTAATACCCTAAAGTGGAATGAAGTAAAAAAAATGTTTGGTGCTATGTTTAGCTCCTTGCGAAAAAGAAAGTTTACATGTTGCTAAAAAATTAATTATGAAATTATCAGAAGTAAAAAAGAGTTTAGTAGGAATGGACCAAGTGTCTTTTATATTGCCCAATGGCAAAAATGTGCCTAAGCATTACCATCTCACTGAGATAGGAAATGTCAACAAGAAGTTTGTTGATTGCGGTGGAAAGGTACGTGAGGAAACAAAAGTAAGTTTTCAGCTATGGACTTCAATTGACTTACATCATAGATTGAAATCTGAAAAGTTTGCGAAAATAATTTCTACGGCCGAGGAAACGATAGATTTACAAGATGCAGAAGTTGAAGTTGAATATCAAGGCGAGACAATTCAAAAATTTGGACTAAATTTTAATGGTGAACAGTTTGTATTAACACAAACCAAAACCGATTGTTTAGCCAAAGAGGATTGCGGTGTACCTGTGCAAAAAGTAAAAACGAAATTGTCTGAATTGGCGAGTGCATGTTGTGAACCTGGTGAAGGTTGTTGTTAATCTATTTTTGATAGAACTAGGAGAGTTCGATATCTGAGTTGTCCAATAATTTAAAGCACTTAAGTTAGCGACTTGAAAATTTCAGTGACATGTTTAAAGATAATCAAGTGCCCTTCATTAGGATAGATTTTTAATTCACTGTTTGGAATTTCTTTGTGTAGCAATTTAGCCCAATCCAACGGCACGTTGGCGTCTTTATCTCCCTGGTAAATAGTCGTAGGCACTTCTATTTCGTTTAAATTCATATTCCAATCTTGAACGAGAATATTAGAAATTTCATGTGCAACGCCTTGATGACCCTTGCGAAATGCTTCGGTAAACATTTTTTCTATTACACCCATAACCGCAGTATTTTTTAGTACTTCTTGATCAGGAGCGCTCATTACCTTCAAAAAGTTTTTAAGAGCCTTAGCAGGATTCTTTTTCAATTGACTATTTTGAATTTTGAGCATAAGCCGCAATAAGAACGGAAACGATTTAGCTAATTGTAATAAGATACGTACTTCTTTGCTCAACGCTTTTTTACTTTCAGTAGTATAGGGTGCAAAGCCACTTACAATTTTTAATTGACTAATTTGTTCTTGATTATACAATGCAATGCCCATGGCAAAAGGAGCACCTGCAGACATGCCGACAACCGAATATTTTTGAATTTTTTCTTTTTGTATTATTTCGCTTACATCGCTTGCTACACTTTGAATACTTGCATTGCCATCAAAATCAGAAAGCCCATGTCCAGGACGATCAAAAGTTATGATACGCAAATTATTTTTTACGGCGAAAGAAATATCATAGTGCATCTCAAAGCGTGAACTCTGCGAACCATGACAATATAAAATAGGGTAGCCGTCTGCAGTGCCGTATTCAGCATAGCTTAGTTTACGCCCATTGCTTAGTATGATTTTTTTTTCTTTCAATTGAATTTAAGTAAAATAAATAGAGTTTAATCGTGCTTAAATATAAACCACAATTTAAGGTTAGGATTAGTCCCTTGGTTGGGATTGTCCGAGAGTTCATAAGTATAATAGTTATTGCACAATAATTTAGCGCCTACATAATCTATGATAGGTAAACCGTTAGTCGAATCGTTTATTTTTAAACTACTACTGATAATCGAAAATGCGGAATCATATTTCTTGTATTCTGAAACCTCGCCAGATTTTAAATCATCGTAACTATTCTTAAATCCTTTTGAATCTAAAAGGATTTCGGTAAAATCGTATTGGCTTTTGTTTGCTACACGTATATAAATTCCATCAACACTATTATCGCAGGGGTCAGGTGGAGTTTGTACAACATAATCTTTCTTACAGCTGAAGAAAAAAAGTAACATAAGAAATGGGAGGATTTTTACCGGCGTTTTCATAATTCTTGAATAGTTTATTCATCTATTCGCAAAGTAAGAAAAAAATTATAACAGTAACATTAGTGTGCAGAGCGCAAAAATTCCTATTCATTAAAATAAGTACAATCGCTAATGCAAGGATTTCTTAGAACCTTGTTTCTTCAGGTACGAAGTGTTGGGCTTTTATCAATAAATCTGGTCCGATTGTTAATAATTGATACGAAACGTTCGATTCAATTCTTTTAAAAAATAAATATTGCTTTGCGGTTGAGTGTCAGTTTTTTCATTTGGATATAAGTGATAAATTCCTAAGTAGTCCGCTGAATAGTTATGTTTTTACTTTTGGCATTATTGTACAGCCAGTTTGGAATGAATGCCCAATCTAAGTTGCTTGTCTTTCCAACGGTTTCTGGGTTTGTAGTATCGCCGGATATAAAAATTCTTTTGCCATGCCAAGTAATGATATAGGAGAAATGTTTGAAGGTGAATTTATGTTTGGTTTTAATAAATTGAATTGAAAAATTTTCTGTCGAGCTGTTTAGCTTTTTCAATTTCCTTGTATTCCAATTTCCATAAACTTTTCCCTTTTTGTCTTTCTTAATCGATTTTAAAAGTTTTTTGGAGTAATGGTCAGCATGCCGGTGCGTAAATAAGAAAATGGCGTTTTCTTTGATATTATTTAGTTCAGATTCTTTGTATTTCATATATCCATACGCACCCGATTTATAAGGAAAATCTACATAGAGATTTGTGGTACCATCGCTTAAGTATAGTCCTGCATTACCTTTAAACTCAATCTTTATTTGATTTACTTGTCCGTAGCCAGCATTTGTAAGTAACAAGAAAACTATTGTGAAAATATATTTGATAAGTGCGCCTACTACTTTAGGTGTCCAACGTTCGCTAAAGGTATTGAGCTTTTCATTTAAGTTGACTTTCTTGATTTCCATTTGTTTTATTTTATAATGAGCTTGTCTACTTTCGTGCGCTAGTAGTGGAAGTAAGTTATTTTTTATTTGGCAATTCAACTTTAATTATTTCTGCTTCACCAATTTTATTTGGACCTTCATGCATCCACCACTTCCTGCCGATGTCAAGATATTTTTCTATCGGTTGTTTTGCTAGAAATCGAACTACTACAATTTTAGTTTCGCCAACTTGTATTTCGCTTTTGGTATCAAATTGAATATCACCTATAAAGGCATATAACATCCTCCCATTGCTTTCGTATTCAAAGACATGATCTGGCCGGTAGCCGCTGTAGATAGGAGTTGTTCGCATGCCTCCATCCTCCTTAGAAAGGACGGTTAGCGTACAAGTTACATGATATAAAGGAGGAGTTTCTTCCAAATCGAAGTCAGTGATACTCCTTTCAGTATATCTACTCCAAGCCATTCTGTCAAATACTTTTGAGTTTCCGTCGTTCAGCCATTTTTTAAAGATGAGCTTGCCATTAAACCAGAGGTAGAATTCATTATTATCTTTTATTTCTTTTTTAATTATCATGGTGAATTCGAATCGAACTGATTAATTCACTAATTTAAGTAGATTTCGTCGTTTCTAAAAAAACTTTCCTCCCCACTAGGGGTAAAACAATAGCCAGTTGTCTTATAAGTACAACCACGCTAAAGACGTGGCAAACAACAAAAATAAAAAATTATGAAAACGACAATCAAACTAGCAATCATGGCCCTTACAGTGGT
>CALJNC010000080.1 GCA_937981995.1 uncultured Chitinophagaceae bacterium
ATTTGCGATCAGCTGGAAGATCCGAAGCAAGCCAAAGGAATTGTAAAACGAGGCGTAACAGAATTGGTAACTCCCGGTACCGCCACGAGCGATAAAATGCTCGACAATCAAAACAATAATTTCTTAGCTACGATACATATCGATGGTGAAAATTATGGAGTGGCTTTTGTAGATATTAGTACAGGCGAATTTTTGGTAGCCGAAGGCAATGCCGAGTATATGGATAAGCTTTTGCAAACCATAAAACCAGCCGAGGTTATTTATTGCAGAGGCAAAAACAAAAAGTTTAAAGAGCAGTTTGGCGAAAAACTCTATACCTATTTATTAGACGAGTGGATTTTTACAACAGACTATGCCCAAGAAAAAATTCTACAACAATTTGAGGTGGCATCGCTCAAAGGTTTTGGTATTAGCGATATGCATTTCGCAATTATTGCCGCTGGTGCGTGCCTGCATTATTTAAAAGATACAGAGCATCCCAATTTGCAACACTTGCATACCATACAGCGTATCACGCGCAATGACTTTTTATGGATGGATCGTTTTACGATTCAGAATTTGGAATTACTCAATAGTAATATTCCTGATGGTAGTACGTTACTCAGCGTCTTGGATAATACGATTTCGCCTATGGGTAGCCGTATGATAAAACGTTGGTTGTTATTTCCCTTGCAGGATGTGGTCAAAATTAATGAGCGATTGGCGGCGGTTGAACATCTCATTAAAGAAACGGACTTAACTAATAACACCTCAGCCTTTATAAAACAGATAGGCGATATGGAGCGCATGGTTGCGCGCTTGCCTTTAAAGAAAATTGCTCCGCGCGAGGTGTTACATTTAGCACGCGGTTTGCATTCTATTGAAGAAATCAAAGCGCTGTGTACTAAGAGCAAAAATGATTTGGTCCAACGTATTGCAGAGCAGTTGAATCCTTGCGAGCGCATACGCGAAAAAATAAATAAGACCATTGTAGAAAGTCCACCGGCAGTAGCTATTAAAGGCGAATTAATTCAAGAAGGAATAGATCAGGAGCTTGATGAATTGCGTTCAGTTTCTAAAAATGCGAAAGACATTTTACTAGAAATAAAAGAACGCGAAGCCGAGCGAACAGGCATTACTTCGCTTAAGATTTCTTTTAATAATGTGTTTGGTTATTATCTGGAAGTGACCAATCGCTTCAAGGATAAAGTGCCGGAAGAATGGATACGGAAACAAACGCTCACCAATGCAGAGCGATACATTACGCCCGAGCTTAAAGAACTAGAACAAAAAATACTCGGAGCGCAAGAAAAAATATTGGCGCTTGAAATAAAAATTTATGATGAGTTGCTTTCGCAATTGCAAGAGTATATCACGCCCATTCAGCTGAACGCACAAATGATTGCGCAATTGGATTGCTTGATTTGTTTTGCAAAAAATGCCATCACGCAACAATACAAAAAGCCCGATGTAGAAAAAGAGGCGAACCTAGAAGTTACCAACGGGCGCCATCCGGTGATAGAACAAAACCTGCCCATAGGAGAACCTTACATTAGTAATTCGGTACGCTTGGATAAAGACGAGCAACAGATGATTATTATCACGGGTCCGAATATGAGTGGTAAAAGTGCCTTGCTTCGGCAGACGGTTTTAATTACGCTCATGGCGCATGCGGGTAGTTTTGTACCGGCAGAAAAAGCGGTGATTCCGCTCACCGATAAAATATTTACGCGTGTAGGAGCCAGCGATAATTTAAGCGGTGGAGAGAGTACTTTCATGGTAGAGATGAATGAAACGGCCAGTATCATCAATAATATATCGGATCGTTCGCTCATAGTATTAGATGAAATTGGACGCGGTACCAGCACCTTTGATGGAATTAGTATTGCCTGGAGCATAGCCGAGTTTTTGCATAATCATGCTTCACGCCCACTTACCCTTTTTGCTACGCACTATCACGAACTCAACGAACTTGAAAAGAAAAACAAACGCATTAAAAACTTTCATGTAACGCATAAAGAAGCGGGGAATAAAATTATATTCTTGCGCAAACTAGCGGAAGGCGGAAGCACGCATAGCTTTGGTGTACATGTTGCAAAAATGGCGGGAATGCCTCCACTGATAGTCGAACGCGCGAATGAGATATTAGCTATACTAGAAGAAAAAAATAATGCGGAAGTAAACACCGAAAAGAAAAAAGCGAAGTTTGAAAAAATAAACACTGAGCAAATGCAACTCAACATTTACGATGGTGTAACCGAAGATTTAAAACGCGTACGTGAAATTTTACAGGCCGTTGAAATTAATTCTCTCACTCCCGTAGAGGCACTTATGAAGTTGAATGAGTTGAAGGGGATTGTGGGGTAAAAGTAAATTTTTTAGGACCTGTCAGAGAAAATAGTTATCTCCGATAAAAGTGAATAAATATTCACATCGGTATACAGCCTGACTTATCAGGATTCTTACTGTTTAATACACACCTGTGTATATTAACAAAAGGAAATTAGATAATAGTGAAATACATTCGCTTTAGCAATCGAGAAAACTACACGTTATTGTGTAGTTTCTCGAAGTGTAATTTTCACAGAGTGCAATCTGTGCCGAACAATAAGAGTAACATAATATCTACTCTGTACCCTGTAATACCCACTCCCTCATTTGGAGTTCCTCATTAGAATTGAGAGGTATTATGGGGATTGTTTTATTATACAAATGTATAAAGTTTGAGTTCAGATTCAAAACTACTTACTAACACGATTGAACTGCGCATTTATCTATATTTCAAATAGTATATTAACACAGGTCGAGGTATTTTTTGTAACCATTACTAATTACAAGCTTAAAATGGAATCTTCTAGCACAAGAATGAAGCGCGAGCTTCAGCGCAGGCATATTGTGCGTCAGAATCTGAAAATAAAAATGCAAAACCTGTACATGTATTAATTAAGCACTAACCTTAATTGTTTCTCTTAAAGTGTAACCATCCGTTGTGTTACCAGTTACAGAAGTAGGCATATTGTCTTCATTGCCATCGTTAAAGGTTCCATCTTGTGCATTAGATGTATCAAAGGTTCCATTATAGTCTGCGGTGGCATATACTTCATTGCTGATATCTTCGGGGAAAGAAGTTTGTGTAACTAATAAGGATTGTCCATCTTTTTTTATTTCTAGATGTGTATGTGGTGCGCGCCCAGGATACCAACCAGGATAAATTGTCATAAAAGAAACCATACCATTTGCATCAGTTGTTTGTCTGCCACGTAGGAAGTGCTGATTTGTGAAATCACCATCTACTTGACGGTCGTATTCGGAGTAGTTTCCTTGTGCATCACAATGCCACAAATCAACCTCTGCCCCAACTAGCGGATTACAGTTGTCATTGACATTTTCAATCGTAAATATGATGTGTAAAGGGACCCCGCTACGATCTCCCACAATGTTTTCTCTTATCCAGTCAGCGGGAGTTTTTATTGGGAATGGACCTTTTACTTCGCTAGGATAAACTTTACAATTAGGATCCGGAGTAGGGTTAGGATCCGTAACGATAGGTTTCTTTTCGCAAGAACCTAAGACGATGGGTGCAGCAATAATCGCACCTAAACCAAATACACTATTTTTTATAAATTTTTTTCTATCCATAATACGTTCTTTTACTGCTAGCTAAGTTATATTTTTTTTGAATGAAACACTTGTACTTTGATACAGATTCATTGGACAATAGAAATATTTTAAATAAAAACAACCTCCGTAAGAAGGTTGTTTTTTTTGCTTTTAATTGAACGTACTATTTTTTATAAGGCATTTTAACCAAAAGCTTGAGTTGATTACCCTACTGCAAAACAGTAATTTTCTTATAACCGATACTTTCACCCTTGGTGCTAATATGCATAAAATAAATGCCCGTGTTCAACCTGCTAACATCTATACTTTGTGTAACATTTGAGACGCTCATAATTTCCTTACCATCTAGTCCAATGATTCTTATATCATAATTACCCTGCATATTATTGGCGTGTTGAATACTGATGGTCGAACTTGTCGGGTTTGGGTAAATATTAATCTGTTGGATTCGTTCATTTTGATTATGAATACTATTAGGCAGGTTACCGCAATGAACGGTTCTATTAAAATTAGAAACACTGGAAGTTGAATAGTTTGCAGTGGATTCTGTAACGAAACCCGTGCTAACTGTTATGGGCACGCTTTCTAAATTCAATGCAGTAGTTGTGCTTGTTGCACTACCTGTAAATGCGTTACAGAGTCCATTGCCTTGAAGGTCCATTATATTTACTACGGCGCCACCATATTGCTCATAGCCTACTTGTATAATTTCATTATTGGCAGTGGTTGATACCCCTCTCATTATTACGTTTTTAACAAAATGACTAGTTTCGGCTTCAGCCACTTTCTCAAATACAAGTACACCTGTATTCGATAATTTTATTGTGGATATATTATCTCTATTATTTTTTACGGTACCAGATAGAACTACTTCTGAGCCATTAACGGCTGTTAAATCAAATAGGGTAAAGTAAGGATTGGTAACGGTAATCTCGTTGAGGGATTGTAAGACAAGTGAGTTATTATAATAGGCCACAGCCATGGTGCCATTCTTAGAATTATTATTTGTAACAAGTTGTGCATAGCCCGTACTTGTTTTAATTATTTTTGCCGGCATTATACTTGTAGTACCAGAGAAGGTATATACTTTTTGACTTTGTAAATTACCGGTGGCATCTATTTTATAATTCATTAAAGCTTTCGTATTAAATCCAGAACTTGCAACATACCCATTGCCATCGGCCAGGATGCTCCAACATGATATAATACCATTAGCAAGTGAATGATTATATTTCTTTTTCCAAACGATGGTTCCGTTCTCATCACATTTTACCAAAAGATTACTTGCAGAACAATTCCCTACTCCAAAAATAAATCCGTTATCGTTTCCGGCTGCTTTTGAAAAAGCTAAGGCACTAAAGTAAACACTTGATGATGTGGCGGCATAATGTTTCTGCCATAGAACGGTTCCCGTTTTACTTATTTTTATAACATAAAAAACACCACTATTGTATGAAGAATTTGCGGTAGCATAAAAATTGCCATCATTGGCCTCTACAATATATCGTGAAAAAGGTGTTGGACTTTGGTCGGTAATTTTTACAACCCAAGAAGGGTTGAAATTTTCGTCCCATCTCGTGATTTCATGAAACCCAGAACTATCCTCGCCTAGTGTTATGTATCCGCCAGTAGATACTCTTTCTATCTTCTCAAGGCGCCCTTCGTCCTTTACCTTAAAATACGCTGTTTGGGCAAAACAGTTTAAACTAATCGTAAGTAATGCGATATTGAGTATAATATTTTTCATAGTCATATTCTTTTTAGTAAGACGTCGCCAATAAAAGAAAGGTTGGTTTATAAAAAATTTTAGTGACTTGATATGGTGTAAATAGAGATATAAATGCTTGCAATTTTTGAGTAAGTCATGAGTTTCTTTTGCGTCTATTATTCAAAAATAATATGAGATATGTAGTCGCCCTTTTATTCGCATTTACTTTTCTGTTTAAGCAAGAAATACTTGCACAGGAAAAAGAATCTAATCGCTCATCTTCATACGTTGAGTTGGGATATGGTTTGAATGGTGATGCCTCGGTGCTATCAGCTGGCTATTACAGAAACTGGATGCTGAGTCAAGACAAGAAAGTACTTAAGAATATTTTTATAGGAAGTGGTCTTCGTTTTAATGGCTTTGGTGCCAAGAATATTTACTTTACTTCTGCGCCACCTAGTTTATTTGGAACGGCTGATGAAGATTCTATTTTAGCGCCGGCACCTGCTATTTATTCCGTGAATCTTTTGATTAATCTAGGGTATCAAATCACGCCCAAGTTACAAGTGGGTTTTGATATTGATTTGCTAGGAGCATCCTTTGGGCCCAATGGTAGTCCTACATTTATTTCTAATGGTGTAGAACAAACTGCCAAGGTGAACCCTACACCCTTAAACATTTTATTAGTAGGTGCGAACGATAGAGGTTCTTTGTCTAGTAATTTTTATGCAGGCTATAAATTCTCAGATCGGTGGGGTGCGCGAGTTTCTTATCAACCGTATTTCGCTGAGATTACAACAGAAGATGTTTTACAAACTACGCCAGAAGAAAATCAGCGATTTAGACATGCTACCGCCGTTTATGGTTTGGGAGTACAATATCATTTTAAATAAAATTTTAAACTATCTAGGATATTAAAAAAGGCTCTCGATTATCGAGAGCCTTTTTCTTTTTGGATTGTATTAAGATTATTTGGCATAATACATTTCAAATGCTACACGACGATTTTCTGCACGTCCTGCTTCTGTATCGTTGGTAGCTATAGGATTTGCTTGACCTTCTCCATGAGAGTCCAATCTATCTTTTGCAACACTATGGCTAACAAATGATTCTAAAACATGTAACGCTCTATCTTCTGATAGTGTCATATTTTTTGCTTTATCACCTGTATTATCTGTGTGACCTACAATGTGCATTTTAGTATCAGGGTATTTATTCAATATCTCAGAAAACTTTGTTACACGCTCTTCAAATTTTGGCTTCAAAACACTAGATCCTACATCAAACATATCATTATTAGGAAACAAGATTTGAACTTTACCATCAACCATTTTAGTTTTTGCATCAGGGAAAGTTGTTTTAAGTAAATCAAAAGCATCTGTCATGTATTTTTTTTGAACACCACAAGATGATATTGCTGTGATAAGGAACAAGGCCGCTAAGGCGAATAGAATATTGTTTTTCATAATAAATTTTGAGCAAATGTATAAGAATGAATTTATTGTACAATCAAATGGGCCCTTATTTATAGTTCAGTTTACAAATCTTAATTAGTTGTAATTTATTGGCTTAAAAAGCTTGCTAAGGGCATAATGGGTTGCAAAATAGATATATGGAACACCAAGCACTTGTATTTTCTGCGAATGCACTAAAAAACACCAATTTCTTTGCTATTTCATACCGAAAATTTGCCCTGAATATTGGAATGTTTGGCAAAGCCAACTTACCTTTGCGCCCTAATAAAAACGCATTCTCATGCCAGAAATTAAACCAGAGGAAATATCCTCCATATTACGTGAGCAATTAAGCAATTTTAACCCTTCTGCTGACTTAGAAGAAGTAGGTACTGTACTCCAAATTGGTGATGGTATCGCTCGTATTTACGGACTAAACAGTGTACGTAGTGGTGAGCTAGTAGAATTTGATAATGGTGTACAAGCCATAGCCTTGAACCTTGAGGAAGACAACGTAGGTGTTGTATTGATGGGTGAAAGTAAGGGTATCAATGAAGGTGATAAAGTAAAACGTACAGGTCGTATTGCCTCTATTAATGTAGGTGAAGGAATGCTTGGCCGTGTAATTAATATGCTTGGTGAGCCTATTGATGGTAAGGGTCCTATTCAAGGTGAAACGTTTGAGATGCCCATCGAGCGTAAAGCACCAGGTGTTATCTATCGTGAGCCTGTGACTGAGCCTTTACAAACTGGTTTGAAAGCAGTAGATGCCATGATTCCTATCGGACGTGGACAACGTGAGTTAGTAATTGGAGATCGTCAAACGGGTAAATCTGCCATTTGTATTGATACGATTATTAATCAAAAAGAATTTTACGATGCAGGCGAGCCTGTATATTGTATATATGTTGCAGTAGGTCAGAAAGCCTCTACCATTGCACAAGTAATGAAAACATTGGAAGAAAACGGTGCAATGCCTTATACGACGATCGTAGCGGCTTCGGCAGCTGATCCTGCTCCACTACAGTTCTACGCGCCATTTGCGGGTACGGCTATAGGTGAGTACTTCCGTGATACCGGTCGTCCGGCATTAATCGTATTTGATGATTTGTCTAAGCAAGCAGTAGCTTACCGTGAGGTATCGCTTCTACTTCGTCGTCCTCCGGGTCGTGAGGCATACCCTGGTGATGTATTCTACTTACACTCTCGTTTATTGGAGCGTGCTGCAAAAGTTATTTCAAAGGATGAAATTGCTGCGCAAATGAATGATTTACCGGATAGTTTAAAAGATAAAGTAAAAGGTGGTGGTTCATTAACAGCCCTTCCAATTATTGAAACACAAGCGGGTGACGTATCAGCTTATATTCCTACTAACGTAATTTCGATTACGGATGGTCAGATATTCTTGGAGACAAACTTATTTAACTCTGGTGTACGTCCTGCAATTAACGTTGGTATCTCGGTATCACGTGTGGGTGGTAGTGCTCAGATTAAATCAATGAAGAAAGTAGCCGGTACATTAAAACTTGACCAAGCACTTTATCGTGAGATGGAAGCTTTCTCTAAGTTTGGTGGTGACCTTGATGATGCCACAAAGTCTGTAATTGA
>CALJNC010000081.1 GCA_937981995.1 uncultured Chitinophagaceae bacterium
ACGTCCTAGATTATTACCACTAAGCACTTCACTATTTCTTATGGCTTCAGGCAAAGCATCTACACCAATTCCTTTTGTTTGTAAGGGCTTTGGTATTTCAAACATAGCCTCAGGTGTAGCATGACAATACCAGCTACCACCCATACGAGCAACTAAATCCATTTTTACTGAATCTATTTTTCCGTTTTCATCTAAGTAAGCCTCATTAATATGTAATTTAATTACTTCACAAATAACTAAATTTCCTGCTCCACCGCCATCACCTGTTTCTATGATTTGCATCACCTTGCATTCCATTTGTACCGGCGCTTCTTTTACTCGGGGTGCTTTTACTAATTCGCTTTTTATTTCTGTAAAACCTGCTTTCTCAAATTCATTAACACCTTTGTCATAAGCTGTACTAGCTAGTGACATTTGCTCTACCATAGGATAGTTTACAATATTGATTACGCACTCTTGAGTTTCTTTTACATTTTCAAAAGTGTGTTTATTGGTATTGGTTCTTCCGTTACGTGCTGGTGAAAAAATAACGATGGGCGGATTGGCACCAAACACATTAAAAAAACTAAAAGGACTCAAGTTTACATTCCCTTCCTTATCTATCGTACTAGCAAAAGCAATGGGACGTGGTGCAATCGCACTTAATAAGTGACCATGCAATTCTGGTATTGGTAGATCTTTAGGGTTTATAGATTTGAATGTCATTATAGTTTAAAATTGATAATGGAAAGTTGAAAATTAAGACATTACCTCTTAATTTGTAAAAATTGTAATATGAAATACTGTTTAGCCATAATTATTCTTCTGTTTTCCGCGTGCAATATTTTTTTTTCACAGACTAATGAAAAATCCAAAAAACTTTTTCTGGGAAATTGCGGAATGTGTCATGGTTTAGATCATGATATCGTTGGTCCTAAATTAAGGGGTGTATATGCCCTTAGAGATAAAAAATGGTTGGAGTCATATATTGTAAATGCCGATTCCATGTATAAAGCAAAGGACAGTTTGTCTGTCGTATTATATGAGAAATGGAGGTTTGAACCACATAATTCACAGAACGTTCAACTAAGCAAAAAAGAACTCAAACTTATTTTGAAATATTTGAAGGCAAATTAAATACACTATCAATTTTCAGCTACCCTCTATCAACTTATAAAGCCGGTAAAATCTCAGCAGTAACCTCACCAAAACCTACACGCATACCATCTTTCTCTGCATGTCCTTTAATAGTAACGGTATCACCATCTTTAAAGAAAACTCTTGTGCTTCCATCTTTTAAAGTCAAAGGCTTTGTTCCTGCCCATGCTATTTCTAACATAGAGCCATAAGAATTTTCATCTTTCCCACTAATGGTTCCACTGGCCATCATATCGCCAACATTTACATTACAACCATTCACCGTATGGTGCGCCAATTGTTGCTTTTGATTCCAATACATATACCTATAATTGGAGTTACAAATTCTTTCTGTCTCACCATCTTTCGGTGTAATATCCACACTCAAGTTTACATCATAATTTCCTTCCCCTTCATACTCTAAATAGGACAATACCTTAGGATCTTGCTCTGGCCCTTGAACTGAAAATGGTTTTAATGCTTCCAAGGTAACTACCCATGGACTTGCAGAAGAAGCAAAACTTTTTCCTAGGAACGGCCCTAAAGGAACGTATTCCCATTTTTGAATATCGCGTGCACTCCAATCATTAAAAAGCACCATCCCAAAAATATGATCATCCGCATTTGCAGTTGTTATACTTTCTCCTAGTTCTGTTTCTTTACCTACAATAAAAGCCATTTCTAACTCCATATCCAATCGTTCGCTTGCTTGGTATACTGGCTCGGTTGCATCCTTTGGCATAACTTGACCTTTGGGTCGACGAATGGGCGTGCCACTTGGAATAATTGAAGACGCTCTTCCATGATAACCTACCGGAATGTGTTTCCAGTTAGGCAACAAAGCATTTTCAGGATCACGAAACATTTTACCTACATTGGTTGCATGCTCCATGCTGGAATAAAAATCAGTATAGTCTCCAACTTTCACTGGCATATGCATTACAGCATCTTTGCTGGAGAGCATAGCTTCTTTTACATCAAGATCTTCATCAGCTCCACTCAACCATTCCTGTAATTTTAAACGAACGCCATTCGTCACATCTTTTCCTAAAGCAATGAAATCATTTAAGTAATTATTTTCCACTACTTCTTTATCCAATTTAAGTTTCTTGGCTAGCATAGATAAATCAATTACTTGATCACCTATAGCCACACCTATGCGCTTGCCACGGGCTACTGTAGAAAAAATACCAAAGGGTAAATTATAAATGGAAAAATCTGAATCTTGAGGAATTTCTAACCAACTTTCTAATTTCTTCATGCCTTATTTTTTTGTAAATAGAACCGCAAAGATAATTAGCAAAAACTGCATCAAGAAGGTCTTGCTGAACTATCTAAAAATTAATAATATTTAGGGCTTGTATATTTTTCTGAATATGATTGAGCGTGTATTTTTACGGGATTCAGATAAAATGTCAATCGAACATAAACAAGGAGATTTAGCAACTGGCCTAAAAGGTTTAGCACAAAACTGGCGCAGCGATTTAATGGCTGCGGTGAGTGTGGCACTTATTGCCCTTCCGCTGTCATTAGGTATTGCGCTAGCTGCTGGTGCACCAGCTATGGCCGGCATTATATCGGCCGTGGTTGGCGGTTTGGTTACTACGCTTTATCGAGGAGGTCACATCTCAGTAAATGGACCAGCTAAAGGGGTTATTGCCGTTATACTTTTAGGCATTGCGCTTATGGATGATGGTAAAGGTCAGGCTTTCAATTATGTCTTAGCCGCAATAGTTGTAGCCGGTGCTCTTCAGGTACTATTGGGTTTATTAAAATTAGGGCGCTTTGCAGATGTATTTCATTCTTCTGTTATTCAAGGTCTTTTGGCAGCAATCGGAATAATTATTTTTGCCAAACAAATTCATGTAGCCATGGGATCGTATCCCGAGAGCCCTAGCGTTATACAGAATTTAATTGATGCAGTAGTAAATCTGCCTAAAGCCAACCCATTTGTTGTTATTATTTCATTAGTCGGTTTGTTGTTGACATTATTTCATTCTAAAATAAGTTACAAACTTTTTCATATTCTTCCTACGCCTATGTGGGTTATTGCTCTATCTATTCCTTTGGTTTATGCTTTCAATTTTTTCGATGAGCATACACTTTCATTTTTTGGAAAAGCTTATGAAGTTGGGCCCAAATTGTTGTTGGATATACCAGATAATATCATGGATTCTATCATGCATCCTAATTTTGGTAAAATAAATACACTAGACTTTTGGACAACGGTTTTTTCCTTGCTCATGATTACCAGTATTGAGTCGTTGGCCATAGCTAAAGCCGTTGATAAAATAGACCCGTATAAACGTAAAACAGATTTAAATAAAGATCTTACGGGTATTGGGCTTAGTACCGTGGCAGCAGGTTTTTTAGGCGGCCTACCCATTATTGCCGTTATCATTCGAAGCACGGTTAATATTCACAATGGGGCTAAAACGAAATGGTCTAATATGTACCAAGGGATTATCCTCTTGCTTTTCATTGTCTTGTTAGCCCCAATTATGAAACAAGTACCACTTTGCGCATTTGCGATTTTACTTGTTTACACTGGATTCAAATTAGCATCACCGAAAGTATTTAAAGAAGTTTACAACTTAGGGATTGAGCAGCTCATTTTCTTTGTTTTTACTATGATTTTGACACTTTATACCAACCTACTTATTGGTTTGTTCGGAGGTCTTTTAATCGCATTGGGTACTCATATTCTATTAGCTCGTGTACCGGTAACGACATTTTTTCAGATGTTATTTAACTCAGGAACCAAGCTATTAAAGAAAACGAGCAACAGTTATGAGCTAAGAATTAAAGGGGTGGCAAATTTCCTCTCT
>CALJNC010000082.1 GCA_937981995.1 uncultured Chitinophagaceae bacterium
TTTTATCCTAGGTATCCAATTAATCCACCCATGACCGCAAAGGTAATGATCCAATAGCCCATGTTAATCAGAATGTATTTCCAGTTGCGCTGATCAAAAAGGGCGTTAATAATTAGGACTGAGATCCCACCATAAAAAAACGAATCACTTAAACCATGGCTAACACCATGCCAAAAAGGATATTCAGTGGTACTACCAAATTTGGCATGTATACTAATAATGTGATGGTATAAACCTTTGGTCATTATAAAAGCCAAGACCAAAACCAAACCATAAAGAATTGCAGGGTGAATTCCATTTTTAATTTTAGCCAGCGTAAGTCCTGATGCTTTCATCCAGGTATTTTTAAAAAGAAGGCCGTACCAAATAAATCCAATTACTAATGCGGAAACTGCAGCACTACCTTGTGCTAACCAATGTATTGTCATACTATTTGCGTTTTTATTGAGAGGACTAAGCTACAAAGAACTATCCGATGTTCTTAATTTCGTTTTGACTTTTGAATAAAAAATATGCGACTACTAAGTTTAAGGTCCAAGCCAGCCATGAAACGATTATGTATGTTTCATGCGGAGGCAAGGCGATGGTATTAGCGATAATATATTTCCAAAGGCGCAGTGTAATTGCCGAAAGTGTCAAAGCATAACTGAAGTACATAAATTTCTTATGCGTTTCAAATTTTTTTTGTATTGTTTTACGAAGTGCAAGAAAGGTAAACAACATCCAAAGACAAGAAAGTAAGATAAAAGATAGCTGCGACCAAAATCCACCCTTAGCATAATAAGCCAATACCATACCGGAAGGTCCTGCCAAAAGCAAAATAAGGTAAATGTAAATCTTGCCTATGCTACGATGTGCTAAGGTGAACTTTTTTCTAAACAAAGATGAGAATTGTGTTAAGCCCGCAAGCAAAGTGAAAAGTGAAGTATATACGTGTGTGAAAAAAGCAACTTGATAATGCGGGTGTTGTATTTCTGTTTGCTTAATTCTAAGAAAAGCAACGTCAAAATTTATAGGAACGTACTGAATACAAATAAGCAACATGAGCCAAAAGAAAAAAGCCAAGGCTGCCAGAACTGTAATATTCAGCATTCTTTTTTTACTCATCACATTCCCAAACAAAATCCTCATTGGGGTAATCTGTCTTTTTATAATTGAAATGCCACCACTCATTATTGTAGGGTGTAAAATCATTTGCGAGCATAAACTCTCTCAATAATTTGCGGTTCTTTTTTGCTTCTGCAGAAATTCCTTTGTAATCGTAACGAGCCTTGTCTGTAAAATCATCAAAGGCTGTTCCCATGTCCAATTGCTTTCCATTTTTATCAGCTAGTGTTATATCCACGGCTACGCCTTTATTATGTTTTGAACCTCGTTTAGGGTCACCTACGTATTTTGTATCGGGTATAATGTCGAACATTTTTTCTTGCATCGGTAAGGGGCGGTAGCAATCTAGGAGAACAATTTTAAATCCTTTTTTTAAAGCTACTTGTTGTGCGTTTAATAAAGCCATGCCTGCATCCTCCCGCAATAAGCATGTGGCACAAGGATATATCTTTTCTTTAAGGAAGTTGTCTGTTGTCGCATACGGCATGGATAAGATTAAAGTAGGGTCTTCTATTGCAATATTTTTCCAACCTACTTTCATTTTTTTATTTTCTGTTGTAACAATTGAATCTTTTTGAAAAGAAGCCGTTGGTTCAACCTTAGTGTCTGATTGTTTGTTTTGGCAACTAAAAACAAGGCTTATTAAAATAGAAATAGTAGTATTCTCATTTCTTTGTTTTTATGTACGTTAACCCCAGACCAATCGTGTGCATTGCAGCGCCGGGCGAAATTATATGAAAGCGATACTGCGGTGTTAGGAGCCAGTCTTTTCCAAGCATAAGCCGAATGGCGCACCGTGTTACGATTCCCATATTTATTACTTCGAATGGGTCTTTAGAAATATTATAAGAAGCATTTCTTCCTCCAGATATAGGGTCATACGAATAGGTTGTTCCTGTATCTGAGTAGCTTAGGGTAGGAGTCCATGCAAGGCCAAAATTTAATTCTAGCTCTTCTATTATTCTAATATTGAATGGGTAAGCGCGAATAGCCAAGTTTGAATTTTTTATCCTTCCTTCTTGATTGGAACCTGCGCCTATGCCGCCAGAGCTTGTATTGTAGGTACGATTGACCTTATAAAATTCTGCCTCTACTCTCAGCGAAAAAATTTCATAACGAAAAATTTCTCCCACACTAATTCCAATCATTGGTTTTATTGATCTTGAATGTTTCGGTTCGATTCGGGCGTTCCTTTCAGTAAACATCTTAAAGCTATTCGCACCACCATACACTTCAAACTCCTGAGCATACAAAGCTGAACTTAGCAATAAACATGTAGTAAGTAGCGCTAGTTGTTTGTAGTTTTTACCCACGACCAAACTCATCATAATACTCTTCAGCATATTTTTCATAACGTAAAAGGAGTTTAATGTTTTTCTTTTCAAGGTCCGTCAATTCGCTTTTAATATTCACGTGCACTGGCATATACCAATCATGTGAGTCAAAGAAGACTCGTAATGCTCTTTTCTTAAAAGAGTAACCATGCTTTGCGTAAATAGAATTGCGCAGAACGTAAATGTCGGCCTTGGTTAGCTTCTCAACATCTTTTTGGGTTAGTGTGTCAACTGAAGGATTTAATTCTGTTACTTTTTGGGTTGTTGCGAAGTACGCTCCGACATCTTCTATGAGTCCTTCAATGTATTCATCTTTTCTAGTTTTTGATTTTAACCAATCAACGAAATTATTTCTTAGCTTGACATCTGGTTTATAAGCAAAAAGTCGCTTGTTTAGTTTGTATTTACGTTTTGGAGTTTGAATTTTTTTATAAGCTGCCCAAGTCCCTCGAAGTGTATCCATATTTTTTTCTATTGAAAAGGTAAATGTTCCATCGTACTTATCATCGCCTGGCTCTTTGACATTTATGGTATAGAAACGTCCTTCAATTTTTAAAGCCCCATGAAATGAACGAAAATTTCCTGCCACAATGGAGTGACCAATAACAGAATCATTCCTTATTGTATCTATTGAAAGGGTTATTTTATTTTCTTTCTTCCAGACTAAATGTTCTCCTGTTATCACGTAGTCTTCATAGTCTCGTTCTTGGTCCGGCATAAACCAACCAACCCAATACCCAATCAAATCTTCTTTTGAGCTTACAGTAGTATTCTTATTTGCTTTTGCATGTATTGGTTCAATAATTTCCTCAACTTTAGTTTCAGGGGTTTCTTTTTCAGTAACGACCTCGTCTTTAATCGCGTTTTTACAACTTACTATAAAGAGTAGCGCAAATAGGATTGGGGCAATCGTTTTCATAATTAGAATTTAGCCTAAAGATAGTTTGGACTTATCCTAAAAGAAAGTGAAAGTTATTTATCGGGTGATGGGTAATCCTTCTTCTCTAACTTATACCAACGGTGATCACCACCATCGCCATCGTACTCATCAATCTTCCAGAAGTTGAGGCCTAGTTTTTCAAGCACTTTATAAGAAGCGATATTTTCTGCCATAGCAATGCCAATAATCTGGTTTAAACCTAAAGTTTCAAATCCATACTTAATCAAGGGAAGATTCGTTTCGGTAGCTAGGCCATGGCCCCAATATTTTGGTAGGTAACGATACCCAATATCAGTTAAATCATATTCAGGAAGGTATTTAAGTCCAGCAAATCCGATTACTTTGTCATCTGCCTTATGGTGAACGGCGAACCTGGCATACCCATATTTTTCCGTATCCGAAAAATAAACGTCTGTAATAATGTTTCTAGCTTCATCTTTTGTAGTAACAGAAGGTGTTCCGGTGTATCGATTCACTTCATCATTAGAGCCAAATTCAAAAACGGCATCTATATCATCCAGAGTAAATGGCCGAAGGATGGTTCTTTCTGTTTCTATAATGGTTGACATCTTTTCTAGATTTCTTTTTGGTATAAATTGTAGAGACCCAAAGATAATTTCTTTTCGCCAACCTTCGCGAAACCTTGCTTTGTGTAATATTCGCAAAGTTTTGGATTAGAAGCATCGCAATCTAAACGGAGATATTGACAAGTATTTTCTTTTGCACGCTGGGCTATAAGTTCAATGACTTTTTCTCCAATTTGCTGCCCTGCAAAATCTTCATGAACCACTAAAGAATGAATATAGCGAGCTCGCTCCATTTGCTTGCCCCAATACAATTCATCAGCATCTAAAATGCGAACCATTCCAAGGGTGAATTTTTCTTTATTTTTTATAAAGTAAAATTCACCCGCTTTAAATCCTGCTTGAACCCAATCCACTTTTTCTTGCGGAGGATTTTGCCAATAATCCCATTGCTTTATTCCCTTACGCTCTAAATTCTCAGATGCATGTCTTAGTAGGTCAAAAGCAATTTGAATCTCAGTAAGTGATACTGTGTGTAAACTTAATTGCATGCTTTATTACAGCAAGGTATCGACTTATTTTAAACTTTCCAATACCGCAATTATATCGCTTGGCTCTGCACGATTACGATACTCAGCATCCAAAAAGGCAAATTTAATCTTACTGTCTTGTGCAATGACATAAGTAGCAGATAATGGCAATTCATCACTTTCATCGCCATTATATTTATGTAAGTCAAAGCCTTTTTGATAAGCTTTAGCTATAGGCTCTGGCAATTTATATACGACGCCAAATTCACGAGCTACATTATTACCCAAGTCACTAAGCACTTCAAAGGTTAGTTCATTCTTCTCTGAGGTACTTATTGAGCTATCTGGTAATTCAGGAGAAAGCGCCAAAAGGTTTGCTCCTAATGCAGTAAAATTTGGCAATTCTTTTTGCAAACGATTTAAAGTGATGTTGCAGTAGGGACACCAGCCACCACGGTACCAAGTAAGAATTACGGGGCCGTTTTTTAATTGTTCCGCAAGAGATACTTTTTTGCCCGTTGCATTAGTAAGCTCAAAGTTTGGAGCTTGATCGCCAACTTGCAACGCATTTTCTAGGACACCACTTTTTGCCACCGCTTCAATTCCTTCAGTGTACATTTTCTTTTTTTCTTCAGGAGCTTTTGTATTAAATGCATCTTTCTTTACGTTGAGTTCGTCCTGTAAACTTGTTTCTTCAGTCATGTTAGTTTCTGTATTGTCTGTATTGTCTGTCTTCGTTGATTCGTTTTCGCAACTTGCAAAAAAAGCAATTATTGCAAAAAGAGAAAGTGTGATGATTTGTTTCATGATATATTTTTTAGACGACGAAAGTATTATATACATACTTAGTTTTTACTATTTTAATTTAATGAAATAACTGAAATACCGGGAGTAGAAATAATCTTCGACTTTTTTAACATTCCAAATGTTAGTTCTCCAATAGTAAAACTTCGATTTGTACTTGTAAATTCTTTTTCAATGGATGAAAAGATAAGCTTGTTTAGATTATATGTTTTTGGATAACTGATATAAAAGGTTCCTTTGCAGTTTTCATCTTCAACGAAATGAGTATTTCCTTTTTTATATTCATATTGATATCCATAGCGATAGGCCGAGATATCACTTAAAACGGCAGATGAGGTCGGATAGCGTCCTGCCCCTTTGCCATAAAAAAATTGTTCATCGGCTAGTGCGCTTTCTACGAGTACCCCATTGTACTCGTTATTTGTACGCCCCAAAGAATTCTCTTTCGATACAAAGGTTGGCACAACCGTTAAGGCCTCTAATGTACCCTCTTGATTGGTATGGCATTTGGCAATAAGTTTTATCACGCTGTTTTTTTCTTTTGCATATTGAAAATCAAATGCATCCAGCGCTGTAATTCCTTTACAAATAATATTCTGTGCTTCTATTTTTTTGCCAAAGGCATGTAAGGCAATAATAGAGAGTTTATAAGCGGCGTCCGTACCTTCTACATCGAGTGTTGGATCGTTTTCGGCAAAACCACATGCTTGAGCGTCCTTTAGTGCTGTACTGTAATCCGTGCCTTCCTCAGTCATTTGGCTTAATATATAATTTGTAGATCCGTTCACTATGCCTTGCACGGAATGTAATAAGTCATTGTCAAAGTACTCTTCTAAATTTCTGATTATGGGCACACTGCCACAAACGGACGCCTCGTATAAGAAGGCAACTCCGTGCTGTCTGCTTAGCGCAATCAATTCTTGGTGATGCTCAGCAATCATTTTCTTATTAGCGCTAACTACCGATTTGCCTTGAGCAAAAGATTTTTTTACAATTTCAAAAGCTGCATCTGCATCATCAATTAATTCAACAACTAAGTTGATGCTTGGGTCATTTAAAATTTCATGAGCATCGGTTGTAAAAAGTTCCTGTGGCGCATTTCTTTTTTTGTTTGGATGCTTGATCACCACTTTTTTAATGTTTGCACCTAATTGCTTTTTAGCTTTCAGTACTTCGTAAATGCCTTCACCTACCACACCAAATCCAAAGAGTCCTATTTCTATTTTTTTCATATTAAAGTAGTTTGTTTTGAGATTAATTTTGAAAATGTTTCTTCTAAATCCTGAATTAAGTCATCGGCGTTTTCTATACCGCATGATAATCGAATGAGAGAGTCTTGGATGCCGGATTGCAATCTTTTCTCACGCGGTACGGATGCATGGGTCATTTTGCACGGTTGGCATAAAAGACTTTTTACACCTCCTAAACTTTCCGCTAGTTTGAAGTATTTTGTTTGTGTCACGAATTGCTCTGCTTGTTCTAGTGTATCTTCTTTCAGGCTAAATGAAACGACACCGCCAAAAAGACCGTTTTGTTGTCTCGTTGCGATTTCATGATTTTTGTGTGTGGTTAAACCTGGATAATGCACTTGATCCACAGCTTCATGCTCTTGCAACCATTTGGCTATTTTCAACGCGGAGGCACTTTGTTTGGGGACGCGTAGGTCTATAGTTTCTATGCCACGAATGGTAAGGAAGCAATCCCAAGGACCTAAGACACCGCCTGAAGCATTTTGAATAAATTTAATTTTTTCTGAAAGTTCTTTTGTTTTGGTAACGACAATCCCCGCTACTAAATCAGAGTGTCCTCCTAAGTACTTGGTTGCACTATGAATAATGATATCTGCGCCGAGCTCAAACGGTCGTTGAGCAATGGGGCTAGCAAAGGTGTTGTCCACCACGAGTAAGGCATTGTAAGCCTTGGCAATTTTAGAAATATGCTGGATGTCACTTACCTTGAGGGTAGGGTTGGTAGGCGATTCAATCCAAACGAGTTTTGTCTTTTCATTTATTTTTTCAAGAATATTGTTTGCGTCCGTCGTGTCTACGTAGTGTACTATAATTCCTAGTTTTTGATACACATGGGTTAAGAGCCGGTACGCTCCGCCATAAATATCATCAACGGCTACTATTTCATCTCCCGCAGAAAGTGACTTCACAACTGCATCAATAGCAGCAATGCCTGTGGCAAAAGCAAAAGAGCTATGGCCGCCCTCTAGTTTGGCAACTAGGTTTTCTAAAACTTGACGTGTTGGGTTGTTACTTCTGGCGTAGTCGAAACCTTTGTTTACGCCAGGTGCCTCTTGTACAAATGTTGATGTTTGATAAACGGGTACGGAGATGGCACCTGTTAATGGGTCCACTGGTATGGAATGTAAAATGTCTGTAATGTTGCTCATATTTTTGTTTTATTTTTTTAAGTTTTTGTTTTTAGTAAAAATAATTAGCAAGAGCAGCATCAGTAAGTGCCATAAAAAAAGGCTCTCCTGACAAGCAGAAGAGCCTTTTAATATTTTGAATTCTGTTCGTCAACAGAAAATATTAGTGACATGTTTCTAGCTTATCTATCTCTGATTTCTCAGAGTTGGACTTAGCACCTTTCTACAAATTGTAGAGGTTGCTAAAGCGTCATCGGGCCATTTCCCTCAGCTTTTCTTGATAAGAATTTTAAATAAAAGAACGTATAATTCGAGTGCAAACTTAAAGACAATTTTTATTTATTTCCAAATATTTTTTAAAAAAGTTTATTTTATATCGGAAGCCATTATATGAATAAAAAAGTTTTTTCAGTCCTTTTTATCTTGCCTCGAATAAGGCTTTTTTTTCTGCAAACCATTTTTGCATGGCATGGGGTTCTTTGCTTAGCTCTTGCATTTCACGCATGGCGTTTAAGTGTGCTTCATCTTTTTTTGAAACATTTCCATCCCATGTGCCTTGCTTAATTCTGCAATTTCTTCAAAGGTTTCAGCTGTAAATTTTTTATCGCAAGCGCCACCTAGTTCTTGGCAAGTCATTGTTTTCATGAAATAAAAGTAAAGGAAAAAAAAGAAGAACTTAGAAAGATACCACACCTTTACACCATCAACCTCAACAAAGAAATTTTCCGCATTGCGATACCCAATATTATTTCTAATATTTCGGTGCCGCTACTGGGTATAGTAGATACTGCACTTATGGGGCGCATGGACGACCCTGCCTATATCGGAGCTATTGCTTTGGGTGGTGTAGTATTTAGTATTTTGTATTGGGGCTTAGGCTTTTTACGACCGGGTACTACGGGCATCACTGCACAGGCTTTTGGCGCCAAAGATTTTGCGCAATGTTATCGGTATTTTTTACAATCCTTTGCGTTGAGTTTAGTTTTTGGTTTGCTCATTTTAGCTTTTCATATTCCCATTGGCGAGTTTGCATATTCTTTTTTAAATGGTTCTGATCAAGTAAAAGAACTAAGTCATGAATATTTTTCGATACGTGTTTTAGCCGCTCCTGCCGTAATTGCTTTGTTTGCTTTTCGGGGTTGGTTTTTTGGTATGCAAAATGCGGTGGCGCCCATGGTGCTCACTATAGTATCGAATGTCATTAATATATTTCTGAGTTGGTATTTAGTGATTTATTGCGATATGAGTGTGCGCGGTGTAGCTATTGGTACGGTGGTGGCGCAATATGCGGCTTTGCTATTGGCTTTTGGTATTTTACTGTATCGTCATAAGGCAGCGATATTTAGGTATATAGAAAAACAGACGTTCCAATTGGCAAAAATGAAACGTTTCTTGAATGTAAACCAGGATATGTTTTTGAGAAATATTGGAATCATGCTCGTGTTTACTTTTTTTACAAATTATAGCGCCGGTGTAAGTGAGGAGTATTTAGCCGTCAACGAAATTTTGCTACAGCTTTTTCTTTTTATGAGTTATAGTGTAGATGGTTTTGCTTATGCTTCGGAGGCGCTGGTTGGACGTTTCATTGGTGAAAAATCTAGTGATAAAGTAAGAGTGGTGGTACGCAAAACGCTTTATTATGGCTTAGGTTTTGGAACGATATATAGTTTGGGTTATTTATTTTTTGGTAAATGGTGTATTCAACTCTTTACGGATAATCAAGAATTAATTGATGCCTCCCTGCCTTATTTTAAATGGTTGGCCTTGGTAGGAATTTGTGGTGCACTCGCATTTATATGGGACGGTGTTTACAGTGGCGCAACCGCTTCTAAAGAATTACGAAACGCCATGTTCCTCTCAGTAGCGGCATACTTTCTTGTTTTCTTTACCTTAAAAAATAGTTATCCAAAACATGCAATTTGGATTGCCATGAATGTTTTTATGCTTGCTCGTTCTTTGTTTCAGATATTTTATTATCAGAAAAGGATTGTGGGTCGATTGTAAACCTTACCGCTTTACAAATGGCAGAGAAAACTGCTCACCTTCAATAGATAGTATTATAAAATATGTACCCACACTTAGTTGACTCAGCATTAAATTATGTTGTACGTTATCTGCAGGAATATGATCTCTAAAAATAATTTGCCCTTGTGCATTCACAATTTTTAAATCGCTTTGGCTATCGAGCTCTCGAGACAGTTTTATACTCAGGTATTCACTAGCAGGATTGGGTGCTAAGAGAATGGAAAAGTTTTCTTGCTCATTTACAAGCCGAATAACTTTTGAGTAGGAGTATTGCGCATCTTGATCAATGATTTTTAAACGGTAGTAATTGCTTCCGGTAATATCGCGATAATCATTGTAATGATAATTCGTTTCTACAGTGGATGTTCCTTTGGCTTGTACCTGTGCAATGTTGGTAAAGTCAGCGCCATTTTTTCCTTTGCCTAATTCAAAGTGACTTACGTTTTCTTCAGTGGCTGTTTTCCAGAAGAGGTAATTTTTATTTTGTAGCGCTTGTCCTTCAAATGATAAAAGAGTTACGGGTAGAGGCGTGCTATAGCTTGTGGTATCAAAAGCAAAACCGTCTTCTAAGTTACCGAGATACATGTTTTGAAAATATTGAAGAGTACTATAATTCGGAGTAAATTTCATATCACCGTCCATGGCAAATCCATCTTGATCATCGCCAGTGTATGGATTTTTGTAGTAAGCTAAGTTTGCATAATTGGGAGTGAAACTATTGGTAGTATCAAAGCTAAAACCATCCTCAAAATCTCCTCGGTACATAATGGGTGATTGTGCATTACTTAGAAGCACAACGAGCATCAATACATTGAATAAAAATATTTTTTTCATTTTTCCTTCTTTTAATCAGTTGCGCGAACACCTCTTATACCTAATCTTGAAAGTACAGAGCTGGTTCCTCTTGTTTGTTCTATGAAGAAAGTCATACTTGCGTTGCGCTGACTCGTTTGCAAATCTGAAGTACCAGGGTAGGTAGTCGTATTTATGTTGGAAGAGCAATGTCCTCCGCGTGTTACGAATGCAGAGGCCGTTGTGCTCGAAGGCCAATTGCCTACATTGTGTTCACCTGCGTCTGCTGCATTATTACTTAGGTTTCCATCACCGTAGTCATTTCTGTTTAAGGACTGAGCGGAATAGAAAACGCTATAACAGAGTTCAGCTACATTGCCGCTCATATCCATAAAGCCATAGTAAGATGCACCTGAAGCTACGCGTCCCGTGGAAGGGCCTGATAACTGCCCCACGCGCATAGGGTTTACAGGCGAGGTGCTCGAAACAGAATTGGCCATACAGACCGCTCTGCCTAGTGCTGCTGAGCCGTTGTAGCGTTCGTTGTCTTGACCTATATTATTTGCATCGCCCAGTCGAATTCCGACCACACTATCTGTGCCCCAGGCATATTCATGTCGTAGGCGCGGTCTTGGATTGCCTAAAGGATCAGAGCCTCTGGTAAATTTTTCAAATTCTAACTCACTCATCGGTCGTAGACCAGACCAATCTAAATAACTCAAAGCTCTCCGTACAGTTGCAATACCAAATGCTTGATTCTGACCATCTCCATTTTCGTTGTATGTATTATTGTTATTATAATCACAGCCGTAAACTGCTGGCTTGGTATTGCTGATACCGGGCACTCTAATTTTTATGATGTTATTATTATAGGCAAGGTGAGTTCTAAATGCACCAGAATTTGCAGGAGCATCAGGTGATACATCTGTTAGAGCAAGTTGTTGGTCATAGGTGAGCGTATTCAAAAATTCAACATACTGTTCATTCGAACATTCGTAGCGCATGGCGTTTGTTTTCCAAAATCCTATTGGGTAGTTACAACAAAGATTGGGGTGGGAAGCGCCCGAAGAAGAAAATGAATGGACAAGTTCATTGGCAGGGATACCCGGAGACAATGTACCACCTGCGGTGAGCACGGTAAATGTATCTAGTCTACCATTAAATAATCTTCCATCACCAATATGATAGGCACCTTGGCTAGACTCCACCATTTCTATAGCAAATACTTTAAAGTTTAAGTTTCCTATAGGTACTGCATCTAATTGCAGTGTAAGCGTGGTGCTGAAACTAGCTGCGCTAAAATTAAAGGTTAAATGATGTAACATAACTCCTACGCCATCACTAGAAGGATAGATGCCTACGGGATTAAAAATATCTGAACTGTGATTAGCAGCAACGGTGCTAACTTTTTGATGATTCCATTCATTCGTTACATCATCTTGTACTTTAAGGAAAACCCAAACTCCAGAGCGGTTTTTCGGGAAGTTTAAATTAGCGCCCGCGCCAGCATTGCTGTAAGAGTTCCAGGAGTTTTTCCAACTGATGTCAAATGTGATATCATTACCCGTAACGGATACATTGCTAATATCTACACCATGAGCTTGTGCTCCAAAGTATAAAATGGTGAGCAGTATGATGTTGAATAAAATTTTTGCTTTCATAATCTTTGCATTTATTAAACGCAAAGTTGAAGCCTGCCTTGCTTCTTTTTATCACTAGAAATAGTGATTTTTAATGAAAAGCATTTTACATCAAAATTCCATCCTTAGCTTCAATAGCAGGAGGCAAATCTGTTTCGCCTAGCATTTCGAGCAAGTCAATTTCTATGGTGCGGCATAGTGATAGCATGGGAATATCATTTCCTAGACCTTCGAAAGGATTTTCGGAATAATCGCCTACCAATTCCCAAAAAATAAATATCCATGCAACAAGAACGGAGAAAGGAATTGAAAGCCAACCGCCCCAAGCAGTTAGTTCATGAAAAACACTTACCATGGAAAAAGGTAAGAGAAAGATGAAAATGCCTATAAAAATTTGACTGCCATTTCCATACTGCCTTGGTAACGGAAACTTTTTAATTCGCTCGGCCTTACCCTGATGCGTATAAAATTCATTTAGGATATTCTGTAATTCCATATGCCTGAAATCTTCTATTATGCCTTTTTTACGCATTTCTTTTAAGCTTTGAGATTGGGCATGAATAATTTGCGTTGCCGTATTTTTTGCATTTATTAGTTGATCTACTTCATCTTCAGGTAGGAAATGTTTTAATTCAATCTGGGTAGTTTCATCTACAAATAAACCAACACCCCATCGTTTAAAGCGAGCCTCCGTAGTTCTTCTAATTAATTTACTTTGATTAATATGCTCCCATGGCGTGGGTATTAATAATTGACTGCGCAATGCATAGAGCCATCCAATATGTCGGTAGACTAATTTTTTATGATATACTTTTATTTCAGCTTCGCTTACGTTTTCCTGTGCAAATTCTTTAGTTGCAAAACTAATTACTGTGGTGCTCCACATTCGACTACTGTTTACAATAGCACCCCAAATTTTACGAGCCTCCCACAAGCGGTCATAAGCACTATTATTTTTAAAACCTACATAGAAAGCAACCGCCGTACCAATAATAGATACGGGTAGCCACGGAATGCCAAATTTATCATTCCCCTGATATTCATGAATCAATTCAATAATTCCTGTAGCAATTGTAGCCCAAATGGTTAACCATATTAGATGTCCACCCGCAAAGCGCATTACACCTGAAAATTTAAAGTTTTTCTGAACAAACATGCCGTAAAAATAATGTAAACAATCCGCTCGTAAACGATTTTTTTACATTTGACAATTGATTTGGTATTATCATTGTCAACTATGAAATGCTTGACTGGCATAATTGTATTAATGATTTTTCTTATTTCTTGCGATAAGGAAGAAACGGCCCCTACACCTGAGAAAAAAAAGGGCTATTGGACTGCAGAAGATAAAATTCGTACCAAAACGCCCAATGCGCGTCCGGTTATTGTACTAGATGCTGGTCATGGTGGAATTGATCCTGGAGGATTAAGTAATCATGATTCGGTAGAGTTAAATGTGCGCGAAAAGGATTTAACGCTGCGCATGTCTGAGTTAGTTTATCAAAAGCTTGATAAAAAAAGATTTAACGTAATTAGAATTAGAAAAAATGATACCGACTGGCACCGACATATGCGCACAAGATATGTAGAACCAGCACATCCTGATTTACTCGTTACCTTACATACAAATTGGGATAGAGATTCAAATACCAACGGTTTTGAATTTGCATATAGTAGCCGCATACTAAACTATGTAGACAGTAATAGGAATAAACCATTGGGAGATACTATGAATATCAAAAATCCTTTTGCTGAAAAGCTTACAAAATATTGTCAAACACTTTCTTATAATACCAAGCGTGCGTTTCCTGGAATGCGTAATAGAGGTATAAAAGAACGTAAGGATAGAATTTGGATGTTATACGGTGTGTACTATCCAAGCTTATTAGTTGAATTTGGTTTTGTAACTGGTAAAAACGATATCTTTTTATATCAAAAAGATAGTGACAGCTTAAACATATTTGCTAATGTATTGGCAAAAAGCATTACAGGGTTTTTCCCTAAAGTAGATTCATTTTATATGCCGCCATTAGGAATGGTGCCTGCATTGAAATGATTTGTTTGAAATTATAAACTTTGCAATCTAAAAAATCTTATTTTGCAATGTGCGAAATTTTTATTTATTCTTCCTCCTTTTTATGCCCACTGTCCTTTTAGGACAATCAATAATCCCTTTGCCTAATAGTGTAACTAAAGCATCGGGCAAGCTAGTGCTACAAAATTTAGATGTGCTATTTGAGCCAGGCCAGGAAATAAAACATGATGATGGCGTGACTAGCCACTTTGAAAATAAATTTGGCTCATTAAATACAGTTTTATCTAGCCAGGTAAAAGTGAATAGAATAGAAGAGCAAGTACAAAACAATGCAGAAGCTTATGAATTAAAAATTGAGCCAAAGCAAATTACTATGCGAGGGGATAAGGCTGGCTTGTTTTATGCCCAGCAATCCTTACAACAATTATTATTTAATGGTGGTGGCAAATTAGATTGTCAAACAATTATTGATGCGCCACGTTTTGCATGGCGTGGGATGCACTTAGATGTAAGTCGTCATTTTTTTTCGGTAGATTTTATAAAAAAGTATATTGATATTTTAGCAATGCACAAAATGAATACCTTCCACTGGCACCTAACGGATGATCAAGGATGGCGCATTGAAATAAAAAAATATCCAAAGCTTACACAAATAGCTAGCCAAAGAAAAGAGACCATGGTAGGCAAAAATTTTAATCCCTATGTAGGCGATGGGGTACCCCATGGAGGATTTTACACCCAAGAGCAAATAAAGGAGGTAGTAGCTTATGCTAAAGAGCGTTTTGTAACTGTGGTACCTGAGATTGAAATGCCAGGACATAGCGTAGCGGCCTTAAGCGCATACCCGCAATATAGTTGTAACCAAAAACCATTACAAGCACGAACTACTTGGGGCGTAAGTGAAGATGTATATTGTAGCAAGGATGAAACCTTTACTTTTTTATTTAATATACTGGATGAAGTGATGGAACTTTTTCCATCAAAGTACATTCATATTGGAGGAGACGAAGCACCAAAAACAAGATGGAAAAGTTGCCAGCAATGTCAAGGTAATATAAAAAAGCATGGCCTAAAAGATGAACATGAATTGCAATCTTATTTTATAAAAAAGATAGATGCATACCTAACTTCTAAAGGAAGATATACAATTGGTTGGGATGAAATATTAGAAGGAGGCTTAGCGCCAAATGCAGCAGTTATGAGTTGGCGCGGTGAGGCAGGTGGTATTGCTGCTGCTAAATTGAATCATAAGGTAGTTATGAGTCCTGGTAGTCATTGTTACTTTGATCATTATCAAGGGAATAAAAAGACAGAACCTTTGGCAATAGGTGGTTATACACCTCTTAAAAAAACGTACAGTTACGAGCCAATTCCTGCGGCACTAAGTAAGGACGCGGCATCTTATATATTAGGTGCGCAAGGGAATGTATGGACTGAGTATATGAGCACGCCAGAACAAGTTATGTATATGGCCTTACCAAGATTAAGTGCCTTGAGTGAAGTGCTTTGGTCTGGTAAAGACCAAAGAAATTATCAAAATTTTGTTGGTCGCCTAATTCCTCATTTACAACTTCTAAAGTTGCAGCGGATAAATTACTCCACGGCTCTTTTTGATGTAATGTCAAAACCAAGTTTTAAAAATGGGCAGCTAGCAATAAGTTTGTTTTCAGATTTGCCGGCTTATACAATTCGTTATACAACGGATGGAACCAAACCTACGGCAATGTCAAAAAGGTATTCACAAGCCGTAAAAATTACTGCTCCTACTAATTTGCAAGCTGCATTGTTTAGCAATGGTAGGAAAATGGGTAATGTTTTATCGGAGAAATACTTATCGCATTTGGCTACTGCCAAAAAAGTTGAACTACAATTTCCTCCTAAAAAACAATATAGTACGGGTGGTGCAAATACATTATTGGATGGCATCCAAGGTACTTTGCCATGGTCTGGTAATGAATGGTTGGGATGGCGAGGTAAAGAGCATATGGCAGCAACGGTAGATCTTGGAAGTAATCAAAAGTTAAGTAAAATTAAAATTTCATTTTTACAAGCACCCGAAAGTTGGATTTACTTACCGCAAGATGTAAGCGTAATGATAAAAGGGAGTAATGGAAAATATAAATCTTATACCTTAAATAAATGGGATAATGATTTTACCTTGGAAGGTAATATAAATACTACAGGGCGCTATATTAAAATTGATGCATACCCTATGAATAAAATACCCGAAGGCATGGCAGGTGCTGGACAAGCAGCCTGGCTTTTTTGTAGCGAAATAATAGTAGAATAGTATAAGATGAATAGAAGAGAAGTGATAAAAATGTTAGGCTTAAGCGGTGCTTTTATGGCCACAAGAAAATTGAGTCTTGCGAGTGTAGCATCAAAAGATAATCCAATTGTATTAAGTACTTGGTATGGGCAAGGCAGCGTCGCAAATAGTAAAGCATGGGAAACATTAGAACAGAAAGGTGCGGCCGTAGATGCTGTTGAGCAAGGTGTAATGATAAGTGAAAATGATTGGGGAAACTGCTGTGTAGGTTTAGGTGGCAATCCTGATCGTGATGGAAAGGTTACTCTTGACTCATGCATAATGAATCATAAATCAGAATGTGGAAGCGTAGCTTTTCTAGAAAGAATAAAAAATCCTATTCAAGTAGCGCGTGCCGTAATGGAAAAAACACCGCATGTACTAATGGTAGGTACGGGTGCTCAACAATTTGCTCTTGAGCATGGTTTTAAATTAGAAGAAGATAAGTTAAGTAATCATGCGCAAGAAGCGTATACTAATTGGCTTAAAAAAAGCGAGTATAAACCTATTATGAATATTGAAAAGGGTGGCGTAATACACCAACCTATGGTTCCCAAAAAATTAGAAAATGGAAAATGGAACCATGATACAATAGGAATGATTGCAATGGATGCTCAAGGAAATTTGAGCGGTGCGTGCACTACCAGTGGTATGGGTTTTAAAATGCGCGGCCGAGTAGGAGATTCTCCTATCATAGGTGCAGGGCTTTATGTAGATAATGAAGTAGGAGCTGCAACAGCAACCGGCCAAGGTGAAGAAGTAATTAGAGTAAGTGGTAGTTTTTTGGTGGTTGAGTTTATGCGCCAAGGTTATAGTCCCGAAATGGCCTGTAGGAAAGCAGTTGAGCGTATTATCAAAAAAACGCCGAATAATATAAATGAAATGCAGGTAGGATTTTTGGCCTTGAATAAAAAAGGTGAATATGGGGGCTACGCTTTAAATAAAGGATTTGATTTTGCGGTAAAATCAAATCGATTAGATAATAAAAAAGTTGACGCTAAACATATCAAATGATTGTAGAAATAGCTTGTAATAATTTTATCTCTTGTAAAAATGCACAAGATGCAGGGGCTAATAGAATTGAATTAATTGAAAATTTAGGAGAAGGTGGTTGTACGCCATCCTTTGGAATGATTAAAAAAGTAAAAGAGAAAATATCTATTCCTATTTATGTAATGATTCGTCCACGGGGTGGAGATTTTGTTTATTCTAATGATGAAATTGAAATTATGCATGAAGATATACGTATGTGTAAACAACTAAATGTGGATGGCATTGTATTTGGTGTTTTAACTAAGGAAGGAAATGTGAACCTCGAAGTATGCGCTGATTTATTACAAACTTGGGGGAGCAATAAAGCTACCTTTCATAGAGCATTGGATAGAACCGTGGATATTGAAACATCTTTAGAAGATATTGTAAATTTAGGTTTTGAACGGGTGCTAACAAGCGGTGGACATAAGAATGTAACTGAAGGAAAGGAAGTAATAAAATCGTTGCAAGAGAAATTGGGAAGTCAAATAAGTATTATGCCTGGAGCAGGTGTTACCCCGGCAAATGGCAAAGAAATTGCGGAGTATTGTGGTACTAATGAAATACATGCTACATGTAAAATGCCATTTAAACAAAATGTTTCCGGCAATGTAAATTTTAGTGATGGGTTTCCTTTGAGCGATAAAAAGTTAATTACAGATTTAGTTGGTGCGTTTAACTAATTTAGTTTTGTCTATTATTTTCCAAGTACTACTATCACTCATGAAAACTGAGTATAAGCCTTGTTCTTCTTGTGGAGGGTCAGCGCTATAAGGCATTCCTTTTTTCATAAACCCATTGGGATTATAGTTGGTTGGAGTACCTGCAAAGCCCCAAAAGTTGTACCCACTAACGCCATTAGCTATTCCGATTTCAAAAACAAAATCGTAGTATTTGTTTCTATTTTTTACACTTGATTTTGGGTCAAAAGAATTGCCGTCACGGTGTAAACCAAATTCTTCTATTACGATTGGTTTATTTAATTTCTTGGCAAGACTTGCGTGTTGCTCAATATATTGTTTTGTTTTTTCTAATGATGTATCGCTTACGGCATGTTGGCTTGGCCCGTTATACCACTGCCATGTTTTGGGCCAAAGGTGCATAGTGGCATAATCAATATTTTGATTAGCATGTATAGCGTTATATAGTTCTTCATTATAAAAAGTACTTATAACACCTTCTGTGCCTATTGTAACTAAATGGTTTTTGTCAATCGATTTTATAAGTGATGAGGTGGATTGCACCCAATTTTTATATGGCTCTATGGCACTACTATCCATAGGTCTTGGTTCGTTTGCCAATTCCCAACTCATAATAGTTGCATCATTTGCATAGTCCATACCATTCAGAGTATTTGTTCGAGATACTACTTTTTTTATCCATGCATTACTCCAAGTTAAGCAAGAATCACAGGTGTAAAATTGTGCAATATAGCTGCAATAATTGCCCCAATCCCAAGTGTCTGTTTTAGGTAAGGGAGGGTTTTTGTATCCAGCCCATTCCAAGTATTGTCCAAAACCACCGCTCCATTCCCAATTATTATTAAGCACAAAAACGATTTTAATTTTGCGTTTAGCAGCTTCTACTAATAAGTAATCAAAACCTATGAGCAGTTCTTCATTATACTGTCTGGGTTTTTCTTGTAGGTTAGGGTGTATGCGATATGAATAAGAACTATCTCCTTCGCCACAAATAAATACTCTCAGATTTTTGACATTTCGCTTATGTAAAAAATCGAGTTCAATCTTTAATCGTTCTAGATTTGTCGCACCCAAATACCCACCATACCAATAGTTGCAACCAATATATTCAAACTGCTCATCCTTTAATTGAAAGGCGCCATTTTTTACTGTAACAAAATCATTACTTTGGCAAGAGACAATGCTAATAATAAGTACCAATAAAATGAGTAGTTTATATTTCATTATTCACTGCTTTAGCAATTAAGGTTTGTTCTTGTGTTGTGTTTTTTAATTGAATTAGATCTATTGTTCCATTAATCCAGTTCGTAGCATGTAACTCATTTAAAATAATGGGCATTCTCTTTTTTGTATTGTGTATTTTTTCCATAAATGAATTTGCTGGGCAAGTAATGATTGTAGCAGTTGATATTAATTCGCCTGTTTCTTTATGTAGCCACTCGCTATAAAGTCCTCCAAGGTACATCAATTCATTATCTGCTAATTGGATGTCATATTTAATTTTTTCTTTTCCTTTTTTATCTTGCCATTGCCACTCATAAAAATTACGAGCAGGCAAAACACAAAATTGTTTTTTTTTCAATGCGTTACGGAATGAAGGCTTCTCAGCTAATGTTTCTATTTTGGCATTAAGGCAAAATCGTCTCATTTTTTGTGCTGTTTCCATATCCTGGGTCCAGTGGGGTATTAGCCCCCAATGGTGTAGGGCTAAGCCGTTGCTTGTTACACTTGGTACTTCAGGATGGGTAAATCCATTAGCATATTCAGGATAGTCTAAGTTTTCAAACTTGTCAGGGTATAGTTTTTTAAGGCGATTTAAATGTGCCGGGCTATAATGATAACACATACAGTAAGTAAAGTACAAAAGTATCTGATTTTTGCGCAATGATGGCTACATAAATTATGAGAGAGTAGGGTTTATTATTTACCTTTGGATTCCTAATTAGTAAAGTATGAATGAGAATCTAGTAAAGCGAATTGCATCTGAAATTGAAGAAATCAAAGAGGCAGGTTTATATAAAAACGAACGTGTAATCACTACAGAGCAAGGTGCTCAAATAACTGCGAATGATAAAGACGTATTGAATTTTTGTGCAAATAATTATTTGGGATTGTCATCACATCCTAAAGTAATTGAAGCGGCGCATAAAGTAATTGACGAGCGGGGATACGGAATGAGCTCAGTTCGTTTTATTTGTGGTACGCAGGATATACATAAGGAGCTAGAACGTAAACTATCAGAATTTTTAGGAACAGAGGATACGATACTATATGCAGCAGCCTTTGATGCTAATGGAGGTGTGTTTGAACCTTTATTGACAAAAGAAGATGCGATAATTTCTGATGCATTAAATCATGCTTCTATCATTGACGGAGTGCGTTTATGTAAAGCGGAGCGCCATCGTTACAATCATAATGATATGGCTGATTTAGAAGAAAAATTAAAAGCTACACAGCACTGCCGTAGTCGTATGATTGCAACAGATTCTGTTTTTAGTATGGATGGAACGGTAGCACAACTTGATAAAGTGTGTGCCTTAGCTGAGCAATATGATGCCATTGTAATGATAGATGAATGTCACTCAAGTGGTTTTATGGGTAAAACGGGTAGAGGAGTACATGAGCATTGTGGTGTAATTGATAAGGTTGATATTATTACGGGAACCTTAGGTAAAGCTTTAGGTGGAGCAAGTGGTGGTTTTACTTCAGGAAGAAAAGAAGTGATTGATATGCTACGTCAGAAAAGTCGCCCTTACTTATTTAGTAATACCGTTGCACCTGTTGTTGTAGGAGCATCCATTGCGGTATTAGATTTAATAAGTGGCACTACAGAATTGCGTGATCAGCTTGAAGCCAATACAAAATATTTTAGAACGGCCATGACTGATGCTGGTTTTGATATTAAACCTGGTGATCATCCAATTGTACCGGTAATGTTGTATGATGCAGTACTTGCACAAAAAATGAGCGAGGCATTATTAGAAGAAGGAATCTATGTTGTAGGATTCTTTTATCCTGTAGTGGCTAAAGGCAACGCACGCATACGCGTACAACTAAGCGCGGCTCATAGCCAAGCCCAATTAGAAAAAGCAGTTGCGGCTTTTACTAAAATTGGTAAGGAGCTTGGTGTAATTAAATAAGTTAAGTTGTTGTAAATCAGCGGGTTGTATCATTATTGATTCAGAATGATTTCATACCTTTATATTGAAAAAGGCTACACGTCTACTATAACTACTACTAATCGATAAGCAAGCAGTTGTTTTGATTGTCGATAAAAAAAATTTTGCCTTGAGCAATAAAGCTTCTCGGCAGATTGATGTCACTGATTATTTTTTTTAAATAATTTTATTCAAGAGCTATAGGTATGTGCTTAAAGGTCAAATAATTTTGACTTACTTGACTACCGGATGTTGACTTTTTCATTTGAAAATTTACAATGTCTGAAATAGTACAAATAGATAAACACGCAATCGTATCAAGGATTGATCATTTCAATAAAGCTTGGAATGATAAGGATTTAGGATCCTTATCAAAGCTTTTGGATAAGGAGGTTGTCTATAGTTACCCAGTAATCAAAATAGGATTTATAAATTTTCCTGGAAAAGTTATAGAGGGTGAGTTTAAGCTACTGAAATTTTGGAAAAAGGTTTTTGAAAAATTTGATTCAATACAAGAAGACAAAGAAATTATTGAAATTAAGATAGATGGAGATGCTATTATTGTAATATGTGATGCTCATAATCACGGCTTACAATTATCTTGTAAATTAATTATTCAATTAAATAGTGAGCTTCTTATTACAAATATTGCTTTTACAGAAGTGATTAAATACAATGCGGATGAAGATCTATCAGTTTTGAGTTTGCTTATAAAACAATTTAGGCTTAGATTTTTTAGTAATTAAATTATAAGCGTAAAAAAAAGAGCAAGTTGTTCTTGCTCTTTTTTAATGAAGGATAAATACGTTTAATTTTCATGATCTTTAATTATTTCCTCATCTCGATATTTGCAGCAGCCGTGTAATTGATCATACACTTCTTTGCTTGCTTTATATTTTTCAGTGTCGTGGCCAATTGAGGCTACTTTTCTTTGAATAGCATCATTTGTCGTTTTAGTTTTATTATAGCGTACAATTAGCTCCTTGGTATATACATCCCAACCAGCGCTTTTAATTCCGCTTAATTCGTTCACAGCTTCTTCAATACGATCTTTACACATTCCACAAACCCCATCTACTTTTATTACTTCAGTAATTACTTTTTTTGCTGTAAGCACGGGCGCTAATCTTTTATTTAATGTGTATCTAAAACCCGTATAAAATAGCCGGCCCGTTGAAGGGCCCCAGGCTGCACCCGCATCAAAAAAGTTTCCGTACGGATCATTCGCACCAATTATTAAATCTTTCTGACGATAATTGGTAATATTTTCACTGCCTGCATATAGTTCAAAATCTTGGCGAGCTTTCCAAGTTACTTGTCCTAGAAACCTAAAAAAGTCGGGAGCATAATTTCCTGCTTCTGGTCTCATACTTTCTGGGTTGCTTGAAAAATTGGGCAGGCGCTGCTGTCCTGTCCAGTGGCTTGTAAAATCAAAAGACCATTTTTCGTTATTTGTTGTATACGCAAGATTTGCTAACGCACGATGTCTAGGGTTAAATACACGCTCACGCAAAACACCATTTTGAGTCATACGCACATCATTGTATTTATAAGCAAGGCGTAAGTCTAGGTTTTTGATTAACTCATAATAGTACTCAGCTTGTACATACCACCCGTATGATTTTCCGTTGAGCATATATAGGTTTACTTCTTGCGGTGATACATCATAATCAACAACCACCTGCTCTTTAAAATCAGTACGGAAAACATCTAAACTTAATCGGTTATTTTTTGAACCATTGTCAAAATTGTAAGACAGATTGATACCATAATTCCAACTTTGCTCGGGCATGAGGGGTTCAAGGATATTTACTTTTCTGTTTGAAGCAAAAAATCTCGTATTCTCAGCAAAAATTGTTGGCGTTCTAAATCCGCTTCCTGCACTTAACCTAGCCGAAAAGTCCTCAGTAAATTTATAAAGTACATTTAATCGAGGAGTAAAAAATGCTTTTTGTAATCTAAAATTATAATCACCACGCATACCCAATAATACTGTAGTGTTGGTAATGTCATGGTTTGTGTATTCAGCAAATACACCACTTACGGTCTCATTACGTTTTTGCTTTATGTATTGAAATTCTTCTTTTACTTTATCGCTTACTATGCTACCACCAACTCGTAGCTCATCGTCCTCACAAGTAAGATTGGTTTGATATATTAAGTTGCTACTCCAGCTGCGTTGAAAACCATTATAAAAGTTGCGGCCATAAAATGAGTTTCTGTTATGGGAGCTAAAAGAGCTTTGCAATGCAATACTTTTTTTTCTATCTTTTGTAATGGCATGACCTATTTTATGCATTAAGTCAAAACGTTGATCGCCAACTTTAATTCCGTAGAGCGAATTTTGATCTGTAATATCTTTATTAAAATCATAACCAATGGATCCTCCATATTGATTGCCTGAATGATACTTTGCTAATAACATACTCTCCGTTCTTTTGCCATCATACTTCCAACGATTCATTAAATGGAGCATATTATTTCTTGGTACATCTTGAAAGCCATCATTATTTGCATCCATTTCGCGCGTAAGTTGACTACCATGAGCGCTAAATAAAGTACTTACTTCATCTGTTAATCGAATGCCGGTGTTTAGGTTCAACTCTGCTCTGTCAAACGAGTTGTAATATCCGTTTACATGAACGAGTGGCTTATACTTTTTTGGTTTTATGAGCTCTACATCTATTTGCCCTGTCATGCTTTCAAAACCATTGGTTACACTTCCCGGACCTTTATTTATGTATATAGATTCCACAAAGGGTCCCGGAACATTATTAAAGCCATAAGTATAATTTAAGCCTCTTACATAAGGCAAAAGGTCAATAAGCGTTTGCACATAGGTGCCTTGTAAGCCTAGCATTTCAACTTGTTTTGCACCGCTTAAGGCATTGGTGCTGCTAATTTCTACCGAGGCATTGCTTTCAAAACTTTCTGCCAAATTGCAGCAGGCGTTTTTCTTTAGTTCCGTACCGCTTAATTTTTCTAAGCGTATCGCGTTGAGATTGTCAATGCTATTGCCATTCGTTTTCTTTTTGATACGAAGGACTTTTAGTTTTTTGTTTTTTCTCTTTTTAATCCGCGTTGAGTCCTGCGCAACCAAGGTAGTTGCACTCAAACAGAGTAAAAGGATACTATAAATTATTTTCATTGTTTTTAATTTTTAACCCAATAAAGGATATTGGATTTTTTATAAGATATTGGTTTAGTTTTTTCCTGGAAAAAACTAATATCAAATCAAAAACGAACTAAAAAGTACTTGAAAATTTTTGGGAGGAGGAAAATAATAGTTTGCCGAATAGGCTGTATTTTTTGTTTTAAGTAGCTGAGATGTACGCTTGTAATAATTTCCTTGGTAGCAAAGCACAAAAGGGTTTTGTTCAAATTCAATTTTAGAATCCTGTGAAGTAAAATCTTTGGCAATTTTTATTTGCGAAATAATTTCTTCACAACAATCTTCCGCATCGCCGCAGCAACTTTCATCTTCATTGCAATGTCCTGTGTTTTCTTCTTGCTGAGAATGACAACAAAGATGCTGTTCAATACTAACGCCAAATACGCCTAAATTGAACAAAGTAAATAATATGACAGCTATTAGCCTTTTCACTACAAGGGCAAAGGTATACTAGTTTGCCTAAAATCTAAATATCAAAATTAAAAAATTAGACAGCTCAACTGCCAAATAAAGCATAAATTGGGTGCTGAGAGGCTCAAAAAATCACCAATTTCTAAGAATTACGTCATAGAATTGTAAGAAATACATGAGAATATATTTTTCATGTATTCTAATGCTTTTCACCAACTATATTTGCATTTCACCCGTCTCATATAAAAGCAATTAAACTAAATATTATGAAAAAAAGAATTTTACTAATCGTAGCTGTTATTTTTAGTGTAAGCGCAAGTGCTCAAAAAAATGTGAAATTGGCTATTAAGCATATGATGGGTAGTGCTCCATTTGCATTAAACCAAGCTACCACAAACAATTTAAATAATAATCTTGAATTTACCCGTGCGGACTATTATATATCAAAAATTACATTGATTCATGATGGTGCTATAGAAACTACTGTACCTAATAAATATATTTTGGCTCGTGCCAAAAACGGTAATGTTTTAGAAGGCCTAGGAATGTTTAATGTTACAAATATTGAAGGAATTAAATTTCATGTTGGTGTAGATTCTCCGGTGAATACTTCTGATCCTTCTTTATGGACCTTGCCGCATCCTTTGGCGCTTGATACGCCATCTATGCATTGGGGTTGGGCATCAGGATATCGATTTGCGGCTATTGAAGGAAAAAGTGGAGCTACTCTAAATCAAAATTTTCAGTTTCATAGTTTGTGGGATGAATTTTATTTTGAGCAAACAATCATGGTTGCAGGTGTAAACGACGGAAACGATGTGACCATTAATCTAGATGCTGATTTTGAAGAAGCACTTAGAGATATTGATGTATCAGCCGGTGGAAATTTTCATGGTGCAAAAACAAAAGATGCTGACGTTTTAAGAAATTTTAGAGATCATGTATTTTCTGCAGGAAGTGGATTGCCAGCAGCGGTTTCAAATATTGAAAAAGAGATTGGTTTAAAGATATTTCCAAACCCAACTCAAGGGAACTTACAAATCACACTAGATAATACGGGTAAAACCGTGATTACAACAGCAGCTATTTTAGATGCTACTGGTCGCAGTGTAAACAATGTTTCTTTTAATAGTCACAACGCAATTGATGTGCAATTTGATGCTAAAGGGATTTATTTTGTTCAGTTATATTCTTTTGGAATACCAGTAACTACTAAGCGTATTATAGTACAGTAAATTAATTTATGAAGAGGTTGAGGGTAGGAATATTATTTGTCTTTGTGGCAATTCTACTTTGTGCAATTAGTTGCCGTCAAAACTCATTTTTAAAATTAGGAGCACCTAAACTGATGGCTGTACCCTCAGGTTTCCCAGCTATTAATTTCCCCAAAGGGAATGAATTTACAAAAGCACGTTGGGAATTAGGAAAGAAACTATTCTTTGATCCAATCCTATCAAAAGATAGTTCTATTAGTTGTGCGTCATGTCACTTAACACAATTTGCATTTAGCGATACGACTGCTTTTAGTGTAGGGAATGGTAAATTACGGGGCCGTGGTAATTCTCCTTCGCTGGCCAATATAGCTTATCATCCCAATTTTACCCGAGCGGGTGGAGTACCTACACTTGAGCAACAAGTGCTTGTGCCTATACAAGAGCATGATGAGTTTAATTCCAATACATTAGTTATAGCCGAAAAACTAAAGCAAATTCCGTATTATGCACAGCAAGCTCAAAAAGCATATGGCCGCGCACCAGATGCTTATGTTATTACAAGAGCATTGGCCAATTTTGAACGAAGTTTACTTAGTGGAAATTCAAGATTTGATAAGTATACATATCAAGGAAAAAAGAACGCTTTAAATCATAGCGAACGAAGAGGCAAAGATTTGTTTTTTAGTAAGAAGGCAAATTGTAGTTCTTGCCATAACGGATTTAATTTTACGAATTATGCGTTTGAGAATAACGGCTTGTACACTTCCTATGCGGATAGTGGCCGCTTAAGACTAACTAGCTTAGAAACTGATAGAGCAAGGTTTAAAGTACCTAGCTTACGCAACATAGCCCTTACAGCACCCTATATGCATGACGGCAGCCTCAAAACCTTAGAGCAGGTTTTAGAGCATTATAACAGTGGGGGTAAGGTGCATAAAAACAAAAATAGTAACTTTGTAAAACCATTAGGATTAAACAATCAAGAACAAAAAGACTTAATTGCTTTCTTAAAATGTTTAACAGACAATGAATTTGTAAAGAATAGGAATTTTAGAAATGAAGAATAAAAAACTTTTATCATTAACCCTAATACTTATTACAACAATAGTAATTTATAGTTGTGAGAAAGACCCATCATTAGATTTAGGTCATAATGATAATCATGTTCATATTCTTTTCACAGGAGAGTTTCCCGAACCTAATATCCCTGAGGATAATGAACTAACAATAGAAGGAGTGAAATTAGGACGGATGCTTTTTTATGATAAGCAACTTTCTGGTAATGGTTCTATGTCTTGTGCTTCCTGCCATAATCAGCAAACTGGTTTCTCTGATACAAATCGTTTTTCTTTAGGAATTACAAATGAGCGAGGTACACGACAAGCCATGGCTATTTTTAATATGGCCTGGAATACCAATGGTTTTTTCTGGGATGGTCGTTCTAATGTTTTGAGGCATCAGGCATTAATACCAATCCAAGATCCTATTGAAATGAATGAGTCATTGGCTAATGTGGTAGCTAAACTTCAAGCTAGTTCAATCTATCCTGATCAATTTAATCGTGCATTTGAAACCAGCCGTATTGATACCAATTTAATTGCTAAAGCGCTAGAGCAATTCATGAATAGTATTGTGTCTAATCAATCGCGCTATGATGATTATGTAGCTAAAAAAATTACACTAACCGATCAAGAAGAGCGTGGACGCTTTTTGTTTTTTGCCGAATACAATCCTGCTTTTCCTAGTGTGAGCGGTGCTGATTGTCAGCATTGTCATGAAGGAGCTAATTTGGAAAATGATCGATACATGAACAATGGTTTAGATGCCGATGTAGATTTTAAGGATATTGGAAGAGAAATAGTAACAGGTTTAGCCACAGATCGTGCAAAGTTTAAGGTGCCTTCACTTCGTAATATTGAGTTGACACCGCCCTATATGCATGATGGCCGTTTTAAAACATTAGAGGAGGTGGTTGATCATTATGATAAAGTAACAAGCTCTAGTACCTTGGCACCTGAGTTTTATCAGCAACTGCCTAATGGTTTAGAATTATCTCAAGAAGATAAAGATGCTTTGGTGGCGTTCTTAAAAACGTTTACTGATAAAACGCTAGCTACCAATCCAGAATATTCAAATCCTTTTTAGTTAGTATAACTACCCGAAAAAGTAAATGCATTCGCAAAACTTGGTGTAACCTCCGCTTGAGTAGCTCCATTATTAAAGTCAGTAGTTGCACCATATACTGCATTTAAATTAAAAGTTATATAGGCCGTTTTAGCTGCACCATTTACCGTTAAGCCTCCTACAGGCATTTCTAAAGATTCATTGAGGCCTCCGCCTGTAAAATCAATACTAATATTTTGTTCTGCGCTGCTACCATCTAAAAATTTACCTTGATGGTTAAATGCACTTACATCAAAACGCATGCTTTTGTAAGTGCCATTAGGTAGAACTACAGGGTCAAGTTGGCTGCCTCCAAAACCATCAATAGTGTTACTATTATTTAAGGCAACCTCATTATCTCCTAAATCAATTAATACAACATTACTAATTACATAGTTTAACGCACTCACGTTATAACGATTCCCTCCACTGTTTAAATAATTAAACGGACTATTTGCTTCTAGGCCATTTTCGTCTACTACGTGCTCAAAAAAGATAGTTACTTGAGCTTCTTCAGGCACAGTCTCTGTTGTACAAGATGATATGGTAAATACAACCAGGGTAAATAAAACGATATTGATAATTGCTTTCATTATAAATGATTTAAGACAATAGCTAAATTAATCACTTTTGAACAATAAATTCAAGAAACCTATGAATTTGACGTACTGCAGTTATTTGCTTAGCATAAAAAAAGGGAAGTTCTAAAATAGACTTCCCTTTGATATTAAGTTTTTAAAGCAATTAGCTTGCTTGCATTTTCTTCTGTGTTTTTTTACGTTCAACAGCGTCTAATTGAATTTTTCGTAATCTGATTACTTCCGGCGTTACCTCAATACATTCATCTTCGCCAATGTACTCCATACATTCCTCTAAGGTAAACTCAGTTTTTACGATAACTTTAGATGCATCATCTGCACCACTTGCACGGTGATTCGTTAATTTCTTAGCCTCACATACGTTTACAATTAAATCATCAGCACGAGAGTTTTCTCCAATAATTTGACCACCGTAAACCTCTACACCCGAGTCAATAAAGAAACGACCACGGTCTTGTAATTTATCCATAGAGTATGGTGTTGCTTTTCCTTTTTCTTTTGCAATCAATACACCATTCTGACGGCCAGGAATTACACCTTTCCATGCTTTGTACTCGCTAAAACGGTGCGCCATAATTGCATTACCCGCAGTGCCTGTAAGCATTTGAGAACGCAATCCAATTAAACCACGCGAAGGAATATTAAACTCCATATGCTGCATTTCACCTTTGCTTTCCATGATAGTCAATTCACCCTTACGCTGCGTAACCATGTTTACTACCTTACTACTAAATTCTTCTGGTACGTCAACAACTAATACCTCATACGGCTCGCATTTTTCACCATCAATTTGTTTTGTAATTACTTGAGGCTGACCAAT